>JAFQEB010000042.1 GCA_017399225.1 Clostridia bacterium | reverse complement strand
CTGGTCAACACCGGCTGGAACGGCACCGGCAAGCGCATCTCCATCAAGGATACCCGCGGCATCATCGACGCCATTCTGGATGGCTCCATCCTGAAGGCTGAGACCAAGAAGATCCCCATGTTCAACCTGGAGGTTCCCACCGAGCTGCCCGGCGTTGACACGGGCATCCTGGATCCCCGCAACACCTACGCCGATCCCACCGAGTGGGACAAGAAGGCCGAGGATCTGGCCGCCCGCTTCGTGAAGAACTTCGTCAAGTACACCGGCAACGACGCCGGCAAGGCCCTGGTTGAGGCTGGCCCCCAGCTGTAAGCCGATAGCCCGTGCCTGACGGCATGAAGCAAACCGGTCCAAACAGAACATAAAAATCCCCCCGATGCGGTATCAACGCTGCATCGGGGGGATTCGTCGTGTCGGGAAAAGACGCTTACATGCGGCGGAGCTTCAGCGGGGTGATGTGGGAGCTAAAGGCGTCCTTGGCAACGGATGCGCCGGCGGGGAGACGGATCTCCTCCAGGGATACGCACATGGCGAAGGCCTCGTCGCCGATCATCTGCAGGCGGGGCGGCAGATCCACCTCCCGCATCTGGCTGCAGCGCTTGAAGCACTGGGGCGGGATGGCGGTCACGGCCGAGGGGATCACCACGCCCAACAGCCCGAAGCAGCCTTCAAAGGCGCCGGCGCTCAGGCGGGTGAGGGAGCGGGGCAGGTCGAGGAAGCGCAGCTGCTCGCAGGTGGAGAAGGCGCGCTCGCCGATGACGCTCAGCCCCTCCGCCAGCGTCAGCGCCGTCATGGAGGCGCAGCCGCGGAAGGCGTTGGCGGAAACGGCGCGCACCCCGGCAGGGATGGCGGCGCTGCGCAGGCTGCAGCATTGCATGAAGGCGGATGCGCCGATCGAAGTAAGGCTCGGGGGCAGCGTTGCCTCCTCCAGCGATGTGCAGCCTGAGAAGGCGCTGTCGCCGATGGCGGTCACGCCGTCCGGGATATCGATCTGCCGGAGGCTTTCGCAGTTCAGGAAGGTGTTTTCTGCAATGGCGGAAATGCTGTCGGGCAGCGCGGCCTTTTCAAGGGCGGTGCAGCCGGAGAAGGCGCCGCCGCCGATGGCGGTCACGCCGCCGGGGATGATCAGCTCCCGCAGCGCCGTGCAGCCGGAGAAGGCGTTTGCGCCGATGGTGGTCAGGCTGTCGGGGAGGGTGATGCTTTCCAGCAGCCGGCAGTCGGCAAAGGCGTGATCGCCCAGAGCCGTCACACCCTCGGGGATGCTGATCTCCGTCACATAAGGGTCGCAGCAGCCCTTGCCCAGGCTGACCCGCTCGCCGTCGAAGGCAGCGGAGAGGTTCTGGTCTGCCAGCCCCTGACGGAGGCAGGCGTCGTCGTGCAGCTTTTTGCGCAGGCTCTGGGATGCGGCCAGGTAGCCCTCATAGGCAGCGCGTTCCCGCGGGGCGGCAAAGCGCAGTGCGCGCTCCCAGTGGATGGAATCCTCAAAGGGCTCCGTGCATTGGGCAAGCTCCTCCGCCCTGTGCAGGCGCATGGCCAGCAGCAGCTGACAGATATGAACCGGCGCACAGGTGGGCAGCGCAGTCACCAGGGGCCCCAGCAGGGGCTGGGCGTCCTCCCAGCGGCCGTCCTCCAGGGCCATTTCAACGCCCAGCAGCTGGGTGTTGCTCTGGGCAGTTTCCTGGGGCTTGGCCCGGGGGATGTAGCTCTCCAGCGTGGCACGCAGGTTGTCCAGCGCGGACAGGTCGTTCATCCGCAGGCCCTCCAGGCTGCGGTTGACAAAGGCGGCGGGCAGGCTGGAGGGGGAAAGCTCGTCATACAGCAGGGGAACGAGGTGGCGGGTGCTGTCCTCGTCGGTGCGCTCCAGGTAGCGCGACCATTCGCTGCGCACCCAGGGCGCCTGGAGATAATCCTTGCGGGAGCAGATCACCAGCATCACGCGGGCGGTGTTCAGGGCGTGGTAGATCATCGCCTCGTAGTTGGCGCCGGCGCTGTGCTGGAGGGTCTCATGGGCGAAGAAGACCTCATAGCCCATCTGCCCCAGCTTGTAGTACAGGTCGCGGGCGCGGTTGAAGTCCTTGGTGTAGCTTTCGGGATTCCCAGGAACCGTGGCCTTGTAGCAGATCAGGATATCGTAGAGGGGGCAGTTTTCTGCGGCGCTGCGGACGTTTTGCAAAATGGCGTCCACATAAGCGGCGTCCTCCCGGTATTTGCGGGCAATGTCCTCCGGCGCGCTGGCGACGGCCTGCAGGTAATCGCTGTCCTCCTCCATGGGCTTGCGCTGGGCAAAATGACAGGTGGGCAGGCTCCGGCCGGATTTCCAGTCCTCCACATATTCCACGCCGTAGCGGCACAGCACCCGGCCCCACAGTGCCTCGTGATGCTGGGGGTATTCATCAAGGATCGCCTGGTAGCTCTTTTCGGCATTGGTGAAATCGCAGGCCTCGCGCTGCTGGGCAGCCCGCTGCAGCGTTTCCGGCGAAGGGCCGGTGGGCTGCGGACGGGTATTGTACATGCCGCAGGAGGGGCACTCCAGCTGCAGCACATCGTCCTCAAAGAACAGCGGGCGGGTGCAGCAGTGGCACAGGGATTTGATGGCGGGCATAAGCGTCGCTCCTTTTGTGAGGATGGTACGTCGATGTTGCCTACATTGTAGCACATTTTCCCCGCCCTGTCGACGATTTCATGAAGAAATGTAAAACCGTTCCGGCAGGGGGATTTACGGCGTTTTCTGCTTGACGGAACGGCCCGGGTACAGTATAGTTATATTGGATTGTTATGCGGTTTGCCGCGCGAGAGGCGCCGCAGCATATGGGAGGAAAACAGTGGGCAAGTTCAGCTTCATCCCCACATGTCTCAGCGGCGTGTACATCGTCGAGCCCCGGGTCTACGAGGATGCGCGCGGTTATTTTATGGAAACCTACAACGAGGAGTTCATCCCTTATCTGCACCATCTGGACGGCACGCCCTGCACCTTTGTGCAGGATAACGAGAGCCAGTCCGTCCGCGGGGTGCTGCGGGGGATGCACATGCAGCTGACCCAGCCCCAGGGCAAGCTCGTGCGGGTCATCGAGGGCGAGGTGTACGATGCGGTGACGGACGTCCGGCCCGGCAGCCCCACCTTCGGCAAGAGTTTGGGCGTGTATCTCTCCCGGGAGAACCGCCGCCAGCTGCTGGTGCCCGAGGGGCTGCTGCACGGCTTTCTCGTCACCTCGGATACGGCGCGCTTCGCCTACAAATGCACCCGGCCCTATGCCCCCCAGGATGAGGTGCATGTGCGCTGGGATGACCCGGACATGGGGATCGACTGGCCCATCCGACCGGAGGAGGTCATCCTCTCCGCCAAGGACGAAGCGGCCATCAGCTACCGTCAGTGCCTGACGCTGATCGCAGACAGCGCGGAGAAAACGGCGGTTCAATCTGCCCAGTAACAGGAGTGGTTCGATGAAACAGGAGAAAAAACGCATCCCCCAGGGCCTGCGCGTGGCGCTGCTGATGGGGATGGATGCGCTGATCGTAACGGCCTCGCTGGTTTTTGCCCTGCAGGTGTACCATGATATGCAGCTGCCTGCCGAGCATGTGGACAATCTGTGGCATTCCGTGCCGCTGCTGGTGGCGGCAACGGTCGGGCTGCTGTATGCGCTGGGTACCTATAAGAGCATCCTGCGGTATGCCGGAACGGATTTGCTGCTGCAGATCGGCGCAGGCACGATCCTGGGCACCGGCGTGACCTACCTGATCTCTGCGCTGGTCTATCCCCAGGGCGACGCAGGCTATTTCTTCCTCATGCCCCGCCCGGTGTACCCCATCCAGTGGCTGATGGTCGTGGTGCTCCTGGCGGCGAGCCGCTTTGTGATCCGCCATGCGCTGCAGCCGGGCCATTTCTTCCTCCGGCAGGGCGGTAAATCCACCCGGCGGGTGATGGTCATCGGCGGCGGCTGGGGCGGCGCGCAGGTGATCCGCGAGATCCAGGCGGGCCGCTACGGCGACTGCGCGGCGGTGCTGGCTGTGGACGACGATCCCAACCGCCGCAATGCCCGCATCGGACGCGTGCCCGTGGTGATGGATACCCAGCGCGTCGGGGAGTATGCGCGGCAGTACAGGATCGACGATATCATCATTGCCATCGCCACCCCCAAGTCCGACCTGACGGAGCTGCTGCACGCCTGCGTGGAGACCGGCTGCCGCGTGCGCCGCTACATCGTGATGCAGGAGGCCGGCAGCGGCCAGGGCAAGATGCGCGATATCAACATCGCGGATCTGCTGGGCCGGGAGGAGAAGCACCTGGATATGTCCGAGGTGCAGGCGATGATCGCCGGGCGCCGGGTGCTGGTCACCGGCGGCGGCGGCTCCATCGGCTCGGAAATGTGCAGGCAGATCATGTCCTTCATCCCCGAAAAGCTGGTGCTGTACGATATCAGCGAGAATTATATGTACGACCTGTTCTTTGAGCTGAAGGCCAAATACGGCGAGATCGTCAAGAACACGGTCGAGCTGCGGGTGGGTTCCATCCGCGACGTCAGCACGCTGGAGCAGGTGTTTGAGGAGTTCCGGCCCGAGATCGTGATCCATGCGGCGGCTCACAAGCACGTCCCCCTCATGGAGGACAGCCCGGAGCAGGCGGTGAAGAACAATGTCTTCGGCACCTGGAACGTTGCCAACTGTGCCCTGAAGCACGGCGCGAAGCGCTTCGTGATGATCTCCACGGACAAGGCGGTCAATCCCACCAACGTCATGGGCGCCTCCAAGCGCATGGCGGAGATCGTGGTGGAGGCGATGCAGAAGCGCAGCACCACCACCCAGTTCACCGCCGTTCGATTCGGCAATGTGCTGGGCTCCAACGGCAGCGTGGTGCCGATCTTCGAGCGCCAGATCCGCAGCGGCGGCCCCGTGACACTGACGCATCCGGACATCATCCGCTACTTCATGACCATCCCCGAGGCGGCCAGCCTGGTGCTGCAGGCAGCCTGCATCGCCAGGGGCGGCGAGCTCTTCGTGCTGGACATGGGCCAGCCGGTCAAGATCCGCGAGCTGGCGGAAAGGATGATCCAGCTCTACGCCGATCCCCTCGCGCCCCCGGTGGAGATCGTCTACACCGGCCTGCGCCCCGGCGAGAAGCTCTATGAGGAGCTGCTGCGGGACGAGGAGACCTCCACAGCCACCAGCAAGGACAAGATCTTTGTTGCCAAGCCCGAGCAGTTTGAGTGGGCGTATGTGGAGAACATGCTTGCCACGCTCCAGCGCTGCCTGGATGAGAAGGGCGATATGCGGGCCTGTATGCACGAGCTGCTGCCCTCCTACAAGACGCCTGAGGAGGTCAACGGTCAGCTGCCCCGGTAAAGGAATAATAGAAAAGAGGGTGGCACGGAAAATACGGAAAAGGCCGGGGGAGAGTGAGAGAGCAGTTGTAACTTCCGCACCCCACCGCAGGTGGGGGCCGCCTCTCACTACTATAAGGGAGAAGCCAAGATTGAGCGACGCGAGGACTCCATGAACTTGTTCATGGATCCGAGCCAAAGCGCACGCACTAAGTAATACATGATTTCGTTTCCTCTGTATCCATGCGTGCTCAGCCGCAAAGGGGCTGACAACTCAATCGCAGGAAGGGTCAAGGGATGAAATCCCTTGCGGGGTCCAGGGGCAGAGCCCCTGGCCGTCGGCGACTTTCGTTTCCCCAGATTTCCGTGAAGAACTAAAAAGATGCCTCCTGCTGCAGGATAGAACCTGCAGCAGGAGGCGTTGCTATGTCCGGGAAAAGGTGTGCCGATCAGTATTTCATCGCCCTGTCCGAATCCGATGCGCCCTCGGTCGTGGGGTCGATCACCACGCCCAGGGCTGTCAGCAGGGTCAGCAGGATCTGTGTAAGGTTCAGCAGCCAGTCCTGGGACAGGGGCGGTGCGATCTCCAGCATCGCCAGCAGATCGTAGACAAAGCTGATAATCAGCGCCAGGGCGGAGGCCAGCCAGGTCCGGTTGCGCAGGCGTACCTTCCAGTTGATCTTCATGGTCATTCCTCCTTTTAGGGCCGGTGGTATTCCTTCAGGTCGCGCACCTCATGCTCCAACTCGTCCATCCGGCCCTCCAGGCGGAAGGTGCGCTCGATCACCTTGTTGTGCTTGCCGACCTCGTCCTCCAGGCGCTTGAGGCGGTAGCTGGTCAGGGTGGAGGTGGCCATCACGCCGCCCAGGCTGCCCAGCAGGGTGCATACGCCGGAGATGACGGCTACAAGGATCGCCTCGCTCATACCGCTTCACCTCCCAGTGCGGCCCAGGTGAGGGGGCCTACGACGCCGTCCCGTTCCAGCCCGCAGCGGCTTTGGAAGGTCTTGACGCAGTTTTCCGTCGCATACCCGAAGATCCCGTCGATCTTCAGTTCGTAGCCTTCAAAGCGCAGCGCCCGCTGCAGGGCCTTCACATCGCTGCCGCGGCTGCCCCGGCGCAGGCAGGAGGCGGTGGGGAGGGCTTCGTTCCACGCGGGCATCTCTACCTCGCTGAGGACGCCCCAGTACTGCCATTTGCCCAGCTTCGTGTCGGCCCTGACCTGCATCCCCTGGGTGGAGGCATGAACGATGCGCAGCGGGCTGACGGAGGTCACCAGACCGATGTGGCAGAAGTCGCCCAGATCGTCCTCGAATTTTTCAGGGGTCTTTGCCTTCCATTTAAACACGGCCATACCGGGCTGCAGGTCGTCGGCGGAGAGGATCAGCCCCTTCCGGCTCAGGTGCCTGCGCCAGATGGTGTTGCTGCCGTGATAGATGCGCGCGCCCTGTCGGCGGTAGGCGCGCACGAACATGCCGGAGCAGTCGATGCCCCGTTCGTCATTGGAACCGGGGGAGGCATAGGGCCAGCCGATGCAGGCCTCGAAATCGTCGATCAGCTGCTGCAGATCCAGCATCAGCGCCGCCTCCCTTCGTGAATGTAAGTCGTCATAGCGTTGCTCCTTGGTCAGGTTTTTTCGATCACCTTCAGCGTCACGTCGGATTCGACCGCGCCTGCGTCGGGAAAGATGGCCAGCGTGTGCCGCCCGGTGGTGACGACACCCAGCTCGTCGCGCTTGAGGTAGGGCAGCGCATTGAAGCTGCCGGCGGCGTATACCTCGTCGGGTACAGGGTTATTGTCCACGGAGATCCCCACCACGCGCACGCCGCTGTCCGGCTCGAAGGCGACCAGGCAGGCGAGGATCGCGGCCCAGTCTGCCACGCGGAAGTAATGCACGATCCGGGAGGTCGCGGTGCCCTCGGCGCGGCTGTGGGTGGTGACGTCCGTGACCCTGCCGCCGATGATCTGGCTGGCGGTCACCTCCCGCAGCATGTCGGCGATCTCGTCCGAGGCGTCGTGCAGCCGGTTGGAAAGCGTCAGTGTCACCTGGCTGGGCCGGCCGATGACATCGGGCTTGTGCATCGCCACGATGCGCTCGTGCAGCACCGCATCATGCTCGGGGAGGGCCAGGCGGCACATGCGGCCCAGGCGGAAGCTGTCTGCCGCTTCGCCCGTGGCGGCGCTCAGGTCGATCCCCCGGGCGGTGATGGAAGCGGTGGGCTCGGCGTGTCGCTGCAGGTACTTCTCCGCCACCGCCTTCAGGGTCGGCACGTCAAAGATGTTCCCGGCAGTGAAGGTGCGGCTCACGCAGCCCCATTTTGCCGCAGCGTCGGAGTCCAGATAGTCCGTGCCGGTCAGGGGCCGTAGCCCGATGCGGTCGCTGCCCTGGCCTGCGCCGTAGGGATACACGCGGGTGCAAAGGTCGCTGCCGTCCAGGGTGATGCTCACGCCGGAGAGATTGCGGCTCAGCCGCCCCTCGCAGGCGTCCGCGTCGTCCATGGCGGCCAGGTGGAGGAACCAGCCGGTCTCATCCTGCCGGAAAGCGAGCATCACGCCGTCGGGCAGCAGCTCCATCAGCTGCATCAGGGCGGTCAGCAGATTGGTGCAGCCGCAGGTGAAGATGACGGTCATGTCGTCGGGCAGGGCGACGTCACCCAGCTGCCAGCGCATGTCCGGCTGGTGGCTCAGCAGCAGCGCCATCGCCTCGCGGGGGCTGCCGGTGAAGCTGGTCGGGGGGATCACGCCGTCGGAGAGGGTGGCAAGGCTGTGCTCCAGATAAACGGTGCGTGTCAGCCCAGGGTTAGAGTCGATTGCTGACACGCGGAAGACGCCGACGCTGCCGTTCTTATCGTACAGCTCGATCAGGTCGCGTACGGCCACGGCGGGCCCGGAATCCGGCAGCAGCATTTCAGCTGTGGAGAGGGGCTTCAGGCGCAGGTCCAGGCTCAGCTTTGCCGGATGAAGGCGGGCGGCCTCCTGTAGGTCTGCGGTCAGCAGCCGGGGCTGTCGCGTCGTCACAGGAAACGCCCCCTTCCATGGAAAATGGCGCTGACGTGCTGGTCTGCCGTCACCGCCACGCTGACTGCGCTGCCCGCATCTGCCAGCAGGCAGTCGCTGCTGGAGGCGGTGCGTTGCATCAGCACGCTGACGCCGTCAGCCTCGGCATAGAGGAGCCCGTCCCTGTATCCCAGGGAGAGGACGATCCCCGGCGGGATCGCCAGCCCTTCGAAGGCGATCTGCGTATCGCCGCACTGCAGGGTCAGCGCGGTCAGCGCGTCCGGGCCAGTGTTGGCGACCTCGACGCAGACGGGGCAGTCATCCGCCGTACCGGGGAGGGTCAGGGCTGCGCTGCCGGTAGTTGCTGAGCTGGTCTCCTCCGCCGTTTCCCAGAAGGGCACGGTATAGGCGGTGAAGTCGATGCTCATTTCGTCCGACCAGCACAGGGCGCTCATCATGGGCAGGGTATCGCATTCCACCTGCAGCTGCTGGCCGGGCCGGTCGGATACGGTCAGAATGCCGCCAGGGCAGGCCCAGGCGTGGAGGGCTGCCAGGGCCTCCCGCCTGCTGACGGGGTCGTAGTCCGCCAGCAGGAAGCTGACGCGCACGGTGAGGCTCTCCCGCACGCGGCGCAGCAGCCGCAGCCCGTGGCGGGCGGTGGGCACGGTCGTCACCCGCAGGCGCGGGGGCAGCTCCGTCAGGTCGGTCACGCGGATGGCGCTGTGCACGCTCTGGGGAGATACGCCGTTGAGCGTGCAGGAAAAACGGTTGATCAAGGGGTGAACCTCCTTTGGCGGGCCTTGCGGGCGATGGCGGCGGAGATCAGCGGCGTCAGGGCCTCGCAAAGGCTTTCTTCATCGTAGGGGAAGGGGGGCTCCGCATTCGGGACAGAGGCGGCAGCCTCCTGCGGCAGGGGTGCGCGGAGCGCCGCAGCAGGCAGCTCCCAGGTGGGAACGGCGGGACGGAAGGGCTCAGTCATGGAAGCCTCCTTTCAGCCGGCAGATCAGGCTGCGCCGGATCTCCTCCGGGCTGCGGCGGGGTTCTTCCCGGCCAAAGAGCCCCATGGGATCGGGGATGGAGGCGTCAGCCAGGATGCGCCACAGCAGCTGCAGCCCGTATCCGGTCATTGCCTGCTGCCTGCGGTATTCGCCCAGCAGCAGCGCCAGCGCGGCGGGGCTGGGGGCGACGGTCAGGCGGGTGAGCACCTGCAGCACCTCGCAGGCATCCGCCTGAGAACAGGTATAAAGAAACGCCAGCGCCTCCTCGTCAAGGCACCGGCGGAGCGTATCGCGGCTGGGAAAAATGGCGGATTTGCCGCCCGACAGGATGGCCGGGAACAGCGCGGCGTCATCCGGATGTGCCATCAGCGCGTCGAGCAGCTCCTCTGTCAGACCCTGGGCCTTTGCCAGAGCGGATCGAACCTCCGGCCGTGCGCCTGCGCGGCACATCACCGGGGCCAGTGCGCATTGCATTTCAAGGGTCATGCCGCCTCGCCTCCCGTCAGCCACACGATGCGGCAGGGCAGCGCGGCTGCCGCCGGATCGCTCTTTTGCGCCATGAAGGCAAAGGGCATCTCGCCCGTGCCGCCGCGCCGGGTCTTGAGCATAAGGCCGCTGGTGGCGATGGGGTTGTGCAGCTCGATCACGGCGGTGCGCGTGCCCACCGCGCCCACCCAACACAGGCTGCTCTTTGCAGCGGGAACGGGCGTGGGCTTTGGCGCGACGGTGGTGTGATTGTGGCCGATCGTGTACAGGGGCACGTTCAGCAGCAGGGATGCGCTGATGGGGCTCAGCTCGATCAGCGTGCCGGAAAGGGTCACCGTCCAGCTGCCGCAGAGGGTCTCGCCCGCCGCGGGAGGGCGCTTGCCCCGGGCGGTGGGATACAGCATATCCGGCGCGCAGCGGAAGACGCAGCCGTCCTTCACCGCACCGATCAGCTTTTGCGGATCCTGCACCATTCCGGCCATCGCGGCGGCGGGATCCTCCTGCCGCAGAACGGCGTCCAGGTCGACGCCGCGCAGCAGCACGCCCTCACCCAGCTGGAGGTTCGAGGGCGTCAGGGAATTCAGGGAATCAAACATCGGTCAGCCTCCTTTCGGTCATGGACAGGGGCAGCACAGCAGCCGGAAGCGGAGGCTGACGCCCAGTGCCTCCTGACTTTTCTGCCAGGAGGCGGGCGCTTCCTGAGGAAAAAGCACAGCCAGGCCGCTTTGCAGAACCAGCCGCAGCCCGCCCCGGGGGACGAGGGCGCACAGGGCGTCTGCAGCGGCCAGCCTGTCCGCGTGGGATGCGCTGCTCCGGTGCCAGCTGGTCAGCGTGACGCAGCCGGCCTCGCAGGGAGAAAGGGCGGGCTCGATCCGCAGCGTCAGGAAGGGAAAGGCTGCCTCGGGGGGCACGGCGTCCTCCGCGTAGACGGTGAAGCCTTCCACGGTCAGCCATTGAGCCAGACGGCCGTACAGCTCGGTCAGCACGGGATCACCAGCCTCTCCACCGGTACCTGGGCAAAGGAAAGCCCGGAAAACGCAGGCGTGCGCATGTCGTCGGAGCGCCCCGCGACCCGGTAGAGCGCCCCATCCTTTTCCCGGCGTACATGGTCGCCCGGCGCAAGGGTCACGTCATATTCGTGCAGCAGCACGGGATCGCTGCGCAGCGTGATCCGTCCGGCCATGGAGACCTCCTCGCCGGCGGTATGGGTCAGAGCGCCCCGGAAGGCAAGGATGGGGGAAAAGCTGACCCGCTCGCTGCCCAGGTAGTCCGGCTGTAGGTGCTTTTCCATGAGGGTGAAGTCCTCAAAATAGCGTTCCGGCATCAGAGATTCACCTCCGGGTACATGCGGACATAGGGCGCGAGGGCGGAGGCGAAAATCTGCCCCCAGTCGCCGGAATGCTGGCTGCGGCTGTAAGCGCCGAAGCGCTCGCTGCGCAGGGCCGGATCCGGATTGCGCTCGGCCCATTGGGCGATCTCCCGGCACAGCCGCAGGAAATCCTCCGGCGGGGAAAGACGGCAGATCGTGCCCGTCCACGCCGCATCCGCAGCATTGGGGAGACTGCCGTCTTCGTCCAGCTGCCACACGCCGGCGGGGGCGTCCGGCCCGGTGATGGCGATCCATTCGCCGGGCATGAAGCGCCCCGCAGGCAGGAGCCGGCCGCCGGAGAGCTGCCAGCTGCCCTCCATGCTGCCGGTGATGAAGTGATTGCGCACGCGGCGCATCACGTCGGAAACAGAGATGGTCATGGATTACCTCCTGATAAAGATTAGGGAAAGGGGGGATCCCCTCACAGAAGGGATCCCCCGCAGCGCGATCAGTCGGTGATGGTGTAGACGATGACGGCCTCCGGCTGCACGACCTTCGCACCGGACAGGCACAGACCCTTCACGCCGTCGCAGAAGCCCTTCTCGGGGCGGTAAGCATCCACGCGGGTGATCTGGTTGGCAAAGGTGACGGCCTCGCTGGTCATGGCGATGAACTTGCCCGTCAGATCGGTGCTGACGTAGATGTCAAAGCCGACGGCGCGGGCCACGGCGCCCTCCGCCAGGCGGTGGGCAGCATCGCTGCTGCCGGTGATGAAGCGGTTGTCCAGCAGCAGCAGCGCCTCCAGGTCGGGCGGCAGGATCAGCTTGCGGCCCGTGCGGGGCACGTTGTTCATATCCATCTGCAGCTTCATTTCCAGCAGCAGGGCGTAGAGGCCCGCGGTATCGGAGAGGGAGAACTGCTTGTCCTGCTTGACGCCCGCGTCCTCCAGGATGACGCTGAGGATGTACTTCTCCGTATCCACGGCCAGGCGGCCGGCGGCGTTCTTCATCGCGGCATCCATCAGATCGGTGCGGGCCTGCACGGCGTCCACGTCGTTGATGGTGAAATTGTAGTAAGCGCCGTGATCAATGACCAGCGTGGTGTCGGTGCCGCTGAGCTGCTCAGGCTCGTCGATGGTAACGGAAGGGTCGTAGGGCTTGACGGTGATGTCGTTGATGGCGTTGATATGGACGGTGTCGCCCCACTGGCGGATCTCGCCCTCATAGTTGCGGTTGCACAGGCTGCCGAAAACCAGCGACTGCTGCAGGTTCTCCTGCAGACGGGCGGACCAGACCTGGGGAATGAAATTGGTGATAGCCATGATGTATATCCTCCTGAAAATCGAATCGTATTGTTGATGTTATCTGCGCTGCGTCAGCGCGTCCTGTACCTGCGTCCAGTTGCGGTTGATCTCCTCTGCGGACATGCGGCGGATCTCCTCGCAGGTGAGGCGTCCGCCCTCCAGCGGGGGGGAGAAGGGATCTGTGGGAAGGGGCTGAGGCTGGGCAAAGAAGGCTGCATACGTTTCACGGACGGCTGCCAGGGCGGCGGCCTCGTCCCGGAGGGCGTCGTTCTCCCAGTCCTCCTCAGCGGTGACAACGGCCTTTGCCAGCAGGGGGATGGCCTGCTCGTTGGCGCCGGCCCTGGAGAGCGCGCCGCGCAGCACGGCTTCGCGCATGGCGGCGGTACGCTCTCCTTCCACCTGGCGGCGGTAATCGTCGTACTCGTTGCGGAGGCGTTCTGCCTCCTGCAGATGGTTTGCGGCGGCCTGGCGCAGTGCGTCGCGCTCGGCGGCCGCGTCCTCCCGGGCGGATACGGCGGCAAGGGCCGCATCCCGCTCGGTGCGCAGCGCATCCACCGTATCCGCATGGGCGGCGATGATGCGCTCGATGGCTTCTTCGTTCAGCTCCAGTTCCTTCAGGAGCTTTCGGGTGAGGGACATGTTTTCTTCCTTTCTATGCGGTGCTTTGCATGAAAAAAGCAGGCACGGTGCTTCGTGTCTGCCGGTCAGCCGGTGGTTTGAGCGGAGCCCTCCAGCAGGGCCGGGATGGCTTCGTCGGAGATGTAGGGGTTGAGGCGCAGCGCCGTTTCACGGTCGATGTCCTGGCGCATGACGGCGATATCGCCGACCATTTCGGATTCGTTGGCGATGGTCTGCCGCTTGAAGCGGATATCCTCGCAGGGGCTGCCGATGAGGTCGAGCAGCGACGTCATGAACTGGCGCACCTGCCATTCGTAGCGGTCGGCCTTGAGGTTCAGGTTGGCGGCGGAGACGCGGATGGCCACGTTGGTCAGGCTGGAGCCGGTCAGGGCGTCGGTGTCCAGGGCCATGTAGTCCTGATAGAGCGCGCGCTCCAGCAGATCGAGGGCGGCGCGGCGGGCGGCGTAGGGTACCTCGATGGTGCGGGGCTCGGCGGTGGCGGCGCTGCCCGTGCCGTCGGAAAGATTGGCCACAGCCTTGACGCGGTTGATCTGCTCCAGCAGCTCCGCCACATCCTCCATCGTGCCGCCGAAATTGTTTAGCACCCAGTACACGTCGTTGGCGCGGTCCAGATTGTCGGCGAAGTCGGAGAGGATGCTGTCGTAGGCGTCGATCTTGGCGCGGATGGCCGGGGTGAATTCGCTCAGGCCGTCGCTGTTGGCCCGCAGGGGGATCAGCGGCAGCCTGCCGTAGCCGGGCTCCTCGATAACGGCCTCGCCCAGCGCATCCCTGCGCACGCTGCGCCGGTAAGGCTGGCGGGGCACGACGGTTTTGAGCCCTTCCTCCTCCCGGCGCAGCACGGTCACGCCGTCCACGTCGAACACGCGCAGGTACAGCGGACGCTCCGGGGCCAGCTGCCAGAACTGGACGCCCAGGCGGACCTCGCCGGTCATCTCGTCCAGCAGCGGAAAGAAGCCGCTCCAGCTGTTCCGGGCCGTTTCCAGCACCTCCAGGTGATCGGCGTTCCAGTAGCCCCACGCGCAGCCGTGCAGCAAAGCCCTTTCGCCCAGCTGCTCCAGCCGGCGGTCAAAATCCGCGCCCAGGCGGCGCTTCACGTCGGTGGGCAGGCTCACGCCTTCGGAGAGCAGGAACTGGTTCTGCTGCGTCACGAAACGGAAGAGGAAGCTGCTGCCGATGCGGTTGCCGACCACGTCCTCCGTGGCGGAGCGGACGCGGCGGCGGCCCTGGGCGTCCCGGCTTTCGATCTTTCTGGCGCGCAGGATGGTCTTGCGGGCTACCCGGGTGTTTTCGCCCCGGAAGTAACAGTTGGCCTCCAGTGCCTGGGTGAAGCCGGGGGACGCCTTGAAGCGCGCTACGGCCTCCAGCAGGAGGGCCGGCTTATCTTTGGCAGCGACATAATCCTGCCATGTGATAGTGGTGAACATATGGTTTCTCCTTTATTATAGGTACTTATCGCCTGTCAAGGGCGCGGAAAAGGGATGCGGCGCTGTCGGGCGCGTCGTCGTGGGCGGCGTCCTCGGTGTAATCGAGGATCTGGTCGAGGTAGGCACGATCCGTCCCCTCCAGGAGGAGCACGCGGGGCCACCATTTGCGCAGCCAGGTGGCGATCTTGACGTGCTTGGCGGCGTTCTCGGCATAGGGCCGCACCTGTGCGCCGCGCCTGCGGAGCTCCCGGGCCACATACCCCTTGTCGCCGTTGGTCTCCAAAAGGATCGGCCCGCACAGGAGCCGGTCGCATTCGGCAAGCGCCTCGTCCATCACCGCGTCCACATGCTTCTGCCAGAGCCGCCCGTACAGGCAGGCGCGTCCATCCGGCAGGATGCGGATGCAGGTGAGGGCGGTGCAGTCGCTTCCGCCGTAGGCTGCGTCCAGGTGCGCCATGCCGTCCCGGATCAGGGTGGCGTCCGCGGTCGTTTCGGGCCGCTGCGAAAAGAGTGCTCCGTCGGAAGCGATGTGCCGCAGCTCGTAGTTCGCTGCAAAGAGGGAAGGGCTCATGGCGCGCTGCAGTTGCCGGAGCTTCCGTTCGTCCAGGAGGCCAGTATGCCAGCAGTCGTAGCGGCGGACGTTGGGCATCAGGGAGATCGCGTCCTCCGGATGCCAGGGGGTGCCGGCATTGATGATGCGTCCGCCGGGGTTGCGGATGTTCTGCAGCTCCTGATAAATGCCGCAGATGCGCCGCCTTTCCGCGCCGGAGGTGCGATCCTGCAGGTTGACGATGTCGTCGGTGATGACGATATCCGCGTGCTTGCCGGTCAGGGAGCCGCCGGTGCCCAGGCCCAGCAGCTGGGGCGTGCCGCGCGGGGCGGTAAAGCAGGTGGTGTGCACGGTGAACATATCGCTGCGCACAAGCTGCACGGGCTCGCCGTAGATGCAGGCGCTCAGGTACTGCATTGGTTCCTTTCGCAGCAGCAGCTTTACCTGCCGCAGCACCTCCGTCACGTCCTCGTCCGTCTTGCGCATAAAGATGAGGTTTTTCGTCGGATACAGCAGAAGCATCGCCGCCATGGCAAAGGCCAGGCAGGTGGTCTTGTAGCTGCCGCGATGGGCCAGCAGGGTCATGTCCTCCCTGCCGGTCAGCATTTCCCGCAGCCAGGGGCCGTGCAGCCCGTCCTGCAGGCGGTCAAGGCCGCACCAGCGGGCGATCTGCACAGGCTGCGTAAGCAGCAGCTCAATGGCTGCCGCGCGGTGCATCGCCGTCCTCCCTCTGCCTGGCTGCGATCTGATCCACGGCCGCCTCGATCTGAGCGATCAGCTCCGGCGAAAAGCCTGCGCTTTCCCGGGGCGTGAACAGGCTGTGGTATTTGGCCAGCTGCTCTGCGGCCTTGAGCTGCTCACTGGTCTTTTCGCTCCGCATCAGCTGCGTGAAGGTCGCCAGCACCTCCTCCGGCGTGGCGATGTCATGGCCGGTGTCGGCGGGTGTCATAGGCTTGTCAGCGTCCTTTCTGTAAAGTGGTGTGAAAAAAGCGCTCCCCGGGATCGGGGAACGCTATCGGGAACATTTGTTCTTGTTTTCCACGCTACCATAATAACACAGGCGGCGTGATAATGCAAGCAAATCTTTGCTAATCGGTGATAATCTTTGCCAGTCCGTGATAGTCCGTGCCAGTCAGCCTGCCTGTGCCGCCCAGTCCAGCCGGATCTGGTTGACCCGTGCGCGGCTCAGCCCCAGGCGAAGGCCGATCTGCGCATCCGTGGAGGCTTGCAGGTAGTACTGCTGCACCACCATGAAGGTGCGGAAGCCGCTGATCTTCGCCATCACCTGCCCGATGGACATGGCCATCTCCGCCAGCTCGCTGCGCTTGCGTACGATCATCGCCTCCAGTCCGTCGGCCTCCTGCATGGATGCAGCGACGGGGTCGTTCGTGCCGGGCGTGTGGTCAAAGGACGGGCTCCGCACATCCGAGGGCCTCCCGCTGCGGATCGCCCGGTTCAGCTGCACCTCCAGCTCCTGCAGATCAAGCACGGTTGTGCGATACTGCTGCATCAGCTCATGATTGGTCATATATTGTCAACCTCCTTACGGATCAAAATGGAGAACATATATTCGCTATATGAACGCAAGGTTATTATAATGTACCCGAAGGTTTATGTCAATAGGAAAAAGTAACTTTTGGGTATTGAAAAAATGAACCGCAGGTTATATAATGAAAGCGAGGTGATATATATGTACGCATCGCGCATCCGTACGCTGCGCCAGCAGGCGGGCATGTCTCAGCAGGCCCTGGGAAATCTGCTGGGGCTTTCTGCGGTGTCCGTGGGCAAGTGGGAGCGGGGCCAGACCCAGCCCGACATCAGCGCCCTGACCCGCATGGCCGATATCTTCGGCACCACCATTGACGACCTCTGCGGCCATGACGCACCCCTGCCGCCTGCGGATGAGGATGAGAACGTCCACGTCATGACCCGTGCCTTCCGGCAGCTGACGCCGGACGAGCAGGAAAAGTACCTTGCCGTGGGCCGGGCCCTGTTTGCGCACGCCTTTGGCACGGAGGCCGGAAAGGATGGCCGGTGATGCGTCCGGCGGATCTGACCCGGGCGGCCAACATGGCCCTCCGCGTGCTGGCGGAGCGCAGGATCGACGTGCTGCCTGTGGACCCGCTGGGGATCCTTCGTGCCTGCCGAGACACGACAGTCATGACCTACGCCGACGCTGCGGATCTGCTGGGGATATCTGTTGATGCGTTTGCCCGGCAGATCGCATATGCAGACGCAGTGACCTTCCGGCAGGATGCGGAAGGTAAGACGGAATACATCGTGGCCTACGATCCCGCGGGAAATCCGGCGCGCCTGCGCTTCACCCTGGCGCATGAGCTGGGGCACCGGCTGCTGGGACATGCGGAAAGCTGTGCCGCCGCGGAAGAGGAGGCGGATTGCTTTGCCAGCCATCTGCTTTGCCCGGAGCCGGTACTGGCCTGCCTGCGGGCGCGGGGGATGACCTCGCCCGACCAGATCGCCGTGGTGTGCTATGTGTCGCGGGCGTGTGCCAAAATGCTGACGCGCAGAAGGGCGCCCGTGCTGGATCCGACACTTGTGCAGGCGGTGGATGAGCTGCTGACGCTGGCCGCAGCCGCTGCCCGCCCGGTGATTGCGGGAAGGCAGATGACTGGAACGCATTCCCCAAAGTGACGAATCTTTTTGGAATGAGAACGAGATTCATTCCGCCTAAAAGCGGAATGAATTTTTTGCTTTTTGGAGACTAAGTTCGGATTTCGCAAAACTTTCAAAAAAAGCTGAAAAAACTGAAAAAAATCTGTTGACAATTTCTTTGGGGGATGATAATATGTACAAGCTGACTCGCACGGCTCCCAAAAGCCGGAGGGTGAGCACTGAACCTTGAAAACGATACAGAACAGAAAGAACGCAAACAAGAGACAGTAATTCCGAATGAGTTGAGTCTTGCCGGTGGAACCGGTTAGATAAAAGGATTAAACGCAAGAGTTTGATCCTGGCTCAGGACGAACGCTGGCGGCGTGCCTAACACATGCAAGTCGAGCGGAGACAGATTTGAGCTTGCTTAGATCTGTTTTAGCGGCGGACGGGTGAGTAACGCGTGAGCAACCTTTCTCTCAGTGGGGAATAACACAGGGAAACTTGTACTAATACCGCATGAGACCACG
>JAFQEB010000041.1 GCA_017399225.1 Clostridia bacterium | reverse complement strand
TTAAAAGTCAAGTGCTCTGCCGACTGAGCTAATGGGTCATACAGCTGGGGTGGCAGGGCTCGAACCTGCGAATGCGGGAGTCAAAGTCCCGTGCCTTACCACTTGGCTACACCCCATCGCAGGTTGGCACTGCCGCTTGCGCAGCAGCCCGAAGTCGGGTTTCACCCGATTGAAAAGAAAAAGAGGGAGAATAGTGGGGCTCGAACCCACGACATCCAGAGCCACAATCTGGCGCTCTACCACTGAACTATATCCTCCACATTCGGCCATCCCGCGCTTATCAGCGCGTGCTGGCTACGCTCGGCAATTGCAAGCAATTGCTTTCGCTAGTCGAGCTTTCGCTCGACCTCATCGGTGGCGTTCTCCACCAATCAGCGCGCCTGGAGGGATTCGAACCCCCGACCCACGGCTTAGAAGGCCGTTGCTCTATCCGACTGAGCTACAGGCGCAGGCCGGAAACCAGGCAATCCATCCGTCAGGACTTCTTGCTGACAGATATAGATTATAGCAAAGGCAGGAGAATTTGTCAACCCTATTTTCAAGAAAAATTCTGAAAAAGCGCTGCCCGGCTCACCACTTTTTTGCCTCCCAGCCCACGATCTCCCCTGCCGTGAGGGATCTGGGCACGTCGATGAGGCGCTGGTTGCGGCTGCCGCAGAATTTCAGTTCCAGCGAGCGCTGGGCGAGGATGAAGGGGCCGTCCACCAGCACATCCACCGCCTGCAGGAGAGCCATGCGGGCGGGGTCATTCTCCCGGAGCAGGGCTTCCCAGGTGTAGCCGGTGTAGCACCAGACGTTCAGGCCCGCAGCCTTTGCCCCCTTTGCCAGCTCCAGGCATGCCTCCGGCTGACACATGGGGTCGCCGCCAGAAAGCGTCAGGCCGTCCAGCAGCGGGTTCTGCGTCATCTGCGCGATGATCTGCGCCGTATCCGCCGTGCGCCCCCCCTCAAAGGGATGGGACTCCGGGTTGTGGCAGCCCGGGCAATGGTGCGGGCAGCCCTGGGTAAAGACCGAAAACCGGATGCCGGGGCCATCGACAATGGAATCCTCTGCGGTGCCGAAAATGCGAATGTCCATAATGATTCCGCCTTACTTGTAAGATACGCTCTTGCCGTCCTCCCCGTCGTCGGGGAAGATAACGATCAGCGTTCTGCCGCGCTGAAGCTCGATCTCCCGTCCGTCCGGGCCGTAATAGACCGTGCGGCTGGACATGCCGTCGCGCTTCCAGCAGCCGGAGATGTGTTTGCCGCCGATGAAGAAGTCCGCGTTGCCCTCCGCAGGCGCGCCTTTCTCCCCCACCACATAGACCACGGGCTCCAGCTTGTTGTTATGGTTGTATTCCACGCGGGTAAACTGCACGATCACGTTGTTGAAGGCGATCGCCCCATCGATCCCGTCACGGTCCGCATACCAGTCCGCCTTGTCCCGGCCAACGTTGCGGATGTAGCCCTGCCACTCATCCCGGTACACCAGGCGGGAAGCGTAGTTGGACGCGCCGTCGCCCCAGTCGATGTAAACATATTTGGCGCTGTCGCCCTCCGGCGCCTCGTCGGTGAAGCGGAAGGCATGGTTGGGGGCGATATGCTCCTGGGGCACCAGCTTGCTCATGGCGGCGACATTGGCGTCGATGTTGTAGGGGCTCTTGAGGCGCTTGCGGGTGGTATAGAGGTGCTTCCAGGCCGTACCGCCGGCGGTTCCGCTGAAAAGCACGCCCTTGCCCGTCGCGCCGGTCTTGCGGAATTCCGCCTTCACGTCGCTGCCATCGACCTCCTGCTGACCATAGTAGAGGAAGCCGCCGTCCCACTCCTCCCGCAGCCACACATGGCCCACGCGGGCGGAGCGCACATAGCCCACCGAATCCGGGATCAGGTCGGAGAACACCGCGGTGATGCGGGTCGCCTCATTGCGGGTCAGGGGCATCTCATAGATGATATCCGCATAGGCAATGCCCCAGGGGGCCCGCTCCCCCACGCCGCCGGAGTCATTGCCGATCTGCACCAGCATGGGCAGATAGCGCCCGGTCACAGCCAGCCCCGCAAAGCCGGAGGGCTTGGCCAGGCTTGCCAGCTGCCGTCCCGTGGTGGGGCTGACGCCCGCAGGGATCTCATTCAGGCCCTCGTCAACGGGCACGATGCCCCGCGCCTCCTTCGGGTCGATGACCGTTTCGGCCAGGGCAGGCACGCATACCAGCGCCAGCAGCATCGCCGCCAGCAGCATTGCCATCATCCTGCGCATCTACGCCGCCTCCATCCTTTGCATTGTGTCGTCTTATTATACTCCCTGCACTGCCGCACTGTCAACGCACCGGAACCGGCCTACGCCCCTTGTTACACAGATTTAAGAGAACATTTATTCTTGTACCTCTTGACTTTTTCCACCTTTTCTGCTATAATCCCTACCAGGGTCCCCGGAGGGCATAGGGTACATAGGGATGCCAAGCCAGGGATCACCTGCCGAGAGCCGCAACTGACGCAAAGAAAGCCTCCCATCCGCAATGCCGGACAGGAGGCACTTTTTGTATCAATGGGAGTTTCCCCGGGCGTTCAATGGCTCACCTGGTCGTCTGCCCGTCGCTGCAGCGCCAATAGGGCGTATCCGGCATGAGCGCCACACCATCCTTGGCAAATAGCTCGTCGACCGTCAGAAACATGTAGCCCTGCTCATGCAGCCGCTGAACAATCCTCTCCGTGGCCGCGATGGAATTGCGCTTGAGGTCGTGCATGAGGATGATGCCGCCGGCATCGGCTCCGGCGACGATGTTGTCTGCCGTGATGCGCGGATCTGGGCCGTCCTCCCCCTGCCAGTCCTGGGCGTCCACCGACCACTGGATCAGCGGCCAGCCCATCTGGGCCTCCGCCATCCGCTGCCATTGTCCACCGGGGGCCCGGGCATAGGCGGGCGGGATTCCGATCGCCGCAACATGTGCCGCATCCGCCTTGGCCGGCATGGTCTTCAGCACTGAAGCCGGCGTGCTGTTGGCATAGACATGCTGGTAGTTGTGGCTGGCGATGCTGTGGCCCTCGTCATGCTCGCGCTGCACGAGGTAGGCCTGCTGGCCGATGCGTTCGCCCACCAGGAAAAAGGTGGCCCGCGCGCCGGTCTTCATCAGCACCTGCAGGGTCTGATCGGTGCACCAGGCATTGGGGCCGTCGTCAAAGGTGAGGGCAATGGTGCGGTAATAGCGCAGGTTATCCGTTTCCGCCTGCGCCTTTTCCGTCATCAGGGGGCGGATCTCCGGGTAATACAGCGTCACCTCGATCAGCTGATCCCGCCCGGGGTAGAAATCCGCCGCCGGGAGGTGCAGCACCAGGGACATGCCGTGCAGGGTGAAATCCATCTGCTCGATGGCCTCGCGGGCAGCCGCACGCTCCAGCGCCGCCGCATCCGGCTCCGTTCCGGGGAAATAGGCGTTCACCTGCGCCCGGACGGCGTCCTCCAGCAGCAACCAGGCCTCGCTGTCCGCCGGGAAAATATCCGTCAGCAGGATGCGCTCGCCGCTGACCATATCATAGGTGCGGGTGGTAAAGCGCAGGCCCCTTGTCTGCACATTCACGATCGTACGGGCCTGGAGCATGAAGCTCATCCAGGTGAGCCCCGTACGGCTGGGCTTGATGATGCAGTTGACGCGGCTGTTGCTGCTGCCGGGCGCGGGCAGTGCAGGGCCGATCTCTTCCGCCCAGGCCCGCACGATGGCGTTGAGCTCATCATCCACCTGGCGGTTAGCAGACGCGATCTGCCACAGGTAGGCCGTCGCGCCGCTGCGCTGACCGATCTTCTTTTCCGTAAGCGTAAAGCGGTGGCACGCCTGCAGCGGCAATGCAGACTGATCCCCCTCAGCGATTGCCGGGGGGATCAGCAGCATCAGGCACAGGAGCATCAACAGGAACCTCTTCATATCTCCTCACCCAATCTTTGTGTTTGCGGATCATTCCGCGTCGGCTTCGTCCTCCAGACCTGCCTCCACGGACAGCTTGACGTATTTGTCAAACACCGCCTGGATCACGTCCGGCTCCTCCGCCACGACAAAGGACAGGTTGCCGTCCTCCGCCTTTTCCACGCGGGTCACGAGGATCTGCTCCTCGCCGTCTTCGTTGGCCTCCATCTCCAGCAGCACCGCGTATTCCTCCCCTGCATAGGGGATCATCGCGCCGTAGCGGAAATGGTAAACCGTCCCATCCGGAGCCGTCAGGTCGACCAGCGGGATGCCCTCAAAGGCGTCAAGCTCGTTACTCATCGGCTTCCTCTTCCATCAGGGCAACGAACTGGTTGAACAGCACGTCCTGCAGCTGCTCATCCTCCACGGGAGAGTAGGAATCCTCGCCGTCCTCGGTGATGATCTCCATGAAGAACACGCCGCACTCCTCGTCCTCTTCGGTGGCGTCGGTCACGGCAATGTACTCCTTGCCCTCGTGCATCAGGGTCGCCAGGTGCATGAACTGCACGGTGTCGCCGGTCTCGTCGTCGATCAGCTCAATGATATTCTCGTCCATTTTGGTTTCCTCCTGTTGTTTTTCGTACTGCGCCGCATTGCGGTTGGTATCCAGCCACTGCTGGAGGATCACCGCCGCGGCGACCTTGTCCACATTGTGCTTGCGCTCGGCGCGGTGCATATTGCCCTCGATGAGCGCGTTGGTGGCGGTGACGGTCGTCAGCCGCTCATCCTGATAATACACCGTCAGGCCGGCTTTTTCAAGCTGCTGACAGAAATTCTTTACTTTTTCGGACTGAAAGCCCGCCGTGCCGTCCATATTCAGCGGCCAGCCGGAGAGCACCTGGGTGGTTTCGTACTGCTCGCAGATGGCAACGACCTTCTTCACGTCCGGCCCCCAGCCCACCCGGTAGATGGTATCGATGGGCGTGGCGATCAATCGGGATTCATCGGACACCGCCACGCCAATGCGCGCGTCGCCGATATCCAGGCAAACGATGCGTTCGTTCATGATATCCTCGCTTTGCTCGGACATCATGAACTCACAAAATTCAGAATGCGGAATTCGGAATTCGGAATTGAGAGTGTCCGGCTCGTCAGTATGTATGTCGCGGAACCCTTGGACACCGGATAGCGGCGGCACAGCAGCCAAATTCCGCATTCCGAATTACGAATTCCGAATTAAGTCTTAACTTGTTCAGCGCCCTTGCCTACAATGGCAATGCAGGGTTCTGCCGTCAGCACCTTGCGGGCGACTTCCATCACCTTGTCCATGGTGACGGCCTCAATGGCGGCCAGGGTATCCTCATGGGACAGGGGCTTGCCCCGCAGCAGCGTCGAACGGCCCAGGCCCTGCATACGGGCGCCGGGACTCTCCAGGCCCATCAGGTAGCCGGAGCGCAGCTGGGTCACGCTGTCGCGGAATTCCTTCTCCGTGACGCCCTCCTCCACGAACTTCTTCAGCTCGCTGCGGATCTCCTTCAGCACGATCTCCGCGTTTTTGGGGCTCACCCCAGCATAGATGCCGAAGGTGCCAACGCCCTTGTAGGTGTTAGGGTAGGAGTAGATCGAGTACGCCATGCCCAGGTCTTCGCGGATGCGCTGGAACAGGCGGGAGGACATCGCTCCGCCCAGGATGTTGTTGGCCACCGCCAGGGGGTAGACGCCCTCGGTGCCGTAGGCCATGCCGGGGAAGCCCAGGCAGATGTGCATCTGCTCGGTGTCCTTCTCCCGCAGGGCATTCTTGCCGGTCAGCACCTGCCAGTCCGGGGTCTGCACAGGGGGGATCTCGTTTTCCCAGCCGCCGAAGTACTTCGTCACCCAGGCAAGCACCTTGTCCGGGTCGTAGTTACCGGCCAGGGCGACCACGGTCTCTCTGGGGGCATAGTGCTTCCGGCGGAAGTTCAGCAGATCCTCCCGGGTGTAGGCGGCGATCTGGCTGGCCGGGCCGAGGATGGGCTGACCGGGGCTCTGCTCGCCGAACTGGGCAAGTTGCAGCATGTCGTGCACCAGATCCTCCGGGGAGTCCTCGTCCATGGCGATCTCCTCCAGGATGACGCCGCGCTCCTTCTCCAGCTCGGTCGCGTCCATCGTGGCATTCACGACCAGGTCGGAGAGGATATCCACCGCCAGTTCGAGGTTCTCGTCGATCACCTTGGCGTAGAAGCAGGTGCAGTCGCGGCCGGTAAAGGCGTTGAGCTGACCGCCGACGGCGTCCATCTCCTCGGCGATCTGCCGGGCGGTGCGCTTTTCGGTGCCCTTGAAGACCATGTGCTCCAGGAAGTGGCTCAGGCCGCTCTCCTCATGCGTTTCCATCATGGAACCGACGTGCATCCACGCGCCGATGGACACCGAGCGCAGGTAGGGCAGCCGCTCGCCGACCACGCGCAAGCCATTGGGAAGAAGCCATTCGTCATGCATACGATCATTCGCTCCCAGGTTGTTTTTGGTCATCTTGTCCATGAGCTTCCTTTCTTATGCAAGCGATACGTATGTTATGAAAAATTCGCAAAAGCCCATTTTGTGGACTTTTGCGAATCTTTTAGTTAATTAGTTGCGGGAATCACGACGGGGAGGACGGTTGCCACGGAAGCCCTCGGAGCGGCGGGGCTCCTCGGAGCGGGCAGTGTACTCGATGTCGTTGCGGATCAGGTTCACGCGGCCCTGAGCGTCGATCTCATTGACCTTGACCTCGATCTCGTCGCCGATGTTCACCACGTCCTCGACCTTCTCCACGCGCTTGTTGTCCAGCTTGGAGATGTGGATCATGCCATCCTTGCCGGGCAGCAGCTCAACGAAGGCGCCGAAGTTCATGATGCGCACGACCTTGCCGGTGTACACCTCGCCGACCTCGATATCCTTGGCGATGCCCTCGATGATCTTGCGGGCCTTGGCAGCAGCCTCCGCGTCGGGAGTGCTGATGAACACGCGGCCGTCGTCCTCGATGTCGATCTTCACGCCGGTCTCGGCAATGATCTTGTTGATCATCTTGCCGCCGGGTCCGATGACCTCGCGGATCTTCTCGGGGTTGATGGTGAAGCGGACGATCTTGGGCGCCCACTGGTTCAGCTCCTCACGGGGCTGGGGCAGGCACTCCAGCATCTTGCCCAGGATGAACAGACGGCCCTGCAGCGCCTGACGGAGCGCAGTCTCCAGAATGTTGCGGTCGATGCCGGCGATCTTGATATCCATCTGGATGGCGGTGATGCCGTTCATGGAGCCGGCCACCTTGAAGTCCATGTCGCCCAGGAAGTCTTCCAGGCCCTGGATATCGGTCAGCACGCAGACCTTATCGGACTCGGTGTCCTTGATCAGGCCCATGGCGACGCCGGCAACAGGCGCGTGGATCGGCACGCCAGCATCCATCAGGGACAGGGTGGAGCCGCACACGGAGGCCATGGAGGAGGAGCCGTTGGAGGACAGGATCTCGCTCACCAGACGCAGCGCGTAGGGGAACTCTTCCTCAGTGGGGATGACGGGCAGCAGAGCGCGCTCCGCCAGAGCGCCGTGGCCGATCTCGCGGCGGCCGGGGCTCTTCAGACGGCCAGCCTCGCCGGTGGCGTAGGGCGGCATGTTATAGTGGTGGATGTAGCGCTTGAAGTCCTCGTTGGACAGGCCGTCCAGGATCTGGCCCTCGCTGGTGGAGCCCAGAGTGGTGACGGTCAGCGCCTGGGTCTGGCCGCGGGTGAACACGGCAGAGCCATGGGTGCGGGGCAGCACGCCCACTTCGCACCAGATGGGGCGGATCTCGGTCACGGTACGGCCGTCAGGACGGATGCCCTGGTCGAGGATCTTACGGCGCATGATCTCCTTGTTCAGGTAGTACAGCGCATCGCCGATCTCGCTCTCGCGGCCTTCGAACTGGGCGCCCAGGGCCTCGAGGGTCTCGGCCTTGACCTGAGCCTCGCGCTCCTGACGCTCCTCGCGCACGGTGGTGTCGAACACCCACTTGCACTTGTCGTAGGCGAACTCGCGCACAGCGGCCTTCACGTCGTCGCCGGTGACGACCAGGGCGACCTCGGCCTTTTCCTTGCCGATCTCAGCGATGATCTCGTCCTGGAAGGCGATGATCTTCTTGATCCACTCGTGGGCGAACATGATGGCGTCCAGCATGACCTTCTCGGACACTTCCTTGGCGCCGGCTTCAACCATCAGCACGGCGTCACGGGTGCCGGACACGGTCAGGTGCATCTTGGAATTCTGCATCTGCTCATCGGTGGGGCAGCAGATGAACTCGCCGTCCACCAGGCCGACCACAACGGAGCCGGTGGGGCCGCCCCACGGAATGTCGGACACGGCCAGGGCGATGGAAGAGCCGATCATGGCGGGGATCTCCGGGGGATTCTGCTTGTCAACGCTCAGGATGGTGGCAACCACCTGCACGTCGTTGCGCATTCCCTTGGGGAACAGGGGGCGCAGGGGGCGGTCGATCAGGCGGCAGGTCAGGGTCGCCTTCTCGGTGGGACGGCCCTCGCGCTTGATGAAGCCGCCGGGGATCTTGCCGGCAGCGTACTGCTTCTCTTCGACGTCAACCGCCAGAGGGAAGAAGTCCACGCCGGGACGGGCGGTGGGGCTCATGGTGGCGTTGACCATCACGACGGTGTCATCCAGGGACACCCAGACGCTGCCCGCAGCCTGCTCGCAGTACTTGCCGAATTCCAGGCTGAGCTTGTGGCCAGCCAGGTCCATTGTATACTTCTTGGCTTCCATTTTTCTCTCTCCTTCTTCTACAACACAGAGAGCGCGCCACGCGCTCCCCTCTTCAGCCAAGGAGATGCTATCGTTTGAAAACCCCTAAGGATTTTCATGGGATAACATCCCCCGGGCTTGCTCACACATCAGTTTGTCCGTTGCATAGCAGGGCCGCCGTAGAGAACAAGTCCCTGCGGCGGCTCTGGCTATGCAAACCGCCAGTAGATCGCTGCCCCGCCATTTGCCAACGTCAGACGAGTTCCAGTCGCGTGTACGCAACCCGAACGTCGGTCAAGGTTGGCGGAAATGGCCGCGGAGCCTTCCCCGCATTACTTACGCAGGTTCAGCTTGGCGATCAGAGCACGGTAGCGCTCGATGTCGGTCTTCTTGAGGTACTCCAGCAGACCACGGCGCTGACCAACCATCAGCAGCAGGCCGCGGTTGGAGTGATGGTCGTTGCGGTTCTTCTTCAGATGCTCGTTCAGGTGATTGATACGGGCAGTCAGCAGAGCAACCTGCACCTCGGGGGAACCGGTGTCGCCCTCGTGCTGGGCAAAAGCGGCGATGATCTCGGACTTGGTCATTTCGGCCAGATTCATGGGAACTCCTCCATTTTCTTGCCGTCATGATAGACGGCTTTATTAGGGCAATCGCCTTCCCACGAAGTGCGCCGTCGGAGTGATCGGTCGCCTGCGCGGGAGGTTCATCAAGCCCATCGTTGATTGTACCATGTTTTCCGGCGTTTGTAAATGGGCTTTTCTGCATTATTTTCAATTCATGCAGGAAATATTGCACGGCGGACTTCTCTTTTGGGAGACGTCCGCCGTGGGGTGTTTGGTTAGTGCGCTTTGTTGGCTTTTCCTTTTGGGGTTGCGTGGACTGTTTGATCGATCGGAGATCGATCAAAGGCGTTGTGGGGTTTAGCGCTGCGGCGCAGGGCCTTCGGCGACCAGGGCATCGTGCAGACACGTCTCCCCAGTGGGGAGTTGCCGAAGGCAAAGTGTCAAGCGATGTTGGAACTCGTGGCCCTGGACCCCGTAAGGGTCTTCGACCCTTAACCCTTTATTCCTCCCCTGCTCGCCGCTTTACAGGCGGCACTCCAGCTTGGCCAGCTCAGCAGTGACATAATCCACCACAAAGTCGACTGCCTCGTCAATGGGCTTGATCTCCTTCATGGACTTGTCGCGGGCGCTGATCTCAATCGTACCATTCTTGAGGCCCTTGGGGCTGACGATCATACGCACCGGCACGCCGAACAGGTCAGCATCGGCAAACATAACGCCCGCAGACACAGGACGATCGTCCCAGATCACCTCAATGCCCTTCGCCTGCAGCTCGTCGTAGATCTTCTGGGACATCGCGGCGACTTCCTCGTTGTCAGCGCGCATGGAGCACAGATGCACATGCCAGGGCGCGATGGAAATGGGCCAGATGGGGCCGTAATCATCGCGGTGCGCCTCGCAGACGGAAGCAGCGAGACGGCCCACGCCGATGCCGTAGCAGCCCATGATGGGATGCTGCAGGGAACCGTCCTGGGCGACATAGGTCATGTCCATGCTCTCGGTGTACTTGGTGCCCAGCTGGAAGATGTTGCCCACCTCGATGCCGCGGGAGGTGTAGACGCTGGGCTTGCCGCAGATGGGGCAGATGCCGCCGTCGTAGGCCTTGGCCACGTCGACATACTCCACATTGCCCACGTCGCGGGCGATGTTCAGGCCGGTCATGTGGCGATCCGCCTCGTTGGCGCCGCAGACCAGGTTCTCGATGCCCTTGAGGGAGGCGTCGAAGACGACCTTCACGTCCTTGCTGATGCCCACCGGGCCGATGAAACCGGCGCACAGGGGGCTGGACTCGGTCAGCTCGGCAGCATGGATCTCGGCCTTGAGGTAGTTGCGGAGCTTGGTCTCGTTCAGCTCCAGATCGCCGCGCATGAAGACCACGACCAGCTTATCGGTCAGGTTCTCCTGGTACACGACGGCCTTGCAGGTGCGGTCGGCGCGGACATTCAGGAACGCGCACAGGTCTTCGATGGACTTCACATTGGGGGTCTCAACCTTGGTCAGCTCAGCGATCTCGCCCGCCTCGTTGCTCACGATGCAGGGAGCCGCCTCCATGTTGGCGCGGTAATCGCAGTCGTGGCACAGGACGATGGTGTCCTCGCCCACGGCGGTCAGCAGCATGTACTCGTGGGAAACCTTGCCGCCCATCATGCCGCTGTCGGACGCAACCGCCACCACCTCAGGCACGCCTGCGCGGGCAAAGATGCGGTTGTAGGCATCGTAGCAGATCTGATAGTAGCGCTCCAGATCCTCCTGGGAGGTGTGGAAGGAGTAGGCGTCCTTCATGGTGAACTCGCGCACGCGGATCAGGCCGCCGCGGCAGCGGGGCTCATCGCGGAACTTGGTCTGGATCTGGTAGATCATGAAGGGGTACTGGGTGTAGGAGTCGGCAACGTCGCGCACGAAATGCACGGAGGCCTCCTCGTGGGTCATGCCCAGGACCATGTCCTGCTCGCCGCGATCCTTGAAGCGCAGGAGCTCAGAGCCAATCGCGTCGTAGCGGCCGGACTCGCGCCAGATGGACGCGGGCATCGCCACGGGGAAGAGCAGCTCCTGGCCGTCAATGCGGTTCATCTCCTCGCGGATGATCTTCTCAATTTTTGAGGTGATGCGCTTGGTCACGGGGAACAGGGTGTAGATGCCGTTGCCGACGGGCTTGATGTAGCCGCCGCGCATCATCAGCGCCTGAGACGCGATCTGGCAATCGGCGGGAGTCTCCTTGTAGCGCTTGGAGACGAGATTCTTGAGCTTCATGGGACGTCCTCCTTCTTTCATGGGCGGAAATAGAAAAAGCTCCGCCTCTGCTATGATTGCAGGGACGAAGCTGAATACACTTCGCGGTACCACCCGGCTTAACAGCCTTTTCGGCTGCTCTCTCATTCACATCCGTAACGGGGACGAACCGGCGGGGATTGGCCGCAGCTCCAGACCGGGTGCGTCCGCCCTTTCCGGTACGCGCCTCACACCAACCGCGCGCTCGCTGGGACTTTCCCGGGCGGATCAAGTCCTTCTTTGCCATTGCCGGTATTATACACCAGCTGCGCCGGATTTTCAAGGGGGAAAAGCGCATTTCCGCCTGCATTTTCCTCAGAACACCAGCTGCACCAGCAGCATGTACGCCACGGTGCCGCTGACGATGCTCAGGAGGGTATTGCGCCTCCAGACATGGAGCCCCGCCGTCAGCAGGCATCCGATCAGCGCCGGCGCCCACCCCTCCGGCAATGCAAAGTGCACGCCCTTGAGGCAATAGATCACCAGCATCCCCATGATGGCATAGGGCAGCACCGCGCCGAGCCGCTCGACGACGGCAGGGGTTTTGCGTCCGCCGCGGAAGATCATAAAGGGCAGGAAGCGCAGCAGCGCCGTCACCAGCGCGATCACCGCGACAGCCAGCCAGACGCGAGCGTCAGCCATGTTCTTCCCCTCCCCTCTCGCCGGGCTTGCGGCCCGTATACAGACACAGGAGCAACGCGATCACCAGCATCGCCGGGATCAGGAAGTGCTCTCCGCCGAAGATCAGGAGGCATACGAGGCTTGCGCCGAGGCCGATCAGCGCGGGCACATGATCCTTTGCAGACAGCCACTGCTCCGTCAGCACCGTGACGAAAAGGGCGGTCAGCGCAAAATCCACGCCCTCGGTGTTGAAAAGCAGCAGCGTGCCCGCCGCAGCGCCCAGCACCGAGCCCAGCACCCACCACAGGTGATCAAACAGCGATACCAGCAGGTAATAGGCCCGGCGATTCTCCTGCGCCACAGGCAACGCATCCTGACAGACCAGGGAATAGGTCTCGTCCGTCAGGGCAAAGATCAGGTAGGGCTTGGCGCTGCCCATGTCGCGGTACTTCCCCAGCATCGAAATGCCGTAGAATAGGTGCCGGGCATTGACCATCAGCGTCGTCAGGGCGATGGTCAGAAGGGGTGCGCCGCCGGTGAGCAGGTCGACCGCCACATACTGCATACTGCCCGCGCAAATGAACGCGCTCATGCCCAGCGCCAGCAGCACGTCATAGCCCGCATCCAGCAGCACCAGGCCAAAGCCGAAGCCAAGCACCACATAACCCGTCATCACCGGGATGGTCGCCAGCAAGGCGGGCTTCAGGGCTCTGCGCATCCGCCGTCACCTCCTCATTGGTTTTGTGTATATCACGAACGTTCCCATCTTATCACAGCCGCGCCGCCCATGCAAGGCAAGAACAAAGGTTGTACAACCGCATCCCGCTTGCCAAGCCCCGGCGCGCATGGTATAATGCAGCAAACCACTACAGGAGGCGACGCGCCTTGCATGACCTGACACCATCCGCCTGGCAGCCGCTGCTGACCACCCGTTGCCTTGGCCGCGAGGGAAACCTCGTGGAGCACACCCTTTCCTCCACCAACACCGCGCTGAAGGAGCTTGCCCGAAAGGGTACCCCGAACGGTGCAGTTTGCCTGTGCGAATGCCAGACCGGCGGCCGCGGCCGGCTGGGCCGGGCCTGGTCCTCCCCGGCAGGTCAGGGCGTCTGGATGAGCGTGCTGCTGTGGCCCGGGCTTTCTCCCGAAAACGCCCCGCTGATCACCTTCTGTGCCGCGCTGGCAATGACGCAGGCCGTGCAGGAGGTCACCGGGCAGCAGGCCGCCATCAAATGGCCCAACGACGTGGTGCTGGACGGCCGCAAGCTGTGCGGCGTGCTGCTGGAGATGGGCTTTGACGCGCAGGGCGGCATGTTCGTCATCGTGGGCACGGGGCTGAACGTCCGCAAGGAGGCCTACCCGCCGGAGCTGGCTGACCGTGCCATCGCGCTGGAGGAGGTCTGCCCCGTGCCGGAACGCAGCGCACTGATCGCCGCATACCTCAACGCCCTGGAGGCAGCGCTCGACGCCGTGGAAGCCCAGGGACTGGATGGCATCACAAAACCCTACCGGGATCTTTCCTGCACACTTGGGAGCGAGGTGCAGGTGATCGGCACAGAGGAGACCTTCACAGGCACAGCTGAGGATATTGATGACACGGGCGCGCTGCTGGTGCGCACAGACGAGGGACTCCGCCGGGTGCTGGCAGGAGACGTATCCGTCAGGGGGATGATGGGCTATGTGTAACATCGCAGGACTGGGGCTTGACCTTTGCGGCATCCCCCGTATGCAGGCGCTGCTGGAGGAAGGCCGCAGCCTTCGCCGCATGTTCAGCGAGGCGGAGGAAGGCTACATTCGCAGCAAGGGCGCATCTGCCGCCCAGACCATGGCCGGGCTCTTCGCCGCCAAGGAAGCCGTGCTGAAGGCGCTGGGCACCGGTTTGGCCATCCCACTGACCGACGTCGAGATCATCCACACAGCTGCGGGACAGCCGCAGGCGCAGCTTCACGGCAAGGCCGCAACCATGGGCGGCAGCTTCCTGCTGAGCATCACCCACGAGGGAGATATGGCTGCAGCCATGGCCATCTGGACAAAGTGACACCGCAAAAGGGACTTCGCAAAATGCGAAGTCCCTTCTTTGATACAGTTTGCTTACTGCAGGATGGATACGGCGTCGGAGATGGTCTTTTCCATCGCCTCGCGGCCATACTTATCCACGTCGTTCTTGTTCTTTTCGCCGTGGGTCAGGCAGCCCGCGCCGTTGATGCAGCCACCCAGGCAGGCCATGCCCTCAATGAAGTTGCCGCCCAGGATCTTGGGATTCTTGCTGAGCTTCAGCAGGGCCATGCGGCATTCCTCGATGCCGCTGCAAACCACCGGCTTGGCCTCAAAGTCAATGTTCTGCTCCTTGAGGGCCTGGGCCACGGCCTCGCTCAGGCCGCCGGAACGGGCAAAGATGCGGCCGAAGTAGGAGGCATTGTCCAGCACGTCCTCGGGCAGCTCGGTCAGCTCGATGTCCCTGGAGTCAAACAGCGCCTGCAGCTCCTCGAAGGTCATCACGGCGTCCACATAGTCCTTTGCGCCCTCCAGCTGACGCTCCGCCTTCTTGGCGGTGCAGGGGCCCACGAAGACCACCTTGGCGGTCGGGTCGGTGGACTTGATGTACTTCGCCAGCGCGACCATCGGAGAGGGATTGTGGCTGACGAAGTCCGCCAGCTCGGGGAAAGCAGTCCTGATGTAGCGCACGAAGGCGGGGCAGCAGGAGGAGGTCATCGCGCCCTTCTCCTCCACCTTTTCCACCAGCTCGCGGGATTCGGACATCGCCACAATATCCGCGCCCAGGGCGGCCTCAATGACGGTGTGGAAGCCCAGCTGCTTCATGCCGGTGATGGCCTGGCCGACCTTGGCATGGCTGAACTGGCTGGAGAAGGCCGGCGCAACGATGGCATACACCTTGTACGCCTTGTTGGCCTCGGACTTGTTGATGATGTCGATCACATCCAGGATGAAGCTCTTGTCGCTGATCGCGCCGAAGGGGCACTGGTACACGCAGGCGCCGCACTGGATGCACTTCTCGTCGTTGATGGCGGCCGCGCCCTCGGGGCTGATGTCGATGGCCTTGATCTTGCAGGCGTTCTGGCAGGGACGCTTGCGGTTGACGATAGCGCCGAAGGGGCAGACCTTGGCGCACTGGCCGCACTCGACGCACTTGGTCTTGTCAATGTGGGCCACATGGTTATGGTCAAAGGAGATGGCCTTGCGCTTGCACACATCCTCGCAGCGGTTGGCAAGGCAGCCGCGGCAGTTGCCCGTCACCTCATAACCGGCGGCAGGGCACTCGTCGCAGGCGATGTCGATGACCTCGATGATGTTGGGGTTGGACTTGTCGCCACCCATGGCAAGCTTGACGCGCTCGCCGAGGATGGCGCGCTCCTTATACACGCAGCAGCGCATGGTGGGCACCTTGCCCGGCACGATGGCCTTGGGGATCTCCAGAACCTCTTCGGGGGTCAGGCCGTCCCAGGCACGGCGGGCCACCTCCCGCAGCACCTTGTATTTCAGATACTGAACCTTTGTATCAAACTTTCTCATGGTCAATCTCCTTAGAAATAACTCACCTTGACGTGCTTGCCCATTTCCTTCAGGCACTTGGTCAGCTCCTGCACCAGGTTCATCTTGATGTTGAAATTGATAGGCAGATCGGGGTTCTGATGCGCCGGGTTGATGGCGCGGCCCACATAGAAGTTGATGTCGGTCGCTTCCTCAAAGAGCAGGCGGCTGATCTGGGAGGCGCCGTCGCGCTGCATACTCCATTCCTCGTAGAACTTGTTCTCGTTCAGGTAATCCTTGGCGTACTCCACCACCTTGTTGACGGTGATGACGCCCTCGGTCACCAGATCGACGCCCTCGATCTCCGCCGTGGGGGGCAGATTGGAGGAGAAGTCCAGCTTGGGCCGCAGGGGCTTGCCCAGATACTTGGCCGCGATGGAGGAAGTTGTGCCGCCGCAGACGATGTGCTTGCCCTCCTTGGAGAAGAAGAGCGACATCATCCGGTCGGCGTCGTCCCGGTTAAAGGGCGGGCCGAAGAGCAGGTTCATGGGGACGCGCTTGCGGATGCGCACCACGCAGGCCGTGGCGTCGTCGCCGGGGGCGTGGCCGTAGAGCTCGTCGCACTCGTCCACCAGCATCGTGGCCAGGGTTTTGGCGGTGTAGCCCACGGGCGACAGGGTCTGCATGAAGTCGATGATGTCCTCCCGCTTCCAACCGAAGTTGTAGGCCATGCCGATACCGGCGTGGGGGCAGCCGTCGCTCATGGCGACGAACATATCGTTTTCCCTCAGGCTGATGACGGACTTGAGGATCTTCTTGCCGCCGATGTTCATCTCGATCCGTGGGTACTCATAATTCTGATCATCCCGGATGAGGATGACCTGCGGGTTGTCATACTGGATGATCTCCGCCGTCTCGTTGTTCCTGAGGTGAAGGATGGTGAAGGTGGAATACGCCACGCCGCGCACGGAGCAGACCGGCAGCGTCGCCGCGATGGTGGCCACGCACTCCTCCAGGGGCAGGCCCTCGGCCAGCATGGTGGAGATGATCTTGGAGGTCAGGGTGGAGAGGATCGAGGCCTTCACGCCGCTGCCCAGGCCGTCGGACAGCACGATCACCGTCGAATTCTCTTCCGGCTCCACGATATCCACATGATCGCCGCAGAGCTGCTCTCCGGCGTGGTTGATGCTCTTGTAGCCGATATCCGCGCAAAGATCATTCATCGGTGATCGACTCCTTCAGCTTCGCCAGGGCGATCTTGGTTTCCGCAGCGGTCTCGCCCAGGAGGGATGCGATCTCCTGCACGATGCGCATCTGCTTGTCGACCACGCGATCGGCTACCTCGATGGTCTTCTGGCTGATGCTTTCCTTCTTTTCGCGGGCCTTCTCCTCCTCCGTCACATCGCGCATGATGCCGATGAGCAGGCGGGAGTCGTGGTCATACATGACGGTCATATCCATATACCGCTTGTACTCCGCCAGATAAGTGCGGTGGCTGAGGACGTTGCGGCGGGTGTTGAGCACGGTGAGGAATACCTCCGGCTCCAGGATACGGGCCACATGGGAGCCCATGACGTCCGAGGCGGAGCGGATGTTCATCAGGCGGCGGGCCGCGCCGTTGATCTGCTGGACCTCCAGCTTTTCATTGAGCACGATCAGGCCGTTGGGGGTATTCTCGACAATGGTGTCGGAGAAGGATTCCGCCTTGTCCTTGAGGTAGGGCAGGCACATGGAGATCTCCGCCTTGCCCTGGATGATGGCGATGGCCTTCTCCCTGCAGGTGTTGTAGCCGCAGGAGCCGCAGTTGAGCTCCTGCTCGGGGCGGAACTTGCCCATCTGGCGCAGCACGGAATAGATCTCTGCCTCGCTGGGCTCTGCCAGGTGGTGCGCGATGCTGCTGAAGCCCTTCTTCATCTCCAGCGGCTCCGGCTGGACGACGTCGAAGTCCTTCTCGCCCGCAAAGCCTGCCACGGCGATGTAATCCTCGATCACCGCACGGCTGCGCTTCTCCATCACGGGGCCGCCCACGCAGCTGCCCACGCAGGCAGACATCTCAATAAAGCACTTATGCACCTTGCCCGCGACGATCTCCTTCAGCGCGGCAATGCAGTTCTCTACGCCGTCCAGGGCCAGGTAGGTGAAGCCGGGCTCGTTTTGTGCCATGGTCTTCAGCACGCCGCCGGTAGTCGGGAAGAAACGGGCGCGGCTGTTGGGATCCTCGTCCATTTCCTTCTCCAGCTCGACGCCTTCCTGCTGCAGCCAGCGGGTCAGCTCCTCGAAGGTCAGCACCGCATCCACGATGCCGGCATAGTGCTCTGCCTCGTCCTTCTTGGCCACGCAGGGGCCGATGAAGACGGTCTTGGCAGCCGGATAACGCTTCTTCAGATCCAGGCAGTGGGCCTGCATGGGGCTGACCACGTCCGCCAGGTACTCCAGCGCCGCAGGGAAATACTTCTGGATCAGCAGGTTGATGGAGTGGCAGCAGGAGGTGATGATCACGTCGCGATGCTCCTCGTGCAGCATACGCTCATACTCGCGCTTGACCATCGTGGCGCCCACGGCAGTCTCCTCCACGCCCGCGAAGCCCAGCTTCATGAGCGCGCGGGTCATCGCGCCGATGCCCACACCCGGGTAATTCGCCACAAAGGAGGGCGCCAGGCTCACATACACCGGGTCGCCCGTCTGCAGCAGCACGCGGGTCTTCTCGGTCTCGTCCACGATCTCCTTGGCATTCTGCGGGCAGACCACGAAGCACTGGCCGCACAGGATGCACTCGTTGTTGATGATATGCGCCTGATTGCCGGAGAAGCGGATCGCCTTGACCGGGCAGTGGCGGATGCACTTATAGCAGTTCTTGCAGTTGGACTTTTTCAGGGTCAGGCAGTTCACGGCCTGTCGCTTCCTTTCTTGCTGTGCTTTTGTGCAGGCTTTTTCAGCGGAGCTTGGCCAGCACGTTCTGATTGAAGAACTCGCGGAAGGTGTCCTTCGTGACGCCCACATGGACCTCGTCGTCCACCTGGATGGTCACGCCCACCCGGTTGCACTTACCGATGCAGAAGCTCCCCGCCAGGGTCACCTCGTTCTCCAGGTGATTCTCGGCGATCGCATTCTGAAGCAGCTCCACCAGCTCCGGAGAGCCCTTGATGTGGCAGGAGCTGCCCACGCAAATCTGAATGATCATCGTTTACGCCTTCCCCTTCACATGATCGTTGAAGAAAGCATCCACCGTTTCGGGGGTGACGGAGTGGAACACGCCGTCCACCGTGACGCACACGCCCTTCTGGCAATTACCCATGCAGAAGGTGCCGCCCAGGTCGACCTTTTCGCCCAGGTCGTTCTCTGCGATCAGCTTCTGCAGCTGGGTGACCACCTGACGAGAACCCTTGATATGGCAGGAGCTGCCGATACAAACCGTGATCTTCATCCTGTTATCCTCCTTTGTTGAGCAGGCGGCGTTACAGCCGCGCTTATCCTTCCTGATGCCGGTATCCTGACCGGCCATTGTTAATTATATCACAATACGTTCACTTCGTCAACAGTTTAACAATATGATTCTCCCGCAGATCCGCAACAATTCGGCCGGCAGATCAGGCCCTTTCACGCCGCATGCGTGTGCTCGTGCCGCAGCTCCCGGTGGGGATGGTCATGCACTTCGGTGCTCTCCCCCTGAACGTGGACATGCGTGTGGGTGTGGGTATGCGTATGCTCATGGGTATGCACAAGATCGCCGTGCCGGTGCTCGTGGGTATGCGTATGCTGATGCTCGTGGGTGTGCTGCAATTCGACGGTATCCTTGATCATGAAATAGGTGCTGACGATCATCACCAGGAGCGCCGCGTAGAACTGCAGGGCAGGCCGTTCGCGCAGGATCAGCATACCGAACACCACACCCAAGAAGGGCGCGATGGAGTAATATGCGCTTGTTTTCGCCGCACCCAGATCCTTCTGCGCCATGATGTAGAAATGGATGCTCAAACCGTAGGCCACAAAGCCCAGCAGCAGCGCGCACAGCATCCACGGCAGCGCCGGGAAGCCCTCCCCCAGCAGCAGCGCCACCGTCAGGCTGCCCAGGCCGGAGAAGGTGCCCTTGATCACAACGATCTCCACCGAGCTTTTGTTGCTGATCATCTTCGTGCAGTTGTTCTCAAAGCCCCAGCACAGACATGCGCCGAAAACGAAGAGGGAGCCGGCGTTGAACTCAAAGGAGCCGCTGCCCTCAAAGGTGAGGATCACGCTTGCCGCCGTCACCAGCGCGATCGCGATCCACAGGCGCCTGGATATCACCTCTTTGAAGATGCACAGCGCGATGATGGAGGTCGCAACGATCTCAAAATTGTTGATCAGGGACACATTGGCCGCATTGGTGGCCTTGATGCCGAACATGAGCAGAATCGGCGCGATGATATCCAGCACCACCATCGCGATCGTGTACGGCAGCTCTTTCTTCGTCAGCGGCTCGGTATGCCCGGTCTTCCCCGCCGCCTTTGCGATCATGCCGTATGCAAACAGGCCCAGCCCAGCGCCGAGGTAGAGGAACGCCGCCATCATCGTCGGTTCAACATGGTGCAGCAGCACCTTGGAAAGCGGAACATTGATCGCGTACAGCGCGGCAGCAACGATCGCATATACGGTTGCAATATGCTTGGTTTTCAAATTCATCTTCTCCAGTTTTTCATCTGCAGCCGATACAGGCCGCGGGATATTTGCAGAAAAGGCCGCGTTGACTGTCTCAGCGCGGCCTGCAGAATTCCATTTTCCGTATCGCCCTTACTGATTCGGCAGCAGCGCGAGGATCTCTTTAATGGACATGCACAGCTGATCCGCTTCCCTGCTGCGGCCGTTTTCCAGGATGGAGCGGGCTGTCGCCTGCATGGCCGGGAAGGCGCTGCGGATCAGGTGATTGGCGTGGATGACCACGTTGACGCCGTGAGCCGCCAGCTGCGCCTCGGTTTCGCCGTTATAGGTGGTGGGCACGACGATGATGGGCGTCTTGGGATCGACCTTGCGGAAGGCGTCGCAGAAGGCGTACACCTCGTCGGGGGTCTTCGACTTGGAGTGGATCATCACGCCGTCCGCGCCGGCCTTGACGTAGGCGTGGCAGCGCTCCAGGGCGTCCTCGAGCCCCTGCTCCAGGATGAGGGACTCGCAGCGGGCGATGATCATGAAGTCCCGCGTCTTCTGCGCGTTCTTGCCGGCGGCGATCTTCTGGCAGAAGCCCTCGATGGTATCCTGCTGCTGGCCCACGCCCGTGCCGAAGAGGCTGTTCTTCTTCAGGCCCTTCTTGTCCTCGATGATGATGGCGGAGATGCCCATGCGTTCCAGCGTCTGCACATTATAGACGAAGTGCTCGATCTGGCCGCCGGTGTCGCCGTCCAGAATGATGGGCTTGGTGGTGACCTCCATGATCTCTTCCAGGGTATTGAGTCGGCTGGTCATGTCCACCAGCTCGATGTCCGGCTTGCCCTTGGCGGTGGAGTCGCACAGGGAGGACACCCACATGGCGTCGAACTGCTTCCGGCCGTTGGGGGTATCCACGGCGGTCTTTTCCACGATCAGGCCGGTGATGCCGTTGTGGGCCTCGCACACGCTCAGGCAGGGCTTGTAGGCCATCAGCTTGCGCAGGCGGCTGCGGCGGGTCTCCGGCAGGGAGAGGAGGGAATCCAGGGAGGACAGCGTCTCCTCCGTGGGGGTGTGGGTGTAGGGGTACTCGACCAGCTCGCCATTCCAGGCTTTGAGGGTCTCGATGACCTTCTGGCGGATATTGGCCTGGTAGCCCACCAGCCAGTCGTCGCCGTGGACGACGACGTCCGGGCGCAGCTGATTGAGGATGTCCGTGTAGTCCAGGCTCTCCTGCACCACCACGCGGCTGACGTATTTGAGGCTCTCGAACATGGCGATGCGCTCGTCCAGGGGGATAAGCGGGTAGTGCTTGTAGCTGGCCACGACCTCGTCCGTCAGAATGCCGACGGTGACCTCGCCCAGGGCGGCAGCCTTCTTCAGGATGGACAGGTGGCCGTTGTGAATGATGTCCGTGGAGAAGCAAATGTAGACCTGCTTCATGCCAGAACCTCCTTTGCAAAGCGCCGGCTGACGTTTTCCTTGTCAGCCTGGTTGTCGATCTCCGCGCAGAGCAGGCCCTGCACGTCCAGCGGATAGAGCGGGATATCCTCCCACGCGGCGTTGAAGGCGTTTTCGGCGTAGACCTTCTCGGTGCCCTCGGCGATGAAGCGGCTGATCTCCTGCATCCAGCGGGCGAAATCCGCCTGCTTCCACAGGTAGGCCGGCTGGAATTCGAGGCAGTCGTCGCCGAAGACGTTCACGCCGATCTCGCAGATCCGCCCATCCCGGATGCGGCCCTTGAAGTCCTTCTCCGGCAGGGGCAGGGTGCTGTCCACCGCCGCGCAGGACACGGGCGAAGCCGTCAGCTTTTCCATCACGGCAGGGTGCATCCCCAGATCGCCGTGCAGGGAGATGACGTCATGCCCGGCCAGCAGCTCGCGGGCGAGGTACATGCTGTAGATGTAGTTGGTCTCCCGGTAACGGGGATTGTGCACAAAACGGAAGCGGATGGGGCTGTTCAGCGACAGGAGGTACTCCTCCAGCATGTCGCTCAGGTGACCGGTGGTGACGACGGCTTCTGTTACGCCGACGCGTTCCAGCAGCTTCACCTGCCAGGAGATGATGGTCTCCCCCGGGGCGATCTCCGTCATGCACTTGGGATGCTCGCGGGTCTCGTCGCCCATGCGGGAGCCGAGGCCGGAGTTAAGGAGCAATGCGATCATATCAGTTCTCCCGAATGAATTTCATCAGCGCGTCGCGGTTCTCCTGCGGGGTGGTGGTGGGGCGGCCCAGGTCAGCCCTGGCGCCCACGGCGCAGCGCACCTCGATGAAGGACAGTCCGCCGGCGGTCATCGCGCCATCCATGGCGCGCAGCAGCGTCTCCGGGGAGTCCGCGCAGCACACGGAACGGTAGCCCGCCGCCATGGCCATCGCGCACAGGTTGAGGCCGCCCTCACACACGGGCATCCCGCCGACGGTCTCATGCGCGCCGTTGTTGATGACCACATGGACGAGGTTTTCCGGCTGGCGCTGGCCAATGACAGCCATCGCGCCCAGGTGCATCAGGGCAGCGCCGTCGCCGTCCAGGCACCAGACGCGGCGCTTGGGCTGCTCCAGGGCAATGCCCAGGGCGATCATGGAGGCGTGGCCCATGCTGCCAACAGTCAGGAAGTCCTTCTCGTGGCCCATGTTTTCCGCCTCGCGCAGCTCGAACAGCTCGCGGCTGAGCTTGCCGGTGGTGGAGACGAAGACGTCCTTGGGCCCGGCCAGGCGGGCGATGATCCCGACGGCCTCCTCGCGGGTCATGGCGTGTTCGTTGCGGTATTCCGGTTTAAGCGAGCAAGTCAAGGCGCCCTTCTTCACCACGATGGCGGCGGTGCGGTTCGCAGCCAGATGCGAGCGGATATCCGCAAAGGCGGCGTCGAAGTCCGCGTCGGTCATCACCTTGTCCAGCACCATGTAGGGCACGTCCAGCAGCTCCAGCTGAGAGAGGGTCACCTGCCCCTGCTTGACATGTTGCGGCTCGTCCTTCACGCCGGGCTCGCCGCGCCAGCCCACCACCAGCAGGCAGGGCATGGCGTAGACCTGGCCGTCCATCAGGGAGGCGATGGGGTTGACAGCGTTGCCCAGGCCAGAATTCTGCATATAGCACAGCGCAGGCCGGCCAGTGGCCAGATAATGCCCGGCGCACAGGCCGATGGCGTTGCCCTCGTTGGCGGCGACGACGTGCTTCCCCTTCACACCCAGGGTGGCGTAGAGCGTATCGCACAGCCCCTTGAGCTGGGAATCCGGCACGCCAGTATAAAAGTCAATGCCCGCGTCGCGGCAGGCGGCAAGCAGATGCTGTGCGTCCATGCTGTTCACTCCATATGATGTATTCAGATCATTATACCATACCTTCCGGCAATTTGCTACAGGGATTTGCAGGATCAGCAAAAAAGCCGCCATGCACAGGCACAGCGGCTGATAAAGTCATGCTTATTCATCCCACTCCAGGGGGTAATCCGCCACTGCATAGTCCAGATCCTCGCCGTTTTCCCGCAGGGTGGTCAGGATCGCGTCGATGGAGGTCTCCTTGGTGTGGACGGTGGGGATGAAGTCGTTGCGCTCCGTCCGGGAGGAGATGCGGATGGGGATGATGCGGAAGCCCTCGTTCGTAACCGCGCCGTCCTTCATGCGGAAGCGGGTCTGGAAGAGGATGGAGGACATGTCATCCGGTTTGTTGTGGCCCGCGAAGCAGAAGTTGCCCAGGCTGTAGCAGATGTACACGCCCTTATACTGCTCGATGGGCTGGATGCGGTGGCTGTGATGCCCCAGCACCAGATCCGCGCCGGAATCCACCGCCAGGCGGCCCATACGCACCTGATTGTTGGTGGGCTCGTATTCCTTCTCCGTGCCCCAGTGGAAATTGACGATCACGATGGGGTACTTTTCCTTGGCCGCAGCGATATCCGCCGGCACCTTGTCCCACAGCTGGGAATAGCGGTCGATGCACAGGTAGCTGAGCATGGCGATTTTGACGCCCTTGATCTCGATCACGCCCAGCTCGCCGTCGCCGGACCAGACCACGCCCGCATTGGACAGATGCCGCTTGGTTTCATCGTACACGTCCTGACCGTGATCCAGCACATGGTTATTCTCCAGTGCCACAGCCTCCACGCCATTCTCCGTCAGCATGGAAACATACTCCGGCGGCGCGCTGAAGAGGAACTGGTTCTCCCGCTTGTTGGAGGGCACATAGGTGCTGGTGGTCAGCGTACCCTCAAAGTTGACGATGGTCAGATCGTCCGCCAGGAGCACATCCCGGATATTCTGCATGGCAAACTGATAGTCGCCGTCATGCTTTTTCAGCTCGGTATACCAGATGTTGGAGGACTTGCGGCTGTCTCCGCCCACGGTGAAGTCGCCCGTGCCGGTGATGGTGATCAGCACCGAGCCATCCTCTTCATAATAGCTTTCCAGCGTCGTGCCAGCCTCGATGGCATTGGCGTCATCCGGGTCAGGCATGGGAATGAAGGTGTCGAACACGACGGACGGGTCCGCATCCTCCAGCACGTCAAAGATGGAGACCTCGCCCTCCTCCGCCGCCGCGCCCGCAAAGAGCAGCAGGCACGCCAGCAGCAACAGCAAAAGTTTCTTCATGGGTACCTCCATGGTGAATCAGTATCTTACAGCCCCCGGATGAAGCTTTCCATCCGCTCCAGCGCGATGCTCAGCTTATCAATGCCCGTGGCATAGGAGCAGCGGATATGGCCCTCGCCGCAGCTGCCAAAGGCGGTGCCGGGCACGCAGGCCACCTTGTGCTCCCGGATCAGGCGGTTGCAGAATTCTTCGCTCGTCAGGCCCGTGGGCTTGATGCTGGGGAAGATATAGAACGCGCCCCGGGGCTCGAAGCAATCCAAGCCCATCGCCCGGAAGCCCTCCACCATCAGCCGGCGGCGGCGGTCGTAGCTCTCCCGCATCCGGCGGACGTCCTCATAATCGGTCAGGCGGCCGCTCCTGAGCGCCTCCAGCGCCGCCACCTGGCCCATGCGGGGGGCGCACATGATGGCATACTGGTGGATCTTGAGCATCACGGAGATCAGTTCCTTCGGGCCGCAGGCATAGCCCACGCGCCAGCCGGTCATGGCGAAGGCCTTCGAAAAGCCGTTGAGGGTGACCGTCCGCTCCCACATGCCGGGCAGGGACGCAAAGCTCACATGCTCCCGCTCGCCGTAGGTCAGTTCGGAATAGATCTCGTCCGACAGCACCAGCAGGTCGTGCTTTTCGACCACGCGGGCGATCTTCATCAGATCCTCCCGCTCCATGATGCCGCCGGTGGGGTTGTTGGGGTACGGCAGGATCAGCAGCTTCGTGCGGGGGGTGATGGCAGCCTCGACCGCTTCGGGCGTGAGGCGGAACTCCGTCTCCGCCGTGGTCACCACGCCCACGGGCTTGCCGGTGGCGAAGATGACGCTGGGGCTGTAGCTGACGTAGGAGGGCTCGGGCACCAGCACCTCATCACCGGGGCTGACCAGCGCACGCAGCGCCACGTCGATGGCCTCGGAGGCGCCCACCGTCACCATGATCTCCGTCTTGGGGTCGTACTTCGTCTGGTAGCGGTGCTCCAGGTAGTAGCTGATCTCCTCCAGGAGCTCGGGCATACCCCTATTGCCGGTGTACTGCGTCTCGCCGTCCAGAAGGCTGTTGATGGCCGCATCCCGGATGTGATAGGGGGTCACGAAATCCGGCTCGCCCACGCCCAGGGAGATGGCGTCCTTCATCGTGGCCGCGATGTCGAAGAAACGGCGGATGCCGCTGGGCGGTACCGCGGCGATATCCGGGTTGATAAACTTCTCGTAATTCACGGGGTGATCACCAGCCTGTTATCAGATTTGCCCTCCTCGAAGACAACGCCCTCCTCCTTATAACGCTTGAGGATGAAGGACGTGGCGGTGCCCGTGACCATCTCCAGCGTGGACAGCTTGGAGGACACGAACAGCGCGCACTCCTTGAGCGTGCGGCCCTCCACCAGCACCAGCAGGTCATAGCTGCCGCTCATCAGGTACACGGATTTGACCTCTTCAAACCGGTAGATGCGCTTGGCCACTTCGTCAAAGCCCTTGTCGCGCTGAGGCGTCACGTTCACCTGGATCATCGCCTCCACGCGCTCGCGGTCGGTCTTGTCCCAGTTGATCGTTGGGGCATAGCGCAGGATCACGCGCTTCTCCTCCAGCTGGTCGATCGTCTCCGCGACCACGTCCGTCGTCGTGCCCAGCATCACCGCCAGCTTTTCCAGCGGCAGTCGGCAGTCTTCCTGCAGCAGCTCCAACAGCTGCATTTCAAGCTTCTTCATCGAGGGTCTCCCCCTTTCAATTCATAGGTTGACGGTAGTATTATACTGCACTTTCGCCTGGTTGGCAAGCGGGATGGCCTTTCCAACCGGGGAATGTGTCGTGGGTGATTTTATTTACTGTTCTTTGTTGGCTTTTCCTTTTGAGTTGCGCGGACTGTTTGCCCGATCGGAGATCGGGCAAAGACGTCATGGGGCGTTTGCCTCCGGCGGGGAGGGGCGCTGCCCCTCCACCCCGCAAGGGACGTCGTCCCTTGACCCTTTTTCTCTGCCCCAGCCTGTCTTCATTCTATAAACATCGCATCCCCGAAGCTGAAGAAACGATAGCGCTCCTCCACCGCTTCACGATACACGTCCAGCGCCGTCTCCCGGCCCATGAACGTACTCACCAGCATCAGCAGCGTACTCTGCGGCAGATGGAAATTCGTGATCAGCGCATCCACCGCCTTGATCTTCTTCCCGGGATAAATGAAGATCGCCGTGTCCCCTGCCCCGGCATGGATCACGCCGTCCTCCGTGGCTACGGTCTCCAGCGTCCGCACGCTCGTCGTGCCCACGCAGATGATCCGCCCGCCATTGGCGCGGATGACATTCAGCGTGTCCGCCGCCTCTGCCGTCACCTGGTAGTACTCGCTGTGCATCACATGAGTGTCCACGTCCTCCACCGTCACCGGGCGGAAGGTGCCAAGGCCCACATGCAGCGTCACGGGGACGACGGTCACGCCCTTTGCCTTCACCTTCTCCAGCAGCTCAGGTGTGAAGTGCAATCCCGCCGTGGGGGCGGCGGCACTGCCCTCGTTCTTCGCGTAGACGGTCTGATAGCGGGTACGGTCAGCCAGCTTCTCGTGGATGTAGGGCGGCAGGGGCATCTCGCCCAGCTTGTCCAGAATTTCCTCGAAGACGCCGTCGTACATGAACCGCACGATGCGCCCTCCGATTTCGGGCACGCTGGACATGATCTCGCATTTCAGCAGCCCGTCGCCGAACACGCACACAGCCCCCGGCTTGAGACGGCGGCCCGGCTTGACCAGGGCTTCCCAGTCGGTGGCGTTCTCCCGCCGCAAAAGCAGGATCTCCACCGGCACGCCGGTGTCCTCCTTCGCGCCCAGCAGGCGGGCCGGGATGACCTTCGTCTCGTTGATCACCAGCGCGTCGCCGGGGTTGAGGTAATCGATAATATCGTAGAAGTGCTTGTGCTCGCGGGTGTTATCGCCCCGGTGGACGACCATCAGCCGGGAGTGATCGCGGGGCTCCACGGGAGTCTGGGCAATCAGCTCTTCGGGCAGGTTATAATCGAAGTCAGCGGTTCTCATGGTTTTTCCTTTCTTTTGCGGGGCTTGGGTACGGGCAGCTCATCATACATGGCACGTACCATGTTCTGAAATGCCTCCCGGTCATCAAGGATGGTGCAGGGCAGCAGATTCCGTGCCCCGCTGTAGGGCGGCATGGGGTGACTGTCCGGCATGGCAGCGCGGGCAGCAGGCGTGTCCTTGATCATCATGCCCGGCCCGTAAATACCGCCAAATATCTTTTCGTTGTAATAGAAGATATAGCCGCCCATCATCGGGATGCTGCGGATGCCGGACACCTCAGCCAGCTGATCGTGAACATAGGTGGCAAGCTCCTTGGCAGCCATCGTTCAGCCCTCCAGTTTCTTCTGCATGATATACAGGGCCAGGAGCTTGCCGTCCTCCTGGCGGATGGCGTCGGGGTGCACGCCCGTAATGCGGAAGCCCATCTTCTCGTACAGGCCCCGGGCGCGGCTGTTGCCCTCGATGAACTCCAGCTCCATGTGCGTCACACCCTCGCGCCGGCGGGCGAGCGCCTCCATCGCCTCGAACATGGCCGTGCCGATGCCCAGGCCCCAGTAGGCCTTTCGCAGCGCGATGGCCACGTCGCAGCGGTGGCGCACCTTCTTCTTCGTCCGGAAGGACAGATGGCAGTTGCCGGCGATATGCCCGTCCACCTCGCACAGGATCATGCAGTCGTCGGGCGATTCCGTCACCCAGCGCAGGAAGCCGGTCTCCTTCTCCACCGTCATGGAGACCTCCTCCGGCGTGCGCAGCACGAAGGGGGTATCGGCTGCGGTATCATAGAGGTACTGCACCAGGTCGGCGGCGTCGCGCTCCGGGTCGGGGCTGCGCAGGATGGCCGCGCGGCCGTCTTTCAGGGTGATGGCTTGGGCGGGGTAGTGCATGGCGTCGGCCTCCTTTGCGGGTGGGGTGGGGTGTTGGTTGGGGGATTTGATTAGTGGACTTTGTAGGCTTTTCTCTTTGGGCTGTGTGAGCTGTTTCCCGAATCTGCGGATTCGGGAAAGACGCTGTGGGGCGTTTGCCTCCGGCGGGCACGGGCATCGTGCAGATGCGCCTCCCCAGTGGGGGAGTTCGCCGAAGGCGAAAGCATCAAGCGATGTTGGATCTCCGCGACCCCTATTCAACATTTACTTTCCGTTTTCGCCTTCGGCGAAGTCCCCACTGGGGACACACTCCAAGCAAATGCCCCGTAAGGGTCTTCGACCCTTAACCCTTTTTCGTTACCATTCCACGTATTGCATCAGCACGTTGAGGTTCTTGCGGAAATCCTTCCACTGTGGCGTGTTGCGCCAGTATCTCGGCAGCTCCGAGCCATCCCGGAAGGGCTGCCGGTAGGTCGCCTTGCTCCTGATGAACAGCAGCGCTACATCCGCGCCCTCCAGATCCTCACTGATCGACAGCGGTTGCCCGAACACGAAGCCATTCTCCGTGTCCTCGATGCTCCTGTCCGTCACCTGCGACAGGCTGGTGAACCAGCGCCCGTACTCGCTCTTCAGCTCAATGCCGCTTCTCTCCAGCACCTCGCAGCTGACGGTGACCTCGTCCCCCCACACGTCCACATAGCACTCGCCGATGAAGCGCGCGTTGGAGATGGTCAGGAAATAGGTCTGCCGTCCGTCCCGGGTCAGATCCACCGGGATCACGTTGTACCACTTATCCGGCAGGCGGGTATTCGCTTCCTGCAGGCTCAGGCCGGCCAGGGCGATGGTGTTGTTGGGGTACCACACCACTTCCGGCGTGGGCGAGGGCTCCGCCACCACCAGCAGCGGGCTGACCTTTTTCGGGTTCAGATCAAGCTGCACCTTCACCTTGCCGGCAGGCGCTTCAATGAACCAGCCCTCCCCCGGCTCCCAGGTGCAGGCATAGCCGTCGCCCGCATAGGTTGCCCAGCAGACATTGCCCGCCAGGTCGAACCACACGCGCATACCGTCCTTTTCATAGGAATAGCGCACGGCATTGCCGTTTGCGTCAAAGCGCGTCCACACGCCGCTCTTTGCGTCGCGGTACTCGGTGAAGGCGCCCTCCGCGTCGTAGACAAACTCGTTGAATTCCCCATCGAAGCGGGTGCTCTGCGTCAGGCCGCCGCTCATGTTGTAGCGGGCGGTGGCGTTGACGTCTCCCTCGACCCAGGCCAGGTCGATCCGCAGCCACTGGCCGCCATAGGGCAGGCTTTCCGTCGTGAAGCCGGAGCCGTCCGCCGCATAGCGCACGGCCACCTCGCGGTAGTCGCCGTCCAGGGAGATGAAGTCCAGCAGGCTCTCCCGGGGGAGCGCACGGTCAAAGGTGACAGCAACTGTGCCTCCGTTTTGCACGGCCCGCACGGTGCGGGGCGTGTCGGGGGCAGCCGGGATGGCGGGGATATCCCTCGTGCTCATCGGCACGGGGTTTGCCGCCAGAGCGGCGGTTGCCGTCAGCAGCAGGGCCATCAGGGTGCATATGAACAGGATTCGCTTCATGGTGATGCCTCCTTTTTTTCGGCCATTCCCCGGCGCAAGGCCGGGTACTGGCTACACTCGGCCAATGCAAGCATTGGCTCTCGTTAGCCGGGCTGCCGCCCGGCCTCCTTTGTCGGTAGGGGTTGCACCATATATAACGATTGGAGGTGGGTTGTTCTTCCAGTTGGGGGATTTAGTTGGTGGGACTTTGTTGGCTTTTTCTTTTAGGGCTGTGCGAGCTGTTTCCCGAATCTGCAGATTCGGGAAAGACGCAATGCGGGTTTTGCCTCCGGCGGGGAGGGCTTACGCAGCCCTCCACCTGCGCCAGGGGCTTCACCCCTGGACCTTTTTTAGGCCTGCAGGGCTTCCCTGCCCTTGTCAATCGCCATTTGCACCATGTCAGGCGCGGGAGCACCGGGGATGCGCCGCTTCTCCACACAGGAGAGCATCGACAGATCCTCAAACACATCCGCCTCAAACACCGGATGGAACTGCTTCAGCTCCTCCAGGGACAGATCCAGCAGCGCCTTCCCCTCATTCAGGCAGTGCGCCACCAGACGGCCCACCACCTCGTGGGCGTCGCGGAAGGCCACGCCGTGCTTCACCATGTAATCCGCCGCGTCGGTGGCGTTGGTGAAGCCGCCGGATGCACCGCGCTCCATGACCTCCTTGCGGAAGGTGCAGGTCTTGAGCATCGCGGTGAACACCGTCAGGCCCTTCACCAGCGTGTCGCGCGCGTCAAAGAAGGCCTCCTTGTCCTCCTGCATGTCCTTGTTGTAGGCCAGCGGGATACCCTTCATGACGGTCAGCAGGGCCATCAGGTCACCATAGACGCGGCCGGTCTTGCCGCGGATCAGCTCCGCCACGTCGGGGTTCTTCTTCTGCGGCATGATGGAGGAGCCGGTGGCGTAGGCGTCGTCCATCTCCACGAAGCGGAACTCGTTGGTGTTCCAGATGATCAGCTCCTCGCAGAAGCGGGACAGGTGCATCATGCAGATGGAGGCCGCGGAGAGGAAGTCCAGCAGGAAATCGCGGTCGGACACGCCGTCCAGGCTGTTCATGGTGATAGCGGAGAATCCCAGCAGCTCAGCCACGCGCTCGCGGTTTAGCGGATAGGTGGTGCCGGCCAGCGCGCCGGAACCCAGGGGCATCACGTCCGCCGCGTCATAGGCAGCGCGGAAACGGCGGCGGTCGCGCAGGAACATCTCGAAATACGCCATCATGTGATGCGCCAGCGTGATGGGCTGGGCCTTCTGCATGTGGGTGTAGCCGGGCATGATGGTGTGCAGGTTGTCCTGGGCGATATCAAGGATCACCTGCAGCAGTTCGTTGAGCATCTCCTCGGTCTCGCGGCAGGCGGTCTTTGCGTACATGCGCACGTCCAGGGCCACCTGATCATTGCGGCTGCGGCCGGTGTGGAGGCGCTTGCCTGCCTCGCCGATGCGCTGGGTCAGGATGGTTTCGACGTTCATGTGGATGTCCTCGGCGTCCACCATCCACTCGATCTTGCCAGCCTCCACGTCGGCGAGGATGCCCTTGAGGCCCTCGACAATCTTGTCCGCGTCGGCCTGCGGGATGATGCCCTGCTCGCCCAGCATCGTCGCATGGGCGATGGAGCCGGTGATATCCTCCTCCGCCATGCGCTTGTCAAAGGAGATGGAAGAGTGGAAATCGTCCATCAGGTGATCGGTGGACTTCGAAAAGCGGCCGCCCCAGAGTTTCATATGTGTATCCTCCTTGAAGGTGAATTGCATTTTTGACCAGTGTATAGTATAGCAGATATGCGGGCTTTCTTCAACAGAAGTGCAAAAAAGATGCAGCGAATGCTTGAACAGCAGGCCTCCCACGGGTATAATGATAGCATAGGAGGTGTCGTCAATGACCCTGGTTGAACGCATTGCTGAAGAAACCCGCACCATGCCCCTGCACACCCAGCAGCAGGTACTGGATTTTGTTCAGTTTTTGAAACAGCGTGAGCTTCGTCAGCTGGAAGAGGATATGGATGCCATTATCGAAGAGAATCTTCCTGCATGGAAGGAGCTGGCGAAATGATCTGGCTTCCAACACCTGAGGCTGTGCTCCGTCTCCATCAGAAGATGATCGACTCTTCCGGCGGTTCTCACGGAATCCGCGATATGGGCCTGATTGAAAGCGCGGTCGCAAGGGCCAGCGCGGCTTTCGGCGACACCGAGGCCTATCCCGGCGTCGTCGCCAAGGCAGCCGCTATGGGCTGCGGCTTGGCACAGAATCACGGCTTCATCGACGGCAACAAGCGCATCGGCATGGCCGTGATGCTGCTGATCCTGCGGCGCAACGGCGTCGCCCTGCATTACTCACAGGAGGAACTGACCGGCCTCGGCCTCAGCGTTGCCCGCGGAGATGCCGATATCGCAGAGGTTGTAGCCTGGATCGAATCCCATATCGTCTGAATCATCATACGCATCAAAAGAGGAGCTGCGCACCTGACGCAGCTCCTCATATTTTTGTTTACTTCTTGCGCTGATCGACGATGGCCTTGACCTTGAGCGGCAGGCCCAGCAGGTTGATGAAGCCTTCGCTGTCCTTGTGGCTGTACAGATCCTTGGAGTCGCCGAAGGTGGCGATCTCTTCCAGGTACAGGCTGTTGGGGGACTTCACGCCGGCGTTGATGCAGTTGCCCTTGTAGCACTTGATGCGCACGGTGCCGGTGACGTTCTGCTGGGTGGAGTCCACGAAGGCGGACAGCGCCTCGCGCAGGGGGGTGTACCACATGCCGTCGTACACCAGCTCAGCGAACTTGGAGGCGATCAGCTCCTTGTAGTGGCTGGTGGCGCGATCCAGGGTGATAGACTCCAGGATGGAGTGGGCGGCGTACAGCAGGGTGCCGCCGGGAGTCTCGTACACGCCGCGGGACTTCATGCCCACCAGGCGGTTCTCCACCAGGTCGGCGCAGCCCACGCCGTTGCGACCGGCGATCTCGTTGGCCTTGGTCAGCAGCTCGATGGCCTCCAGCTTCTCGCCGTTGATGGCCACGGGGGTGCCCTTCTCGAAGTCGATGGTCACGTACTCGGCCTCGTCGGGGGCCTTCTCGGGGGTGACCATGGTCAGCAGCAGGTCAGCCGGCGGCTCGTTCCACGGATCTTCCAGATCGGCGCCCTCGTGGGAGATGTGCCAGATGTTGCGGTCCATGGAGTAGGGACGGTCCTTCTTGACCGGCACGGGGATGTTGCGCGCCTCGGCGTACTCGATCTCCTCTTCGCGGGTCTTGATGTCCCAGATACGCCAGGGGGCGATGATCTTCATGTCGGGGTCGAAGGCCTTGATGGTCAGCTCGAAGCGGACCTGGTCGTTGCCCTTGCCGGTGCAGCCGTGGCAGATGGCGGTGCAGCCCTCTTCGTGGGCGATCTCCACCAGGCGCTTGGCGATCAGGGGACGGGCGAAGGAGGTGCCCAGGAGGTACTTGCCCTCGTAGACGGCGCCGGCCTTCAGGGTGGGCCAGATGAACTCCTCGACGAATTCCTTGCGCAGGTCGGCGATGTAGAGCTTCTCAGCGCCGCACTTGGCAGCCTTCTCGTGCAGGGGCTCGAGCTCTTCGCCCTGACCCACGTCGCCGGCCACGCAGACCACGTCGCAGTCATAGTTCTCCTTCAGCCACGGAACGATAATGGACGTATCCAGACCACCGGAGTACGCCAGCAGAACACGCATCTTCGCCATATCGATCAATCTCCTTTGGGATATTGTTATCGTTTTGTCATGTGACAACGGTGATTATAAGCCCGGCTGAATAAAAATGCAAGCCTTTTTTTCGGGAAAACGGTATTTCCTTTGTACTTATTCCCAGCACTGCGTACGGCCTCATGCACTGCGGAACAGTTTCCATATTAATGTCTGCATTCAGCCAGCAGAGGTGGATGCAAGCCAATCTGCCGGGAATGGAACGGCAATCAACAAAAAAGCAGTGTTCGCGTTGACAATCCGCTGCCGCCGCGCTATGATAGACAGGTACGAACATATGTATGATTGGAAGGTTCAAGCATGATCGTTCTTGGCATCGACCCCGGCTACGCGCTGATGGGCTGGGGGGTGGTGGAAGCCCAGGGCAGCCACATGAAGCTGCTGGGCTACGGCTGCATCGAAACGAAGGCCGGCACCCCCATGCAGCACCGGCTGCGGACGCTCCAGCTGGGCATCCGCGACCTGACGCTGATGTACCGTCCGGATGAAGTGGCCTTTGAGGAGCTGTTCTTCGCGCAGAACGTCACCACCGCGCTGATGGTCGGCGCAGCAAGAGGCGCAGCGATCATCGCCGCCGCCGAATACACGGAGAACCTCTACGAATACACCCCCATGCAGATCAAGCAGGCCATCACCGGCTACGGTAAGGCGGACAAGAAGCAGATCCAGCAGATGGTCAAGCTCCTGCTGAACATGGATACCATCCCCAAGCCCGACGACGCCGCCGACGCCATCGCCTGCGCGATCACGCACTGCCAGGCAGGGCGGATGCGGGAACAGTTCCGGATGAAGTAGGGGCTTCGACCCGTTTTGCCGCTGCCGCGGGGCGAGGCCCTGTTGAGAAGTTCCGCCGTACGGAAGGCTCGGCGCGACGCGTTTTCTGTTTGCTGAAGCAAATTTCCGTACGGATCGTTACAGGAGGTACTCCCTTGTACGCATTTATTGAAGGTCAGGTCTGCGAAAAGACCAACAATACCCTTGTGCTGCTGGCCGGCGGCGTGGGGTATCTGCTCAGCTGCTCCCTGCAGACCCTCAACGCCGCCCCCAAGACCGGCGATACCATGCGCTGCCATACCTGGCTGAGTGTGCGGGAGGACGCCATGGAGCTCTTCGGCTTTGCCACCAAGGAGGAGAAGCAGCTCTTCCTGCTGCTGACCAGCGTCACCGGCGTGGGCCCGAAGATGGCCCTGGCACTTCTGTCCACGCTGTCGGTGCAGGATCTGCGTCTGGCCATCGTGATGGAGGACGAGAAGACCATCTCCCGCGCCCCCGGCGTGGGCAAGAAGATCGCCCAGCGCATCGCCCTGGAGCTGAAGGACAAGCTGGGGCAGTTCGAGGTCTCCGGCAGCGCATCCTCTCCAGCCGCAGCCCCGGCCGTGCCTGCAGCGGCGGACAACTTCGCCCAGGCCATTGCCGGCCTGACCGCCCTGGGCTACACCCCCGGCGAGGCCCGGGACGCGCTCTCCAAGGTCGAAAACAAAAACGCCCCCGTGGACGAGCTGCTGCGCCTGGCGCTGCGCTCCATGGCCGGGATGTAAAGCAATTAAGAATTACGCATTAAGCATTAAGCATTCACATCAAGGGGTTCATTATGTTTGAAGATCGTTTCATGGACGCCGGTTATCAGCAGGAGGACAGCGTCGAAACCAGCCTCCGCCCGCGGACGCTGCGGGACTATGTGGGCCAGACGGCCGTCAAGAGCAGCCTGAGCATCTACATCCAGGCCGCACTTTCCCGCCGGGATGCACTGGATCACATCCTGCTTTACGGCCCGCCCGGCCTTGGCAAAACCACCCTGGCCAACATCGTCGCGGCGGAGATGGGCTCCAACATCCGCATCACCTCCGGCCCCGCCATCGAGCGCCCCGGCGATCTCTTGTCCATCATCACCAACCTTAACCAGGGGGACGTGCTGTTCATCGACGAGATCCACCGGCTTTCCCGTACCTCCGAGGAGGTGCTTTACAGCGCGATGGAGGATTTCGCCGTGGACATCGTCACCGGCAAGGGCCCCATGGCGAATTCCATCCACATGACAGTTCCGAAGTTCACCCTCATCGGCGCCACCACCCGTGCCGGTCAGCTTTCCGCCCCCCTGCGCGACCGCTTCGGCATCCTGTTCCGGCTGGAAATGTACACGCCGGAAGAGCTGGCCTCCATCGTGCGCCGCAGCGCTTCCATCCTCGGCGTGGATGCGGACGCCGACGGCATCCTGGAGATCGCAAGGCGCTCCCGCGGCACGCCCCGTATCGCCAACCGTATGCTCAAGCGCGTGCGCGACTATGCCCAGGTGAAGGGCTCCGGCAGGATCTCCCTGGAGATCGCCCGGGAGGCCATCGCCATGCAGGGCGTGGATGAGCTGGGCCTGGACAAGACCGACCGCACCATGCTGACCACCATGATGGACAAGTTCGGCGGCGGCCCCGTGGGCCTGGATACCCTGGCCGCCACCACGGGCGAGGACGCCGTGACCATCGAGGACGTGTACGAGCCGTACCTGATGCAGCTGGGCTTCCTGATGCGCACCCCCCGGGGCCGCGTGTGCACCCCCTCCGCCTGGCAGCACATGGGCCGCACCCAGCCCGGCGTCTCCGGCGACGCGCAGGTAAAAATGGAGCTGTAAGCGAATATATTCGACCGGAAACGGACGCATCTGCCCCGATGCGTCCATTTTTATACAAGTTTTAGACAGAATTATCCTTGACGGGGATGAAATGTTCAACTATAATATTGTTAGCCTGCCCGATATATATTCTTCGGGTAAAACGTTTTAGGAGGAAATCAGCATGAAAAAGCTCCTGTCCATGATCATGGCGATCGCTCTGGTCGCCGTGCTGGCACTGGGCATGGCGTGCGTCGCTTCCGCCGAGGAACCGACCACCGCTACCGCCTGGCTGCTGTACTTCGCTTCCAACCATGAGAAGGATCAGAACAACTTCCCCTGGTGGCCCCAGCATCAGCGCGTTGATCAGCCCGCGTCCGAGACCGGCGTTGAGGCGACCAATGCCATGGTCACCGGCCCCGGCAAGTACACCGTCGGCCTGAAGTTCAACTGGCAGAAGGCTGAAGGCGCGATCCAGTTCAACCTGATCATCGACAACGCCGAGAAGCTCTTCCCCGGCTATTATGTCGACATCACCGAGATCCGCGTCAACGGCACCCCCATTGCCAAGAACGAGAACTACTACGGCACCTACCATGACGACACCAACGCCGGCATGGTCCCGCTGTACAACTCCTACTGGGATCCCTTCTTCACCCCCGACGCTCAGGGCCCCTCCGGCTACCGTTCCTTTGATGGTACCCCCGAAGACGCCACCCACCTGGTGATCAACCCTGACGACATCGTCGCGGGCGACACCATCGAGGTCGACTTCATCTTCGCCGAGGACGCTGGCGCGGCTCCCGAGGAGCTGGGCGAGCAGCCCGAAGCCGGCGTTGAGCTGGTGGCTCCCGCTGCGGAAGAGGGCCCCACTGCCGACGTGAAGCTGTACTACCTGTCCGGCGGCTGGTGGCCTGAGACCGACGGCAAGCTGGGCACCTCCACCACCGCCACCATCACCGGTGAGGGCAACTACACCGTCTCCGCTTACATGCTGGATCAGGGTGGCTGGACGCCTGCCGGCAACGGCGCTGAGAAGCTGCTCATGGTCATTGCTGACGGCAACACCGAAGGCTCCGTCATGGACGGCATGTACCTGGGCATTTCCGACATTCGCGTCAACGGCGAATCCATCGCCTTCAACGGCGTTGCCTGCGGCCCCACCGGCTACGACAATGGCAACGTGTTTGACTCCAACGATGACTACGCTATCCTGTACGACAAGTGGATGGTCGATAACCAGCCTGGCACGACGCCCTGGGGTCATGAGACCTGGGACGGCTCCGAAGGCACCACCGCTGCCATCAACCCCGACGACCTGGTGGAGGTCAAGAAGATCGAAGTCGACTTCTTCGTCACCGCTACCCAGGGCGTGCAGCCCAGCCCCGAAGCTGACACCTCTGTTTGGTACAGCAAGAACACCGTCGGTCTGGCTGGCCTGTCCCTGAAGGATCTGGGCATCGCCGATGACTGGCACAACATCGTTCCCGTCGATCTGACCAAGACCGGCTGGCAGGTGTACACCCTGGTCGGCGCTGACGCCCATGTGATCGGCAACGCTTTTGTGGCTGTCAACAACGGCTCCGTCTCCGTCTCCTTCAAGTACGCCGGCGGCCCCACCGCGATGATCATCAAGCACAGCGAGTGCATCAAGTGGTTCACCGACCTGAACGCCATCACCGCTGAGGAGCTGGCCTCCACCGAGGGCGGCTTGACCAGCGCTGATGCTGTCAACGTGCAGAAGGATCTGGGCGGCGCGGATATCGCCTACCTGTCCATCAACAACAAGGTGTCCTTCCGCTCCCCCATCGACGCGGACGGCAACGTCCTGCCCCGCTACTTCCGCAACACCCCCAGCTGGGTGGCTTACCGCGAAGCGCTGCAGGCCATGATCCCCACCGCTGAGTAATCACAGCAACATTTGGAGCCTCCCCGTTATTGGGGAGGCTCCTTTCTGTTAGCGCTTTGTTGTACGGCCGAGGATGTAGTCAACCGTCGTATCATAATAGTCTGCAAGCCGGAGCAGAACCTCTGTGGGAATATCCACCTTGCCGCATTCATAATCACTGTAGGTTTGCTGCGAGCATTTCAGCAGCTGTGCCAGATCCTTCTGATACAGATCCGCATCTTCCCGCAAATCCCGTATTCTCTGATAATGCGGCATTTTTGGCGACCTCCCCATACACATCATTTCTGTATTAGTATGCCTATCCTTGCCCCAAATTTGTCTGATATACCGAATTTTTCGGTATTGACACATACCGGATTTTCCGGTATAATCATGTCAGCATCGTACGAGACAAGTCTCCGCACGAATGCACAAGGATATGGAGGTACACGCATGACTATTGCTGCACTGATTTTGGGTATTGCCGGTTTTCCGTTGATTTTCTTTGCGCCTCTGCTGGGAACCTTTGCAGGAATTGCCGGACTGATTCTTGCGCTGCGCGCACGGAAAAATCAGGATGACCATACGGTTACAACGGTTGCGCTGATCCTGAATGCTGTCGTTCTGGCCATAGCACAGGTTTTACTGGTGAAAGCGATCATCACTCAGCTGTGGCTCATTGTCATCGGAGAGCAGTTCAGCAACCTCCTCAACTGACTTCCCCTCGGCGAATGTTATAGGTCAGGGCAGGTGTTGTCCTGTCTGTCTGCTCATTTTCCTCGAGGGGAAGTCCCGGAAAAGTGTCAGACGCCAGGGCACTCCACCAATGCGGATTCTCCGCATCCGACTACTACAACCACACTTTGCTCACGACCTGCAACATTCCCCTCCCCCCATTTGGACACGGTTTGCTTCGCCGCCAGCCGTGTCCTTTTTCTGTACTTTCGTGTGCTTCCTTTGTTCTTGCGTGGACTGCATGAAGCAGGAATGATATAATTGTATAGTTGGAGGCTGCACATGACAGGAGAGCGCTACTATTATCAGACCCACTTGAAGGACTACGCGCAGGAAAACCGTCGTCACCCTACCCCGGAGGAAAAACTCCTGTGGTATGGCTTTCTCAGAACCCATCCCCGACAATTTCGGCGACAGAAGGCTTTCGGTTGCTATATCGTCGATTTCTACTGCAGCAGCGCAAAGCTGGTGATTGAAATCGATGGTGCTCAGCATTTCTCGGACGAAGGCAAAGAGTGGGACAAAAACCGCACCGCTTACCTGAACAGTCTCGGCCTTCGGGTTATCCGGTTTACCAACAAACAGGTAAACCAGGAATTCGACGCCGTGTGCAGGGCCATTGACGTCGCAATCGAAGGCGCGTGGTAGGACCTCATCCGTCACCGCGCAAGCGCGGCGCCACCTTCCCCAGAGGGGAAGGCTAAGTTTGTGGACGAATGCACCTGAAGGTACCTTCTAATCAGCCTTCCCCTCTGGGGAAGGTGGCACGAAGGGCCGGATGAGGTCTCCGCGTCCAGTTTTTTCAATACCCTCTTGACATCATCGTAAAACCCTGCTATAATTCATCGCATTAGCACTTTATCGTGCTAAATCATCAAATCATCCGGAGGTCGGAAACATGGCAAGTCGTAAGCTGCAAATCCCCAGCGGCATGCAGGACACCCTGCCCGGCGAGTGCGCGCGCAAGCGCCAGCTGGAGCAGACCCTGCGACATTTGTTCACGCTGGAGGGGTATCAGGAGATCGAAACGCCGATCCTGGAATTCTATGACGCCCTCGACGACCGCACCTACGGTTTCCGCCCCGAGCACCTGTGGAAGACCTTCGACGCCCAGGCGCGCATCCTGGCCGTGCGGCCGGACTCCACCATCCCCGCGGCCCGCATGGCGGCCGGAAGGCTCGCGGAGGCTCCCCTGCCCCTGCGGCTGTGCTATGTGCAGTCCGCCACGAAGATGCTGTCGGAGACCTCGTCCCTGCTGTGCGAAGAGACGCAGGCCGGCGTGGAGCTGATGGGCGAAGCCAGCCCGCAGGCCGACGCGGAGGTCATCGCCCTGGCGGTGTATGTGCTGCAGCAGAGCGGATTGCGCGATTTTCAAATTGAGCTGGGCCAGGCGCAGTTCGTGACCGGCTTCCTGAAGGAGGCCGGGCTGACCGACGAGCAGTGCGCCGCCGTCAGCGCCCTGACCGAGCAGAAGAGCCTGATGGACATGGAGGCCTACCTGACCCGCTGCGGGCTGGCGGAGGACGCCATCGCCCGCCTGATGCAGCTGCCCCGCCTGTACGGCGACGCATCCGTCCTGGACGAGGCGGAGAAGCTGACGCAGCATCCGCAATGCCTCGCCGCCATCGACAACCTGCGGCAGATCATGGCCGTGCTCAAGGAATACGGCTGCGACGGGTGCATCAGCATCGACCTGGGCATGGCGCACCAGGCGAACTACTACTCCGGCACAATCTTCCGCGGCCTGGTGGCCGAGCTGGGCCAGCCGCTGATGTCCGGCGGCCGGTACGACCGGCTGATGGCGCGCTTCGGCCGCGAGCTGCCCGCGACGGGCTTCGCGCTGAGCATGAAGCTGCTGCTGATCGCCCTGGAGCGCCAGGGAGCGTCCTTCGAATCGCCGATCCCCGACATCGTACTGGGCTTTGAGGAGGGCTGCCGGGCCGAGGCCATCGCCTACGCCAAGCAGCAGCGCAAGCGCGGGGTGTCGGTGGCCATCATGTACGGCATGAACGCGGAGGCCCTGCGACACCGGGTTGACGCAAACCAGGCCAGCGCAGCGGTGTACATCACCGCCGGCGGTCTGCAGCAATATGGAAAGGCGGTGTTCTGATGCAGCCGGTTATCACCTTTGCTCTGGCCAAGGGCAGGCTCGCAGAGCAGGCCTTCACCCTTCTGGAAAACCTGGGCATTGACTGCTCAGAGCCCCGCAACCCCGGCCGCCAGCTGGTTTTGTGGGATAAAGCCAACAACATCCGCTTCATCCTCGTCAAGCCCAGCGACGTGCCCACCTATGTGGATCACGGCGTGGCGGACTTCGGCGTGGTGGGCAAGGACACCCTGCTGGAGGCGGGCCGCCCGCTGTACGAGGTGCTGGATCTGACCTTCGGCAAGTGCCGGTTGTGCATTGCCGGGTATGCCGACCAGAAGAACCAGCAGGCCACCCGCGCCACCTTCCGCGTGGCGACCAAGTACCCCAACGTCGCCCGCGCCTACTATGACGCAAAGGGCCAGACGATCGAGATCATCGAGCTGCACGGCTCCATCGAGCTGGGCCCGGTGATCGGCCTCTCCGACGTGATCCTGGACATCGTCGAGAGCGGCAGCACCCTCAGAGCCAACGGCCTGTCCGTGCTGGAGGAAGTCGCCGAGTGCTCCGCCCGCCTGGTGGTCAACCGCGTGTCCATGAAGACCAAACGCGAGCGCATCCGCCAAATCATCGACGGAATGGCCAATGAAGTGGCAAAACTGAACAACTGATATATGGAGGGAACGAACATGATCCCGATTCTGAATATGTCCGACGCGCAGGCCCTGAAGGAGCGCGTGATGAACCGCAGCCAGCTGCAAAACGACGAGATCTCCGCCCGCGTGAAGGAGATCGTCGCCCGCGTGCGCGAGGAGGGCGACGCGGCCCTCTTCGACTACACCGCCCGCTTTGACAAGGTGACCCTCACCGCCGAGACCGTGCAGGTCACCCGCGAAGAGATTGACAAGGCCTATGAGGCCGCGACCCCCGAATGGCTGGAGGCCATGCGCGAGGCAAAGCGCCGCATCACGGCCTTCCACGAGAAGCAGAAGACCAACACCTGGATGAACTTCGACCCGGCCATCAGCCTGGGCCAGAAGATCACCCCCCTGAGCCGCGTGGGCGTGTACGTGCCCGGCGGCACGGCGGCCTACCCCTCCTCCGTGCTGATGAACGTGCTGCCCGCGAAGGTCGCCGGCGTCAAGGACATCGTGATGGTGACGCCTCCCGGCAAGGACGGCGGCGTGAGCTATCCCCTGGCGCTGGTGGCGGCGGATATCGCCGGCGTTGACCGCATCTACAAGGTCGGCGGCGCCCAGGCTGTGGCAGCCCTGGCCTTCGGCACCGAATCCATCCCGCGGGTGGACAAGATCACCGGCCCCGGCAACATCTACGTTGCCAACGCCAAGCGCGAGGTCTTCGGCCACGTGGGCATCGACATGGTCGCCGGCCCCAGCGAGGTGCTGGTGATCGCCGACGACAGCGCTGATCCCCGCTATGTGGCGGCTGACCTGCTGTCCCAGGCCGAGCACGATCCCCTGGCGGCGGCCATCCTGGTGACCGACAGCGCGGCCCTGGCTACGGCGGTGGACGCCGAGCTGGCCCGTCAAACGGCGCTGCTGCCCCGCAAGGAGGTCGTCGAACAGAGCCTTTCCGCCTACGGCACCATCGTGGTGGCCCCGACCATGGCGGACTGCGCCGACATCGCCAACCAGATCGCCCCGGAGCACCTCGAGCTTTCCGTCGCCGATCCCTTCTCCCTGCTGCCCCTGATCGAGAACGCCGGCGCGATCTTCATGGGCCACTACTCCCCCGAACCTCTGGGAGATTACTTCGCCGGCCCGAACCACGTTCTGCCTACCTCCGGCACCGCCCGTTTCTTCTCCCCGCTGAACGTGGATGACTTCGTGAAGAAGTCCAGCCTCATCTGCTGCTCCCGCGCAGAACTGGAGAAGGTGGCCGACCAGGTGATCCTCCTGGCTCAGCAGGAGGGCCTCGACGCCCACGCCAACTCCGTGGCCATCCGCTTCGGCAAGGAGATCAAGGGGTAACCAGGGACTCTGTCCCTGGACCCTGGCAGGGGCTCCTCGCCCCTGCACCCCCGCAAGGGATTTCATCCCTTGACCCTTTTCGCGATCTTTCCAGGCTGTGCCTTTCGGCTGCGCGCGCGTGCGGCTTGGGGTACAGCCCACAACCGACAAACAAAGGAGCATCCTCCATGCGTACCGCCACATTTGCCCGCAAGACGAAGGAAACCGACATCAACCTGACCGTGAACCTCGACGGCTCCGGCAAGACGGAGCTGGCCACCGGCGTGGGCTTCTTCGACCACATGCTGGACGCCTTCAGCCGCTTCGCGCAGATCGACCTGACCCTCACCTGCCAGGGCGACCTGTACGTCGATGAGCACCACACCATCGAGGACGTGGGCATCTGCCTGGGCAAGGCCATCCGCGACGCCCTGGGCGACCGGGCCGGCATCCGCCGCGTCGGCAGCGCCTGGATGCCCATGGACGAGGCCCTGGCCTTCGCCGCCATCGACATCAGCGGCCGCCCCTACCTGGCCTTCACGGCCGAGTTCGCCACCCTGCGCTGCGGCGACATGGGCACGCAAATGGCCGAGGAGTTCTTCCGGGCCCTGACGGTCAACGCGGGCCTCACCGTTCACCTGAACGTCGCCGCCGGCCGCAACGACCACCACAAGCTGGAGGCCCTCTTCAAGGCCTTCGGCCTGGCCCTGCGCGACGCCATGCGCGTGGACGCGGGCATTCAGGGCGTGCTGTCTACCAAGGGTGCGCTGGACTGACCATCTCAGCTCCTAATTCATAATTCCTAATTCATCATTTGAAAATGACCGGAGGGAATTTTCATGATCCTCTACCCTGCCATTGACATGCTGGACGGCAAGGCGGTGCGCCTGCGCCAGGGCAAGCGCGATGACGTGACCGTGTACGGCGACCCCGTCGAGATGTCCGCCAAATGGCGCGCAAAGGGCGCCGAGTGGCTGCATCTGGTGGACCTGACCGCCGCTTTTGAGGGCAAGACCGCCCATCTGCCGCTGATCCGCGAGGTGGTCGCTGCCTTTGACGGCCAGGTAGAGCTGGGCGGCGGACTGCGCACGATGCAGGACATCGAGCTGCGGGTGAACGCCGGCGTGAAGCGCTGCATCATCGGCACGGCGGCGGCGGAAAACCCCGAGCTGGTGCGTCAGGCTGCCCGGGCCTTCCCCGGCTGCATCGCGGTGGGCATCGACGCGAAGAACGGCCTGGTCGCCACCCGCGGCTGGGTCGAGACCTCCACGCTGACGGCGGTGGAGCTGGCGCTGCGCATGCGCGACATGGGCGTGAAGGACGTGATCTACACCGACGTCAGCCGCGACGGCATGATGCAGGGGCCCAATGTCGACGCCACCCGGCGGCTCATTGAGCAGACCGGTATGGACATCATCGGTTCCGGCGGCGTGAGCTGCCTCAATGATCTGGGCAATTTGAAGGCCGCGGGCTGCGCGGGCGCGATCCTCGGACGCGCGATGTACGAGGGCGCGTTCACGCTGGAGGAGGCCCTCGCATACAACAAGGAGGCGTGACGCATGCTGGACAAGACCATCCCCTTCTATCACATCATCATGCGCTGCGACCGCGTGCTGCCCATGGAGATCATGCTGCCCAAGGGCTACGTGATCCGCGCGTACCAGCCGGGCGACGAGGACGCGTGGGCCGCGCTGGAGTGCGCCATCGGCGAGTTTCCCACGGCGGACGAGGCTCTGAGCGCGTTCTGCTCACGCTATCTGGCAGACCCGGAGCTGGCCCGCGAGCGGGTGTTCTTCGCCGTGTCGCCGGAGGGCGAAATCGTGGGCACCGCCATCGCCTGGGAGCACGACCCCCGGGGCATGGGCGTACGCGCGCTGCACTGGGTGGCCGTCCGGGAGGATCACCAGCGCAAGGGCCTCGGCCGGGCGCTGTGCCAGACCTGCCTGCGGCTCTTCCGCCGCGAGGACAACAGCCTGCCCGTCTGGCTGCACACCCAGCCCTGGAGCTGGAAGGCCATCCTGCTCTACGTCAGTCTTGGCTTCAAGCTGCAGCCGAAGGACGTTTTCTACACCTACGAAAACCAGTATGCACAGGCCATGGAGACGCTGAAGGCCATCGTTACCCCGGAGCAGTTCGCGAAGATCGAGGCCGCCTCTGCGCCGGACGTGCGCACCGCCGATATCTCCGCCATCCGCTATGACGTGCGGGGGCTGGTGCCCGCCATCGCCCAGGACGCCTACACGGGCGAGGTGCTGATGCAGGCCTACATGAACGCCGAGAGCCTGCAATCCACCCTCGAATCCGGCTACGCCACCTACTGGAGCCGCAGCCGCAACGAGCTGTGGCGCAAGGGCGCGACCAGCGGCCATTTGCAGAAGGTCATCCGCATGAGCTATGACTGCGACGCGGATTCGATCCTCCTGCAGGTCGACCAAACCGGCCCCGCCTGCCACACCGGCGCACGCAGTTGCTTCTTCAACCCCGTGGTGGACGGCGACATGCCCGCCACCAGCGCCATCCTGAGCACGATCGAGAAGACCGTCGCCGAGCGCGCCGCGAACCCCAAGCCCGGCTCCTACACCAACTACCTGCTGGACAAGGGCGCGGAGAAGATCGGCAAGAAGGTGGGCGAAGAGGCCACTGAGGCCGTGATCGCCGCCATCAAGGGCGACGCCGACGGCCTGGCCGGCGAGGCCGCGGATTTGCTGTACCACCTGACGGTGCTGCTGTATCAGCAGGGCGTACCCCTGCGGGACGTGTGGGAAGTGCTCAAGAAGCGGCACAGCTGATCCATCAACAAAACGCACTTACACACCGCTTTTGAGCGCGGTGAGCAAGTGCGTTTTTTGCTTTTTCTGCAAGCCGAACCGTTACTGTACCAAATCAATATATTTTCTCAGAACGTCTGTCATATTCTCTTCCCGGACCCTGGCAATGTCCGCGAACGACCAGCCGTCCGCCAGCAGATCCCCGATCAGCTTCCAGCCGGCGAAGTACCCCTCACGCTGCCTGCCAGTCGTTCCCGTTCCCATGGTAAACCGGATGACCGTCTCTGCCGAGCCTTCCTGTAGGTATGGCCTGATACCATGAACGATCTGCTTCTCATCCGCACGGCAATCCTGCAGCCAGCCGGGCTGATGCTCAACATAGGCTTCCTCCTGTTCATTGGGAACCAGATGCTTACTCAACTGCGTTGCCAGGCCCTCCTGGAAGATCATCTCCGCCACGGTTTTCTCCCAGCTCATCGCAGAAGCGGTCAGCTTGCCGTGCACCAGATGCGTCAGCTCGTGCACCAGCGTGATGCTGCTTTCGCCAGCCTCGATCGGCAGGCAGATCGCCATCCGGTCGCCATATGGGGCGGCAAAGGCATTCCCGTCAAACATGCCAACGAAGAAAATGAGAACAACATCAACCGGTTCGCTGTACGCCAGTGCGGATTTGATCTTCGACAAATACTGCTGCACCGTTTCTGTATCCGGCGACCACTGCTCCAGCAGCGGAATAACCTTCGCGTATTTGTCCCATGCTGTTCCCAGCAGCTGCCTTGCCACCTGCTCGCCTTGTTCTCCGGGCGGAACCGCCGCAAAGCCGTAATGCTCCTTCCACAGCGTGAACCGGGATTCTGCATCGTGCCCCAGCGCCAACCTGTAGAAATTCAGAAACCGGGGTACTAGGTTTTTCACTTCGATATTGTCTCTCATCCGCCCACCCCACAGTAGTCAAGCATTCCATAATGAATATGTATCAAGCTACCAGTTTGATTTTATCATATCGGAGCAAGAACAGCAAGGTGTGCCTTTTCCAGAAAGGAGCGCACCATTTTATACCAGCAGGGCGTGCCCCCGCGGGACATGTGGGAAGCGCTGAAAAATCGGCACAGCTGAGCAGCAACACAAAACCGGGATGCTCCCTTTACACAGAGCATCCCGGTTGTTATTTCTTTACCTGTCCCGTCCGCAGAAGGTACAGTTCTTGTCACCCTGGCTGTTTTTCCTGCCGCAGCTGCAGGTCCACATATTGGCGGTCATCCGTACCGGATTACCCGTTGCTGCGTTCACCTGAGGCGCAGCAGCAGCCGTCTGTTGGGGCGTCTTCGGCTTCGCCTGCTGCTTCAGGTTCATTTCTCCGCAGTAGGAGCAGAAGATCTGGTTGGCAGCATTCCTTGTGCCGCAGCGGCACTGCCAGGGTTCTCCGGCGGAAGTGGGTTTGGGCGTTTCCTGCTTCTTAGATACCGGCGCGCTTTCAGCTCGCTTGACCACGGGCTCTCTATCCTGTCCCGCAAGCTTCTGCAGCAGCTGCGCATTGATCTCCCGATTACGCTTCGTCTCATCGATCAGCTCGCCGAAGCCGTAGAACAGCAGGCTCGCCAGCCAGGAGAGCACGCTGCCGCCGACGACCACGCCGGCGCTGATCGCAAAGCCCATCAAGCTGCCCTCAAATATGACAAGCATCACGATGCCTGCAATGACGCTCGCGGCGATCCCCAACAGGCAGAAGATCATTGCAACCATTTTGATCTTATTCCCGATATCTGTAAACATCGTCTGCAGCTCCTTCGCAGTCTCTTTATCTGTTGTGAATATCACTCTTTGGCGTAATCAGCAGGCTCCTGCTGGGTTCTGACCTCGAAGTACTCCCCGCCGTCGGTGAGGATGACGACGTGGCCGTCGGCGTTGGTGTACACGTTATGCCGGGAGAACCTGACGCCCATGTTGTCCGCAAAGTTCCACAGCCTGTACTTGTTCGCCACGCCGGGCACCAGCACATATTCCGGGCTGACGGTCCGCATGGCCGTGGTGCCGATCTCAAAGGGCTCGATGGCGTGGTGAGGGAATTTCAGCACATCCACATCGGTGCACATCTCGCGGTATTCGCCGCTGATACATTTGCTCTGGGCGAAGTCGCCGGTGAAGAGGATGCGCCGCTCCCCGTATTGCAGGACGAAGTTCAGCGAGTCCGCATTGCAGCCGCCGTTCAGGCTGAGGCGCTCCGGGCCGATGCAGGTGATGTTCATGCCGCCCATTTCAAGCGCGTCGCCCATCTTCATCTGCTGATGGGTTCCGGCGGTCAACGGGCCAATCTTTACAATGACCGTCCCGTTGTCGATCTCATCCGGCACCCGGTCGGCAGGCGAATAAACTGCCGTCTCTGCGTCGCCGAACTCCGCGAGCACCTTGTTCAGGTTCATGCAATGATCCAGATGCCAGTGGGTGATGATGACCGCGTCCAGCCTGTCCACGCCTGCGGCACGCAGGTAGTTGACCACGTCGTCCGTGGGCAGCTGCGGATTGGCGTTGCCGCCGTCGACCAGGACATCGATATCGCCCAGGCGGATCAGGTAGCCGTCCGCGCAGCCGAGCATCATCTGGTGGACTTCCAGGAGCTTATTCTCCTGCGCCGTTTCCGCCGCAGCAGGCACGCACAGCAGGGCACACAGGAGCAGGATGAGCCATGTCAGCTTCCGCATCCTCCACCTCACGCCAGCGGGCGGATCAGGATGATAGGGGTCAGCTCGTCGCCCTGGCCGCAGGGGTTGTCCTTCAGGGCGTCCTGGATCTGATCGTCCGTCAGGGGGAAGGTGTCGCACTTGCCCAGCTGGTTCTGGTCGATGTCGTTGGCGTCCATGATGACCACCGGAATGCCGGTGTTGGCGGTCATCTCGTTGGAGAGCTCGACAGGGTTCTCGGGGTTGATGAGGGCCAGGGTCTTGTAGCGCTCAAAGCTGGAGCGGAAGTAGAAGCCGTCAATGCCCGCTACGCCGTGGCCGCAGATCTTGTAGAACAGGCCCTTCACGCCGAAGGGGCGGGTGATGGCGGACACAAAGCCCGCAAAGAGCACCCGGGGCAGGCCCACCATATCGATAACCAGCTGGAGCTTGTAGGGCTCGTGCATACCAACGCCAGTGGAGTTGATGCCGGCGAACTTGGACATGAGCTTTGCAAAGAAGCCCAGCTTCATGTCCTCCATCTTCTTGACGTTGCCGGTGCACATCGCCATGACCTTGGCGGTGATGGCCACGCAGTCGCCCTCCTGGTACAGGGGGCGGACATACTTCTCGATCAGTGCGGAGGCGTCCTCGCCCACCTCGACGAAGTGGGTCTGGATGGCGAAGCGGTCGTACTTCTTGCCGTCGCGGCCCTCGCGGGTGCCGCGGTCAAAATATACAATGCCGCTTTCTTCGCGGCGCTGGGATGCAAGGTTCTTGTTGTCAGATGCCATGGGAAACATCCTCCTTTGGTGGTAATATCTCAATTATTTTACTCTCTTATACAGTGGATGTCAAATGGAAAACGCACCGCTGCCCGGGCAGGGCTTGCAATCCGGCCGCCGGCGTGCTATCATCAATACCGGAGCGAAACACCGGAGGCGATTTTCGTTATGGCCAAAGCCATCAAGACCAATGTGCTGCGTCACCTGGACGCGGCGAAGATCCCCTATGAGACCCGCGAATACGACGTATCCGACGAGAACTACGACGGCAAGCTGGTGGCCGAAAAGGTGCAGCTGCCCGCCGACATGGTGTACAAGACCCTGGTGCTGACCGGGGATAAACTCAAGTATCTGGTCTGCGTGATCCCGGTGGAGAAGGAGCTGGATCTGAAGGCCGTCGCGAGGGCCACGGGCAACAAGTCCGTGGCCATGCTGCCGCAAAAGGAGCTGCTGCCCCTGACCGGATATCTGCGGGGCGGGTGCAGCCCCATCGGGATGAAGAAGACCTTCCCCACCTTTATTCAGGAGGACGCATCGCAACTCACGCGCATCAGCGTCTCCGCGGGCGTGCGGGGCTGCCAGGTCATCCTGGGCGTGGAGGCGCTGGTCAGCTGCACCCGTGCCAGCTTCGCCGCACTGTGCCGCGAGGAATGATCTTCCAGCCCGTTCATATGAATTTTACAACCCGAACAGCCGCAATGCCTTGTGTATTGCGGCTGTTTGGTGTATAATGTATGGTGGTTTCTTATGGAACCCCGAAAGGACATGTGCATGAGGCAGAAGCTGTCGCCGGCGGATAACCGGCGGGCGTGGCTGTGGGCCACGCTGATCGTACTGATGATGCTGGCGCTGGGCGCGGGCGTTTACCTGCTCGTCACCCATGAGCGGACGGAAGCCCCCTTCCTGCCCGACGAAAGCGCCATGCTGATCGAGGCTTCTGCCGGGCTGGACAGCATCCGAATCGATGCGGCGTTCGACCCCGAAGGCAGGCAGCTGACGGTCACGCAGGAAATGACGCTGCGCAATCGCACCGGCCAGGATCAGGCCGCCGTGATGCTGCGCAGCTGGTCGGGGGCCTACCTGGCCCAGGAGACCTCCCCTGCCGCCTCGGACGAGCTGTACTACGCCTGTTATCCTGCCGGTTTTGATCCCGGCGGGCTGAAGCTGGAGAAGGCCTTCGTCAACGGCAGCGTCACCATCTGGCACTGGCTGGATGAGGCGCAGACCGTGCTGTCCCTGCCAGCCGCATGGGCAGAGGGTTCACAGGCCCTTGTCCGCCTGCAGTACACGGTGGAGATCCCCCGCTGTGCCAGCCGTTTCGGCTATGCGGATGGCTTCTTCATGCTGGGCAATGTCTTTCCCGTGCCGGCGCTGTGGCAGGATGGCGCCTGGCGCACCGACGCCTATGCCGCTATCGGTGATCCCTTCCTGTCCGAATGCGCCAACTGGGAGGTCGCGCTGACTGTACCCGATGGCTACACCGCAGCCGCCTCCGTCTGGGATGAGCCAAGCCGCCGCAACGGCCAGCTGCACTATGATTTTTCCGCCAAAGCCCTGCGGGATTTCGCGCTGGTCATCAGCGACCACTTTCACTGCGCGCAGGGCATGGCAGGCGATACCCTCGTCACCGCCTGTGCCGGAACCCAGCAGGACGCCGAGGCCATGCTGCGCTGCGCCATCCAGGCCCTTGACAGCTATGGGAAGCGCTGGGGCAGCTACGCATACCCGACCTTCACGCTGGCTGAAGCACCCTTCCCCTACGGCGGGATGGAATATCCCGGCATGGTCATGATCGCCTCGGATATGATCGCAGCCAACGACATCCTGCTGGAATACGTCGTTGCCCATGAGACCGCGCACCAATGGTGGGCCGTCATGGTCGGCAGCGACGGCTGGTATCAGCCCTGGCAGGATGAAGCCCTGTGCGAATACGCCTTTGCGGACTATGCCGGCGACTGGTACAGCGCCGCCGACCGGAGCCGCGTCATCACCGACCGGATCGAGGCCAGCCTGCGTATCACCATCCCCCGGGGCGTGACCCCCGGCAGCCCCATCAGCTACTTCGCCGACCTGACGGAGTACAGCTATGTGGTGTACCAGCGGGGCGCAGCGCTGTGGATCGCGCTGGAGACCTTCATGGGCAAGGATGCGCTGGACGCCCTGCTGCTGGATTATCAGCAGCAATACCGTTTCCGCATCGCCGGCCGCGAGGATCTCACCGAGCTCATCAACCGTCACGCCGGGCAGGATATGTCCGGCCTGATCACAGATTATCTGGATACATACATGCAATGAACCGATACGAAAGGTATGTGATTCCTATGACACTCAAGCCCGAATCCGCTGTCATCCTCATTCCCTCCCTGGAGCCGGATGACCGTCTGCCCGCCTACCTGCGCCGCCTGATGGCCCAGGGCTTCACCCGCGCGGTGATCGTGGACGACGGCAGCAGCGAGAAGTATCAGGGCATCTTCAGCGAGCTGGCGGAGATGGACGGCGTGACCGTGCTGCACCACGAGGTCAACCGCGGCAAGGGCTGCGCGCTCAAGACCGGCTATGCCTACATCCGGGACAACATCCCCGAGGCCAGCGGCGTCATCACCGCCGATGCGGACGGCCAGCACACCGTCGAGGACTGCTGGAAGCTCGCCCAGGCCCTGACGGAGGACCGGCGCGTGCTGTACCTGGGTAGCCGCGACTTTGACCTGCCCCACGTGCCGCCCAAGAGCCGTTTTGGCAACAAGACCACCAGCCTGGTCTTCAAGCTCTTCTACGGTACCTGGCTGCCGGACACCCAGACCGGCCTGCGAGCCTTCAAGCGCGAAGACCTGCAGTTCATGATCGACGTGCCCGGCGAAAGGTTCGAGTACGAGATGCAGGTGCTCATCGCCTGTGCCCGCGCGAAGATGGACATGGTGCCCATCACCATCGAAACCGTCTACGAAAACGAGAACGAGGGCACCCACTTCCACCCCATCCGCGACAGCTACCGCATCTACAAGGTGATCCTGGGCAGCTTTATCAAGTTCATGGGCGCGTCCATCGTATCGTTCCTGATCGACAACGGCATCTTCGCGCTGATGGAGCATGTGGTGCTTTCCGCCGTTCCGTGGAGCCGCGAGGTGATCATCTTCGTCAGCGGCCTGGTGGCCAGGCTGATCTCCGCCCCCTGCAACTTCCTGCTGAACCGCAACTTCGTCTTCAAGTTCCGCCAGAACACGCTGAAAACAGCTGTCCGCTATGCGCTGCTGTGCCTGGTGATCATCTGCCTGTCCAACGCCGGCGTGGCGCTGCTGGGCGTGCTGGGCATGCCTAAGGCCCTGGACAGCCTGAGCAAGATCGTGATCGACACGGTGCTCTACCTGGTCAGCTACCGCGTGCAGAACAAGTGGGTCTTTGCCCCGGACAAGGCCGATAAGGAGTAAGCATGAAGAACTGGAAGAATATCTGCCTGACCGCATTGGCGCTGCTGATGCTTGTCGGCTTTGCGTGGGCCGTTGCCTCGCCCACCATCACCGAGGAGGCACGAGCCCGCCACATGGATATGGCCGCGCCCCTTGAAACCGAAGAAGACGCCGATGACGCCTACGACTTCCTGTAATCACAATACGATCTGGAGGAATCCTGCCATGCGCAAGCTGACCGCTCTTTTCCTGCTGCTGACACTGCTGATCCCCGGCACGGCATTCTGTGAGGCTCCCGCGGAGGAGACTCCTGCCCAGGCCGCTGCCATTACCCCCCTGCCCATGGATCTGACCCCCGGCCATGTGCCGAACCCCGACGGCTACACCGTGGACGAAAACGGCGAACGGAACGGCTATCAGGACGATTCCCTGACCGTCACCACGGAGCGGGTCGAGGTGGGCGATTCCACCTTCAACGTCGCCCGCGTCAAGATCGCCGATCCCACCCAGCTGCGCACCGGCCTGGCCAACGAAAAGGCGACCCGCACCAACAAGATCTCCACCATGGCCAAGAACCAGAACGCTGTGGTAGCCATCGGCGGCGACTACTTCTCTGACGCCAAGAACGGCTACGTCGTGCGTCAGTACAACGTGTACCGCAAGAGCCCCAAGGACGTGTACGACATGCTGCTGGTGGATGACAAGGGTAACTTCCACATTATCCTCCAGTCCGATCCTGCCGAGCTCAAGGCGCTGCTGTCCACCGAGGGCCTCACCTTCCCCAACGCCTTCCACTTCGGCCCCGCGCTGATCAAGGACGGCGAGCTGCTCCCCAGCCCGGAGTATTACATCAAGAACGGCAACAAGTACAATACCCGTTCCACCTCCGAGCCCCGCTGCGCCATCGGCCAGATGGGCGAATTGGAATACATGTTCGTGGTGGTTGACGGCCGCCGGAAGAACAGCGACGGCTGCTCCACGGACGAGCTGGCCGCATGGATGCACGAGCAGGGCTGCCAGCAGGCCTATAACCTGGACGGCGGCAACAGCGCGCTGATGTGGTTCGGCGGAGAAAACTACTCCGACAAGACCGTCAAGGGCGAGCGCTCCGTTTCCGATATCATCTACATCGCCACCGCCGTTGACCACGGCCTGGATGGGGAGGAGTAACGCATGGGCTTCACCCTTTATGGCATTCTGGCCGCGCTGGCGATGGCTGCGATGCTTGCTGCAACATATCTGGCGGGCCGCAAATCCGGGCTGGATTACGGCAGCCTCATCCGCTTTGCCGTGCTGGCCATCCCGCTGGCGCTCATCGGCAGCCGCCTGGTCTACTGCCTGGCCAGCCTGCCCTACTACACCGAGACGATCGGGCGGCCCGAGCTGATTTTTGTCCTGCCGGACGGCGGCTATTCCATGCTTGGCGCGATGCTGGGCGTGATCGTTGCGGCGCTGATCACCGCAAAATGGCGCAGACTCTTCAGCTGCGACCTGCTGGACTGTATCGCCCTCGGTATGCCCGCAGCGCTCCTGATCGAGCGTCTGGCCGAACCCCTTGCCGGTATGGGCTGGGGCTATCCCTACTACTCCCCGGTCTTTTCCTTCCTCGACAGTCTGACGGAAAGCATGGGCGATTTCGCATACACCCATCCCGTCTTTGCCTATGAGGCCATCGCCGCAGCAGCGATCCTCGCAGCCCTGCTGGTCATCCGCCGCAAGGCGCATCCCGGCGACACCTTCCTGTCCTTCCTGCTGCTCTACGGCTGCACCCAGACCGTGCTGGAATCCATGCTCAACGGCAGCCACATGAAGGTGATCCACTTTGTGAAGATCAACCAGGTCGGCGCGCTGGCATTGGCCGTGATCCCCATGGTCATCTGGAGCCAGCGGGCCCGCTGGGCGCGCAACGGCAAGCGCGTACTGACCGCCTGGCTGCTGGCCGCGGTGTGCATCCTCTCCGGCGTGGTGCAGGAATTCAGCGTCGAGGGCGCGGACAATCCCTACTTCAGCGTCGTCATCGTGGGCTACGTCATGGCGGGCCTGCTGGGCTGCACGATCGTCCCGTGGTGCCTGGCCTGGCGCAGGGACGGGCTGAAGCGCATCCTGCCCCCAGCCATCGTTGCCATCATTGCCATCGCCGCCGCCATCATCGACCGCACGATGGACGTGGGCGACCACTACCGTCTGGTGCTCTGGGGCATCATGGCCTGCGACCTGTTCCTGCTGGGCTGGACGGGTATGACGCTGCACGCCGAAGCACATACTGCTGACCGTACGCACCACGCTGAAAATTTCGGCCTTGTTCCGCCGGCGGACGAGGTCTCCAAGGAGAACTGACATGGACAAGAAGCAGATCGACCGCATCAACGAGCTGGCCCGCAAGAAGAAGGCCGAGGGCCTGACGGAGGCCGAGGCCGCCGAGCAGGCTGCGCTGCGCCAGCAGTACATCGCCGAGTGGCGCGAGAATACCCGGGCCATGCTGGACGGCATCGTCATCCAGCGGCCCGACGGCACCACCGAGCCGCTGAAAAAGAAAAATCCGCCGGTGAAGCACTGACGGTACATAACGCATGTTGGGGGTCATCCGCAAAGCGGATGACCCCCAACATGTCCATTATACCACCCATTTCACACAAAATCAAGCAGAAAACTTTCGCAAAATCTATTGCCAAACTGGCATTTGATGTGTATAATAAAGCTACAAGAAAGGCAGAAAAAGCCGCCTGTGAGCGGCAGCCTGAAAGCTCAGCCCGTGCTGCGTGGTCTGCCCCCGGTTCAGGATCGGGTGAAGGGCTGAGGAAAGAAAGGGGTGTTTCCAATGAACGACGAACAGCTGCATGACCAGAATGGTATGGAAGAGGACGTCATCGAGGAAACCTACGAAGAGGACATCATTGAGATGACGGACGAGGAAGGCAATACCATCCTGTTCAAGATCATCGATTATTTCTTCTACAATGGCGATGAATACGCCATCCTGACCGACTCCAACGAGGATGACACGGCCGAAGCAGTTGACTGCTACGTGATGAAGATCGTGATCACGACGGACGAAAACGGCGAAGAGCTGGAAGAGTTCGTCCCCGTGGAGGATCAGAAGCTCGAAGCCAAGCTGATGGAAATCGCGACCATGAAGCTCAATGACGACGAGGAAGCGGACGACGAGGATTGACCTTCCCCCCTCCAGCGTGGGTTCCGGCATGAAAAGCACCCGAGACGCATTCCATTAAGTCACCGGAATGCCGGGGCGGCCACCGGCCCTTCAATCCCTCACAGACCGTATCGCGGACGACCCTTACCGGTCGTCCGTTTTTATGTTGGTTCTCATTCAGAAAGCCGCGCTGCGCATCCAGCATTTTTCCGCGCAAACCATAATTCTGCCTTTTTCAATCGTCAGTATGAGTGTAAGGAGGTGAGCAGCAGATGGAGACTGTCAAGGGCCCGGACAGAACCCATGACGAACTGTTGATCAGTCTTGTAGATCAATACCAGTGCTCTTTGCTGCGCCTGTGCTTCATCTATCTGCACGATAAAGCATTGGCCGAAGACGCTGTTCAGGAAACGTTCCTGAAGGCATACAGATCCCTATCCTCATTTCGTGGCGACAGCAGTACAAAAACATGGCTGACACGGATCGCTATGAACACCTGCCGGGATATGCGGCGCGCAGGCTGGTTCCGCTTTATGGATCGGCATGTGACGCCGGAAGACGTGCCGCCGGTTCCGGTGCAGCCGTTTGACAACGGTGATTCTGACGCACTGGCTCAGGCGATCATCAGGCTGCCGGTCAAGCAGAAGGAAGTCATCCTGCTGTACTACTATCACGATATGACGATGAAGGAAATTGCTGATACGCTGGGTATCAATGTATCAAGCGTATCGGGGCGACTGAAACATGCGCATACCAGGCTGCGCGATCTGCTGGAAAAGGAGGATGCTTATGAATGAGCAAAAGATTCGTACGCAGGTTCACAATACCGTGGATCAGTATTGTGCCAAGCATGGCGTAGAAGCTAATCCCTACCTGGCCCAGCGCGTCTTGAACGTCGCGCATCAGGAATCGCTGAACATGCCGCTTTCCGGACTGCAGACAGCATCCGGTCAGCGCAATCCATTATTTGAAAGCGAGACAGGTGGGAACAAAATGAACAAGGATCGTTGTTTCAGGCTTAAAAAGCTACCGCTCGGATTGATATTCACGATCGTACTGATGCTGATCTCTTTCACGGCACTGGCGTATACCGTCATCAACGTGTTGTTATCCCCTAAGGTCAATGCCTATACCGTTGCCAATCAGGCATTGGAAGAAAAGTATGAGCTTACGCCTTCCATGCTCGGATTCTTTGAACATTATTCCCGCGGCAATGATGAAGAGCATCTCACTGTTTATTATGAACCCCGTTTTGAAGAAGCGCTGGCATCGAAGCTGGGCGTCTACAGGGTATCCGTCACAAAGGGACAGGTCGAAAGCACGACCTGGTCCCTTGACGGCATGAGCACAGAGGGCGGTTTCGAGGCGGAAGCCTGGGGCGCTGAACAGCTTGGCGAAATGTTGCGCATTACCAGCGTGACTCACGACACAAGCAGATTCCAAAGAAAGGCGTGCGGTGAAGAGGTCGATCTCTATGAAGGCATGAAACCGGCCCCGGATGATGCTTCCGATCACGAATTCCCTGTATTCGATCAACAGGTAGAAGCCCAGATCGCACAGTATCAGCAGGACGTCTCCGAGGCCGGCAAGGAAATTGAAGCACAGTCCAGATTCACCAGAGACGAACTGATCGAGCTGGGGCGGCAAGGAATCATCGCCGCGTATCGCTTGAATCCGGAACAGCAGCAGCGGCTGGACTTTGATGACGATGGTTACTCCATTGCTTATTACAGCACCGTTGGCGCCGATCAACATCCGACGTTCAATATGACCTTCGAGAGCTGGAGCGATGACGGCTGGCAGGAGGGCGACGGCGAGTACAGGATCACCGTGAATGTGCTGGATGGCACCGTCGAGTATCTTGAGTATGATACGACCTTGGATGGAAACGGATAAGCTGACAGAGACGATCATCATCTCCCTGCAGCCAAGCGAGCCTCCCGCATTTCTGCGGGAGGCTCGTTCTGTTCCGTCATACATTTTTCACGCAGGAAAAAGTCGGCTGTCCCGTTTTACTCCTCCGGTGCTTCAAAGCCCAGGTTGTGTGCTAGCATACGGCCCCGGTAGCCTGCGACCTCAACCTTTGCCCAGCCGTTGGGATTGTCAATGAACTGGATCGGCGTGCCCGGCTCCAGGCGGCAGATCATCCAGTTCTTGCCGTAGCGGCTATCCAGGCGCAGCCAGGCGTTCACACCGGGATCCACATAGGCGATGCGCCAGCTCTTTGCCGGTTCGATGCTGTCCAGATGCTTGGTGGTGACGTAGCCCTCCGTATCCGGGAGGACGACATGGGTCATGTCCCCCGTCTGCTCCAGCACCAGGACGATGCAGCCCTTCTCCAGCTTGCGGATGGCCTTCGACTTGGTGGACGCCTCGGTGCGCAGGGTGATGCGGCCGTGGTACTGGTTGGTGGGCGACACGTCGATCACGCCCAGGCGGGTCGGCTCGCCGCCGAAGACGTCAAAGGCGATATCCGCCGTGGCGATGTAGCCCGCCGTCTCCCCCACCGCGGCTTCGCAGTAGCTGGTGCCCAGAACGGTGATGGTCAGTGCCTCGCCCTTTTCCAGGGGCAGGACAGTTTCGGCCTCCTCGATGGGCAGGGCCCGCAGGGCGGATTGCTCTGCCGCGACAGTAGCGGTCAGGGTGTAGGGCACTTCCTCTGCCAGCGCGGCACAGGGCAGAAGCAGCAGGAACAAAATCAGCAGCAGACGCTTCATAGCAAGCTCACCTCATACGCATTCATAACACAATCGTAATACATTCGTCCGCTTTTGTCAATATTTAACGCGATTATTTACAAAGTTTTCAAACAAAATCGGGAATGTTTTCCGTTTACGCCGCGTCTGTATAGGTGAAAAGCACACGAAAGGTGGGAATCCTGTGAAAAAGCTGATGATGGCCCTGCTGGCGTTGCTGCTGTGCATTGCCGGAGCGCTGGCGGAGGACGCGCCGCAGTACTTTATTGAGGGCGACTATGCCTATTCCGTGACCGGCAACGAGGTCATATTGGAGCACTGCATCAACGCCGAGCCCCTGCCGGAGGAGATCACCCTGCCGACGGAGATCGGCGGGCAGCCCATCACCGGGTATAGCTACGTGTATTTCACCGCGCGCACCAATGGCCCGGTGCGGGTGATCGTCCCCGAGGGCGTAACGGATTTCGGCAATGCGTTTGGCGAGACGAATGCCATCACCGAGATCGTGCTGCCCGCAAGCCTCAGCCACATTGAGGAGGGCAGCCTGTGCTGGGGTGACGCAGAGATCACCGTGCACCCGGGCAACCCGTATTTCACCTGCGAGGATGGCTTCCTGATCGATCAGCGGACAAGCACGCTTTTGTACGTTGCGCCCTCCGGGCAGAACAATCCCCTGCCCGCCGTGAAGCGCCTGGGCGATATGTGCCTGTACAACTACAACGTGATGGAGCCCGTGCTGCCGGACACGCTGACCGCCATCGGCTGCAACGTGTTTAACGACTGGGCGTACCTGACCCACATCGACATTCCCGCCGGGGTGACGGAAATCGGCGTGGCCGCGTTCAACTGCGCCGGACTGACGGAGATCACCCTGCCCGCCGGGCTGACGGCCATCGAGGACCTCGCCTTCAGCTGCAACTTCTTCACGGAGATCACCATCCCGGAGGGCGTGGAGCGCATCGAGAGCTGGGCGTTCTACCTGTGCCCGCTGACCCGCGTGGAGATCCCCGCGAGCTGCACCTTTGTGGCGGCGGACGCCTTCGACCCGGAGGTGGAGCTGGTGCTGCTGGGCGACAACACCCATGTGGAGACGGAGCGGGAGCTGGATGCCCGCGAGCGCGGCACAGAGCACGTCGAGGGCAATTACGGCTATGCGCTGACCGAAAATGGTGCCATGATCACCGACTACTTCTGGGACGAGGTCGTTCCGGCGGAGATCGTCGTGCCGGACACCCTGGGCAGTCAGCCAGTGATCGGCATCGAGGACTTCGCCTTCTACCACCCATCGCCTGACGTTCAATGGCCCCCGGAGGGCACCTGCATCCGGCTGCCGGAGGGGTTACAGCACCTGAGCAGCGATGCGTTCTACGCCTGCCGGAACGTGCGCGAGGTGCATCTGCCGACCTCGCTGGAGAGCATCGGCGAGAACGGCAGCTGGTACTTCGGCGGCGATATCGTGGTGGCGGAGGGCAATCCGCACTTCACCTGCAAGGACGGCTTCCTGATCGACACGCGGACAGGGACGCTGCTGTACGCCGCCGCTTCGGCCCCGGACGGCGCGATTCCGGCGGTGAAGCGCATCGGTTCCCGCGCGCTGGACAACCAGCAATTGCCGGCTGACCTGGTGTTGCCCGAGGGCGTCGAGGAACTGAGTGGCGCTGCATTCTACGACACGCGGGTGCGCTCCGTGACCCTGCCGGAGAGCCTGCGGGTGATCGAGACCGGCGCCTTTGAATCCATGACCGTCACCAGCGGGCGCATCGTCGTCCCTGCCGGGGTGGAAGTGGTGGAGTACGGCGCGTTTGGCCTGACGTCCCCCATGGACGCGGAGATCATCATTCTGGGCGAGAATACCCGCGTGGAGACGGCGGAGGAGTACTTCCGGCGCACCGGGGAGGTCTGGGTGCTGGAGGACGACTGGGAGATCGAATACACGCGCGCCGTTCCATCGCCGGAGGAAAACGCGGTCTGCATCGAGAGCGGCTGGGAATACGCCGTCACGGAGGAGGGCGCGGTGATCACCGGCTTCCTCTGGGGCGACGACGTGTCGGAGGGGATCGTCGTGCCGGAGACCCTCGGCGGCCTGCCGGTGGTGGGCATGGACGCCTATGCCTTCTCCACCATGGACGCCAAGTTGGACGGCAGCGTCGCCCGCATCACCCTGCCAGAGGGGCTGCGCTTCCTGGACGCGGAGGCCTTCCACTGCGCCCACGATATTGACGCCGTGCACCTCCCGGCCTCGCTGAGCGAGATTCCTGAGGGGGCTTTCTTCCACTTCGAGGGCGAAATCACGGTGGCTGCCGGCAACCCGCATTTCGTGAGCGAGAACGGATTCCTGATCGACACGCGCACCGGCACGCTGCTGTACGCCGCGCCGTCTTCCATCGGGCAGGCGCTGCCGGCGGTGCGGCGCTACGGCGCATACGCCCTGTATGCCTGGGGCGAGGATTTTGATCTTCCGCTGGTCATCCCCGAGGGCGTGGAGGTCATCGGTCAGCATGGCGTCTACGATTTCTGCTATGCCTCCGTGACGCTGCCCGCCAGCCTGAAAACCCTGGAGACGCTTGCCTTTCAGAGCGTATTGGTGGATGCGCCCATTGTCGTGCCCGCCGGCGTGGAGCTGATCCAGTACGGCGCTTTCGGCCTGGATGGCCTGGGGGCGGAGGTCATCGTCATGAGCCCGGCCACCCACATCGAGACCGCTGAGGAGTATGCCGCCCGCACCGGCGAGCCCCTTGAGGACGTGCTGGCGTATACCTGCGAACTGGAATACATCCCCGGCTGGGAGTGATCGCAAAACCGCCCGTCCGCTGAGATACTGCAGCGCACGGGCGGCTTGATTTGATGGTATTTCTGCGCTATACTGTCAGTAAGCCGTTTTGAAAGGAAGTTATTCATGAGCGATACGCTGAGAAGACCGGTTCCCGCCCGCAGCCCTGAGGCCGCCGGGCTGGCCGGCAACACCTCCACAGGGCTGCTGAAGCTCCTGGCGCTGGTCTTTATGTTCTGCGACCACGCAGGCAAGATGTGCTTCCCCGGCGTGGAGGAGCTTCGGCTCATCGGCCGCCTGGCCTTTCCGCTGTACTGCTGGTGCATGGTGGTGGGCGCAAGCCGCACCCGCTCCATGCCCCGTTACATGCTCCGCCTGGCGCTGGTGGGCCTTGTCTCCCAGCCACTTTTCATGGTGGCGCTGCACCATCCCTGGAACGTCCCCAACATTTTCCTCACCCTGCTGCTGGGGCTCATCGGCATCTGGGGGATGCAGAAGAAGCGCTGGCTGAGCCACCTCTGGGCGCCGGTGCTGGCCATGGCCCTGGCTGTGCTGCTCAACTGCGGCAGCGCCAGCTACGGCTGGAAGGGCGTGCTGCTGATGCTTCTGCTCTACGCCGTCCGGGACAGCCGCAAGGGCATCGCGGCGGTGATGATCGCCTTCTGCCTGTACTGGGGCAGCGGCATGAGCATCAACGAAGTCTTTGGCATTTCCCTCGCGCCCCTGACCTCTCTGCCCATCCGGGAAATGATCACGCCCTGGCTGCGCCTGCAGTCCCTGGCGATCCTCGCCCTGCCGCTCATGATCTGGCCGGACGAGGTACGCATCCCCGTGCCGACCTTCCTGCGCACGAACGGCGCTGCCGCTCACCTGACGCTGCGCACCCGTATGCCCGTCCTCCGTATGCCCGCCTGGCTGAGCTACAGCATTTATCCCCTGCACCTGGCGCTGCTCATCGGCCTGGAGGCGCTGATGGGCAAGCAGATCCACTGGGAGCACCTGACCAACGCATGGACAGCGCTGTGTACATTCGTGCTGGAGCTGTGCGCCCCCGTGCTGGAGTTTGTTTCCAACCTGAATCCGTTTTGACGGAGGCAGCCGTGCAGAAAGCCATTGCTATCATGACGCAGGCCATCGCGGAGATCCTCCGGGACAGCCTGCCCACCATATACCTGTATGGATCTGCGGCCATGGACGACTACCGCGAGGGCTGGAGCGATATCGATCTGCTGGTGCTTACAGGCAGCAGGATCACACAAGCACAGGCCGAAAGGCTGGTGGGGCTTCGTCAATCTCTCCCATTACAGCACCCCGGCGTCCCCTGTTTTCGGGCCTTTGAGGGCGGGATGCTGGATCTGGAAGCATTCCTGAAACGCACCCCCACAACCGTTGTGTACTGGGGAACCAGCGGGCAGCGCATCACGGATCGCCATCACTTTGACAGCTTCAGCCGCTGGGAGCTGCACCGCATCGGACAGCTGCTCCACGGCGCAGACGTCCGGCAAACCATCCCAATACCAACCCCGCAGGAGATGTATGCGGACGTCGCCCGGCACCTGTCGACCATCGTGGAGCACGGGCACGGCAGCAGGAGCCTGTACGCCTTCGGCTGGCTGCTGGATATTGCCCGGGGGCTGTACACCCTCCGCTACGATGCCGTGGCCAGCAAAACCGAGGCCGGAACCTGGGCCCTTGCCCAGGGCCTGTGCCCGGATGCGGACGCCCTGCGCCTGGCGCTGCGGGTACGGCAGACGCCCGCGCTCATTGCCGATGAGGCGATCCTTGCTCAGGCTGAAGCCCTCACCTCTGCCATACAGGCCTTCGCCGGGGTGCTCCGCCGGGCGTTGGCGGCAAAAGGCCTGAATTTACCCTGCTGACATAGAGGCTTCGGCCTCTTTTTTGTTGCTCTGTACTGGATTTAGAACAGCGCAGCGCTGTACTTTTCCGCGCCGAGCATGTATAATGGAAGCAACGTTCAAAGGAGGGGTGCGGATGCGGCCTGACATCGATGAAGCGATGCGCTACCTCGGCGTACGCAGCGATCCGCAGGGCGAGCTTCGCACCCGGATGACGTCCCTGGCGGAGGAGCTGTGCAGCCGCTGCATGCCCCGCTGGGTATGGCGGGCTTTTCCGCTGGCCCACGAGGGAGATCAGCCCATCATCGGCGTGGGGCCCGTCCCGCTGCCCCTCCCCGGCAAAAGCGCCCGTACCATGCTCGGCGGCAGCGAGAAATGCGTTATCCTTGTGTGCACGCTGGGCCTGACCTTCGACGCATGGCTGCGGCAGGAGCAGGCGCGGGATATGCAGCGCGCCGTGATGCTGGATGCACTGGGCAGTTCCTTCGTGGAAGCTGCATGCGATGCGGCAGAAAGGGAGATCGCCGCGCACCTCCCCGGGAAGCACCTGACGGATCGCTTCTCCCCCGGCTACGGCGACCTGTCGCTGGCGCTGCAGCCCCGGCTGCTGGAGGCCGCCGACGCCGCCCGCAGGCTGGGCGTATATGAGACCGACACCCATCTGATGAACCCGCAGAAAAGCGTCACCGCCCTCATCGGCGTGGCGGACGAGCCGCAGATGGCCCGCATCCGCGGCTGCGCCCACTGCTCCATGCGGGATACCTGTATGATACGAAAGGCAGGAAAGACCTGTGAACTTTGATGCAACCAAGCTGACCATCCTCGACGGCGCGATGGGAACAATGCTCCAGCAGGCCGGACTCCGACCCGGCGAGCTGCCGGAGCTGCTGGCGCTGACCAACCCTGCTCTGCTGACGGATGTGCACCGCCGATATATCGACGCCGGTGCGCAGATCATCTATGCCAATACCTTCGGTGCCAACCGCCGCAAGCTGCAAAAGCACGGGCACACGGTGGAGGAGGTCGTCGGCGCGGCCATCGCAGCGGCAAAGGCGGCCTGTGCTGGCACGGACGCAAAGGTCGCCGTGGATATCGGCCCCCTGGGCGAGCTGCTGGCCCCTCTGGGCACGCTGGACTTTGAAGAAGCCGTCGGGCAGTTCAAGGAGATCGCCGCCGCAGGCGAAAGGGCCGGGGCGGATCTGGCCGTCATTGAGACGATGACCGACCTGTATGAGGCCAAAGCCGCCCTGCTGGCCGTGAAGGAGGCCACCGCCCTGCCCGTGATGATCACCATGACCTTCGACGAAAGCGGTCGCACCTTTACCGGCTGCACCGCCGCTTCGATGGCCATGACGCTGACCGGTCTTGGGGCAGACGCCATCGGTCTCAACTGCTCCCTGGGGCCGAAGCAGCTCCTGCCCATCCTGCAGGAGATCCTCGCCCACACCCACCTGCCTGTGATCGCCAAGCCGAACGCGGGCCTGCCCGACCCGGTGGATGGGCATTACGACCTCTCCCCGGCCGACTTTGCCGAGGCAATGGTCATAGCCGTAGAAGCCGGCGTAAGCATCATCGGCGGCTGCTGCGGCACTGACCCGGCCTACATCCGCGCCCTGCGGGATGCGACCCGGGGTATGGTTCCGGGAAAGCGCACATATCAGCCCCGGAGCTGCGTCTGTACCCCTGCCACGCCCGTATTGATCAGCGGCGTACAGGTCATCGGCGAGCGCATCAACCCCACCGGCAAAAAGCGCTTCCAGCAGGCATTGCTGGAGGGGGATCTGGATTATATCGTGGATGTGGCCATCGCCCAGGAGGACGCAGGAGCATCCATTCTGGACGTGAACGTCGGCTATCCCGGCGTGGACGAAGTGACGATGCTCCCCCGTGTGGTACAGAAGCTGCAGGAAGCCACTTCCCTGCCGCTGCAGCTGGACTCCACCAATCCCGCCGCCCTGGAGGCCGGCCTGCGCGTGTATAACGGCAAAGCCGCCGTGAACTCCGTCAACGGCGACCCCAAGGTGCTGGCGGTCCTCCTGCCCATTGTGAAGAAATACGGCGCGGCCGTCGTCGGCCTGACGCTGGACGAAACCGGGCTGCCGAAAACCGCCGACGAGCGCGTGGCCATCGCAAGGCGCATCCTGGCGGCAGCACAGCAGCACGGCATCCCGAGAGAGGATCTGTGGATCGACTGCCTGACGCTGACAGTCTCCGCCCAGCAGGAGCAGGCCGAGGCGACCCTGGAAGCTGTCCGGCGCGTACGGACGGAGCTGGGGCTGCAAACCGTGCTGGGCGTATCGAACATCTCCTTCGGTCTGCCCAATCGCCTGCTGGTCGCGCAGACCTTCCTGGTACGCGCCCTGTCCGCCGGGCTGACGCTGCCCATCATCAACCCCAACCAGAAGGAAATGATGGACGCCGTCGCTGCCTTCCGCGTGCTCAGCGGCGAGGACGAGGAATGTCGGGCATATGTGGAACGGTTCGCGGCGACGGAAGGAATTCGGAATTCGGAATTCGGAATTCGGAATTTGGATTTGCAGGACGCCATCGTCCGCGGCCTGAAGGCTGATGCAGCCCGGATTGCCCAGGCGCAGTTGGAAACCGAGGCGCCGCTCTCCCTGGTGGAAGGTCACCTGATCCCGGCGCTGGACAAGGTCGGTGCGGACTATGAATCCGGCAAGGCCTTCCTGCCCCAGCTGCTCTCCGCAGCTCAGGCGGCCCAGACGGTCTTCGGGGTCATCCAGGAGCGCCTTGCAGCCTCCGGCGGCGAATCCGTCCGGAAAGACAAGGTCATTATCGCTACGGTCAAGGGCGATATCCACGATATCGGCAAGAACATCGTCAGGACCGTGATGTCCAATTACGGCTATGTGATGCTTGATCTTGGCCGCGACGTGCCGCCGGAGACCATCGTCGAAACCGCTGTCCGCGAGAAGGTAAAGCTGGTGGGCCTGTCGGCGCTCATGACCACCACCCTGCCCGCGATGGAAGAGACCGTCCGCCAGCTGAAGGCGCTGGAGACCCCGCCGCAGATCATGCTGGGCGGCGCAGTCGTCACCCAGGATTATGCCGACCGTCTGGGCTGCCATTATGCCCGGGACGCAAAGGCTTCTGTGGAGATCGCCCGGAACATCCTGGGATAAGCCCTCTCAGTCCGCTGGCGCGGACAGCTCTCTGCCACCCGGGCTCCGGGCCGGAGGGAGAGCCTTTTGGAACCGAATGATTGTTGCGAAAGGGGCCAAAGACCTTGCCGATCAAGATTCCCAACGATTTGCCCGCCACCGCCAAGCTGCGGGGCGAGAATATCTTCGTCATGGCGGCTGATCGTGCCGTCACTCAGGACATCCGCCCGCTCAAAATACTGCTGCTGAACCTGATGCCCACCAAGATCGCCACCGAGACCCAGCTCGCCCGCCTGCTGGGCAATACCCCCCTGCAGGTGGAAATGGATCTGCTGATGGTGTCCTCCCATGTGAGTAAGAACACCTCCGCCGAGCACATGCTGGCCTTCTACAAGACCTTCGACCAGGTAAAAGACAACACCTACGACGGCATGGTCATCACCGGCGCACCGGTGGAGCAGCTGCCCTTCGAGGAGGTGGACTACTGGGAGGAGCTGTGCGAGATCTTCGAATGGACGAAGACCCATGTGACCTCCACCTTCCACATCTGCTGGGGCGCGCAGGCCGGGTTGTATTATCACTGGGGCGTGCCCAAGAAGTCCCTGCCCAGGAAGCTCTCCGGCGTATACCGGCACCGGGTGGTGCACAAGAATTCGATCCTCTTCCGCGGCTTTGACGATACCTTCATGGTACCGCAGTCCCGCTACACCACCGTTGAAAAGGAGGATATCCTCGCCCGTCCGGAGCTGAAGGTGCTGGCTGAGTCGGACGAGGCGGGCGTATACGCCATCTCCACCCACGGTGGCCGGCAGATCTTCATCACCGGTCACAGCGAGTACGATGCGGACACGCTCCTGGGCGAGTATACCCGGGACGTGAAGGCCGGCATCAACCCGGACGTGCCCTGCAATTACTTCCCCGATGACGATCCCACGCGGGAGCCCGTTTGTACCTGGCGCTCCAGCGCGAACCTGCTGTACTGCAACTGGCTGAACTACTTCGTCTACCAGGCCACGCCCTATGACCTGAAAAAGGTCGGCGTGGTACTGATGGACGACCACATGAATCCGTACCGCTAAGCAGCGCTTGCTGCCTCATGAAAGGAGATATCCCCATGCTGCACATCATCAACGCGCACCTCAAGCCCATTACCTCCCCTGACATCCTCAACGGCCAGATGCTCATCGACGGCGGCAAGATCGTCGCCATCGGCCAGACCGTGGAAGCCCCTGCCGGCTGCGAAACCTACGACGCCAAGGGCTGCCTGGTGACCCCCGGCTTCATCGACGCCCACACCCACATCGGCCTGCACGAGGAGGCCATCCGCTGGGAGGGTGCTGACTACAACGAGATGTCCAATCCCGTGACCCCCGAAATGCGCGCCATCGACGCCATCAACCCCAATGACGAGGCCTTCGATAACGCCCTGGCCGGCGGTGTGACCACTGCTGTCACCGGCCCCGGCAGCGCCAACGTCATCGGCGGCACCTTCTGCGCCATCAAGCTCCACGGCGACAATGTGGACGATATGATCCTCAACCCCACCGTGGCCATGAAGATCGCCATGGGCGAGAACCCCAAGGGCTGCTACGGCCAGCAGGGCAAGAAGCTGCCCATCACCCGCATGGGCGTAGCCGCACTGCTGCGCGGAACCCTGGCCAAGGCGAAGAAATACGCCGCAGACATCGAGGCCGCCAAGGCAGAAGGCAAGCCTGCGCCCTTTGACTTCCAGATGGAGGCCATGCTGCCCGTCATCCGCAAGGAGATCCCCCTCAAGGCCCACGCCCACCGCGCCGACGATATCCTGACCGTGCTGCGCGTGTGCAAGGAGTTCGACGTGGACGTGACCCTCGACCATGTGACCGAAGGCCACCTGATCGTGGACAAGCTGGTGGAAGCCGGCAAGCCCGTGCTGGTCGGCCCCAGCTTCGGCAGCAAGACCAAGTTCGAGTTGAAGGAGAAGTCCTTCCAGACCCCCGGCATCCTGAACAAGGCTGGTCTGGAGGTCTGCATCATCACCGATGCGCCGGTCATCCCGCTGAACTACCTGCCCCTGTGCGCCGGTCTGGCCATGCGCGAGGGTCTGGATGAGGATGCCGCCTGGCGCGCCATCACCATCAATCCGGCGAAGGTCGCGGGCATCGCGGATCGCGTGGGCTCCCTGGAAGTCGGCAAGGATGCGGACTTCGCCGTTTTCGCCGGCGATCCCCTCCATGATATCCAGGCCCGTGCCCAGCAGGTCTTCGTTGACGGCGAGCCGGTGCTGTAAGGCACACACAAAAGTGCGGGAGCTGCATTCTCAGCAGCTCCCGCACTTTTTATATTCCGTTCAGGCCTGGAGCTCCTCCGCGCCGCAGCCCTCCGGCAGCAGAGGGGCCGCCTCCGTGCCTGCCGCAATGGCGATCCGGCGCAGCGCCTTCTCCCCTTCCGGCTTTTCCTTGGGCAGCGTCACCGTCAGCACGCCGTTAAGGCAGCTGGCCGTGATCCCCTCCTGGTCAATGCCTTCCAGGGAGAAGCGGCGCTCCACATGACCGCTGCGGCGCTCATGCATCACCATGCCATCCCGCTCCTCGCGGGTGCGACGGTTCACATCTGCGGCGATGGTCAGCACGTCATTCTCCGTGGTGAGGGTGATGTCCTCCAGCGCCACACCGGGCAGCTCCGCCTCCAGGATGTAGGCATCGGCGTTCTCCTGCACATCCACGCGTATTCCGTGGGGACGGCATGCGGGCTCCGCGCCCATCATCCCCCGGAAGAAGGGATCGTCAAACATGGCAGGCATCGGGAGCCGGAAAGGACGGGGGGCCATACAGTTTGCGGGGTTCATCTTCACAGTATACATCATATTCACATTCCTCCTGACGATATGTCGGTCGTTCGTTATCACATGTTCTGCGGTGCTCTTGCCTTCACCGTGATTACATTTTAGCTCAATGGTCAAAGAAAGTCAATAGTCAAAGATGGTATAATTGTGAATAATCTGTAAACATTGTTGGAGCATAGAGACCTCATCCGTCACCGCGCAGGCGCGGCGACACCTTTCCCAGAGGGGAAGGCTTAATTACAAATACGGCGGAACCAGTAGATCAGCCTTCCCCTTTGGAGCCCGGGTAGCGAAGGTTGATTCGGACGCACTCCGAAGACGGATGATTTCTTTGCAGGTGAGGAACTCCTCAGTCGCCTAAAGGCGAAAGCTCCCCTACGCAGAGGAGCCTTGGGGGCGGTTTCTTACAAATCGGTACACAAAAGCCGCCAACGCCATTGCGTCAGCGGCTGGGAGGTCAATCGTACTTGTCCTCAGCAGAGACCTGAATGAAGTCCTCCACCAGCGATGCAGGGCCGCCCGCCGCGATGAAGCGGTCGATAGCGGATTGCAGCTGCTCGTGGAACTCCTCCAGGCACAGGCCGTTCTCCATGATATAGGTCGCAGCGGGGATCCCCACATAGCGCAGGTGCCAGGGCTCATAGTTGATCTTGGTGACGTCCTCCTTATCCTCCGGGTAGCGGAGGATAAAGCCGAACTCCGCACAATGCGCGGCCATCCATTGCGTTTCCTCTTCCTTGGCCATCTTCTCGTTCATGCCGCGATCCGTCCAGTTCTTCGGCACCACATCGCAGCCAAGGCCCGTCTGGTGGTCGCTGGCGCCGGGCTTGGTGACCCAGCCGTCATCGTAGCCATACTCCTTCAGGCGGTTGTAATACATGGTATCCTGCGTCCGGTAGGAGCGGTAGGCGCTCTTGAGGTACAGCTCATGTCCCTCGGCGCGGGCTGCGTCACACAGCTTCACCAGGGCCTCCGCGCATTCCCGGCGCAGCTGCATATCGCTGTTTGTGCGCCGGACGCCGCCGTTTGTGTTGTTGCCCTGCTTATCCAGCTTCAGGGCCTTCATGGTCACAAGATCCTCCGGCACATAATCCTTGGACAGGAACATATCCTTGTTGACCAGGATCACCAGTTCCGGATCCATATCCATCATGTCCACCGGGAAGTCCCACTCCACATTGTTGTAGATGATCGCGCTGGGGCCGATCACGTCCGCGAAGAAGAACTCCTCGTCCGGATCCCAGGCCAGGGCCGGCGCCGCCAGCAGCAGCGCCGCCAGCAGGCAGGTCAGTCTGAGCAGCGTTTTCATTCTCCGGCCTCCTGTCCCAATACGATGTTCAGCAGCGTTTCCTCCCGCAGCAGCAGCAGGTAGGTCTCCAGCGGCATATCAGCCTCGTGGATCAGCTTTGCGTTTTCCTTGCCCACATAGCGGACATGCCACGGCTCATACTCATAGCCGGTCACATCCTCCCAGCCCTCCTGATAACGCAGGATGAAGCCGTATTCCCAGCAATGCTCCGCGACCCACTTGCCGCCCTTGGTCTTGCCGAAGGAGGAGGTCAGGTTAACGTCGTCACTCTTCTGGCCCACGTCCATCGCCAGGGCAAGCTGATGCTCCGACGCGCCGGGGCGGGCCACGAACTGATCCGCCTTTTCCTTCGTCTTGACGCGATCGAGCTTATTCTGATAGATCGTCGCCTGGCGCTGATAGCTGCGGTAGCCGCTGACGGCCTTGAGCGTCACGCCGATATCTGCCTTGCAGGCTGCGAACATCTCCTCCAGCGCTGCTGCCGCGTCCGCACGCATATCCTGCAGCTGACCGGGCACATTGGCCTTGAGGGTCTCCGGCTCATAATAACGGCTCACCCGCCACTGACGGTTTTGCAAAAAAAGCAGGCCGTCCTCATCATTCTGGGGCGCCGCCGCGCCAAGGGACGAGGAGATCATCACCGTTCCCGCAGCCGCCAGGGACAGCAGCTGCTCCAGGATATTCGCCATTTACACTCCTCCTCAGGAAGCATCTTTCATCATTCCCTTCTATTATAAGCGCAAGCCGGTTTTGACGCAAGGCTGCAAGGTGTAAATTTTTCATGACTGCATTCGCCCCCTGCTGCGCACACTACGGCACGAGGAGGTGAATCATCATGAAAAAGACCCTTTTGACCCTGAGTATGCTCACGAGCGCGCTGCTGCTGACCGCCTGCGCCGCCGGAGACGACATGGCCACCGCGACCAATTCCCCCATGCCGACCACCACGGTCACCACCGGCGTGGTTCCCATGGCGACCAGCAGCCTGCCGGAGCTCGGCGCGGATATGATGGACACGGTGGAGGACGTTGCCGAAGGTCTGACCGGGCAGCCCACCGCCACCACCATGCCGGAATCCATGGGCGTTACGTCCATGGACAAGGCCCGCCGGGTCGTGGAGCAGATCGAGGATGAGCTGGAGCGGCTGAGCGAGGTAGATGACGCCCAGGTCGTCATCGCGGGCAACAAGGCTGCCGTGGCGCTGGAGTTTGACGACCAGTACAAGGCCGGGATCGACGACCGGCTGCGCGGCATCGTCAAAGAGCGCATCGACGGCGTCATCAGCGGCATTTCCACCATCGCCATCACTGCGGATGAGGACATCATGGACGCGCTGGAGACCCTCGGCGACCGGCTGGAGACCATGTCCGACATGAGCGCGCTGCAAAACGACCTGGATGCGATCATCAAAAAGATCAACGCCGCCCAGGCATAATTCCTGCTGCGGCGCATATCCTGACAGGGCAGACCCGACGCTGCGTCCCTACCGGGCGCAGCTGTTTTTTGCGGAGGCGTCGCCCCGCCTCCACCGCGTCCGATGCCGCACCCGACCGCCCGCGCCATGCCGTACGGCGAGGTCAGGTGCAAAGCGCCGTGGACAGGGCCCATCCTCCGCCCCGATGAAAACCGGGTTTCTTCGCAGCGCTGACGGCATGGCGCTGCTTTTTTGTCGACTTTTTTCCCGCTGCATACCAATCATACAAGGCATTACCAGCGTATCGGCCCGCAAAGTGCGCACACTACCTATCGAAGCAACCGGATGACGAGCGATGCAGGCGGCCATGGGCTGCAGGCATGCAAGGCGTCCATGGCCGCTTCAATCCGCAGCAGGAGGTGAAACAGCATGAGCAAGCAGAACTCCAACGGCCAGATGGTTCCCGAAGCCCGCGGCGCCCTGAACAACATGAAGTATGAGATCGCCCGCGAGCTGGGCGTGAACCTCAAGCAGGGCTACAACGGCGACCTGACCAGCCGCGAGAACGGCTATGTCGGCGGCTACATGGTCAAGCGTCTGATCGAGCAGGCCGAGCGTCAGCTTTCCGGCCACTGATCCCCCACCGTTTCCGATCGACTTTGAGGAGGTAAAACCCCATGTATATGAACAACCAGCAGAACCAGAACCAGGCTCCCATCAACAACAACAATAGCAGCAGCTCCAACAACTCCAACCAGCGCGGCGCGATGGTGCCCGAAGCCCGCGGCGCCCTGAACAACATGAAGTACGAGATCGCCAACGAGCTGGGCATCAACCTCAAGCAGGGCTACAACGGCGACCTGCCCTCCCGCCAGGCCGGCTATATCGGTGGGTATATGGTCAACCTGATGCAACCAGCAGAACGACTATGCACATACTTCCAGCTACCGCCGATTCGGTTTTCGAGGAATGGGCTGAGGAATCAGTTTGAGCAGAAGGTGGAGTATAGTGTGAGGGTTGGGGTGGAGGTGTAAATACAGCAAGACGCTTTCTGTTGTTACAACTTGCGCTCAACAGAGGGCATTTTTTCCCGTTATTTCCTACACACAGCTAAGATAGCATGATGGTTTGCTTTTTTGATAATGTTTGCATGCAGAAATAACGATCTAGTAGTAGCTGTAATTTAAAAGATGTTGTTATGTGAATGGACGCCTACGATGTCTCTCTTCTTTAGTACGAGCAACAGATGTCTTATTGACTATCTTAATCTGATGTGTGGTCTGCTGAATCTACTTAATTGAAAAACCATCAAATACCAGAAATTCTATTGTGCGGAATTTGGGACAGGCGTATAATTATCACAAACATGCAGCTGTGCTACATGAAACGATGGGTATAAAAGGAGGAATAGACAAATGAAGAAGAGTTGCTCTCGAATTGCTTTGGCATGTTTTTTGGCATGCCTGCTGTTGATGGATGCCGTTAGCGCTTTGGCGGCGGATCTTCCGCTTATGAGTATTAGCATCGGTACGGCAAAATCTGGCTCTACACTTTCTTTCTCATGGGGCGGCTATAGTGGTACAGATCACTATGAATACAGTGTCCGTGACACCACTACGAACGAGCTGCACAGAGATCATAAGTACACGACCAGTAAGAGCGGCACACTGGGATCCTCATACGTGGAAGCTGGACATAGTTACCACATCTGGGTTGGTGCATACAACAGCAACAATCAACTGATTGCCCAGGTTCACGGTGACGTAACGGCTGTATGCGGCGATCATGACTACAACAGCAATGGCGTTTGTGCAGAATGCGGTGCGAAGTGCAGCCATAAGTGGAGCAAGAAGACAGGTGTGTGCAACATCTGTGATATGGAATGTCCACATGATGACACATACGAGCTGGAGACGGAGATTGTTGGCCTGAGCATTTCCAACACACAGCATGAGCTGACCACGACTTATGATGAGGTATGTTGGGAGTGTCGCTACACGCTACGTAAGGATCTGACAAAGACTACCATCAAGAAGCATTCGCTGGATTCCAATGGCGATTGCACTATGTGCAATTACACTAAAAGCTGTCAGCACAGCACAACCAAGCTGGTAGAGCGTTCCGAGACGGTCACCTCTTACAACGACGAAAAGCACAAGATCAAGGTCGTGAGTGATATCGTCTGTGCCAATGCTAACTGCGGTAAGATGATCGAAATGGGGGGCGATATCGATGTTTACTACGAAGCGCACACCTTCCGCAGCGGTGAGTGTAGCAAGTGTGGTCATAGTCAGTACGAAGTCCTGAGTGCTACTATTTCCCGTGGCTCTTCCACGGCTACAGTAGGTTCCGGTATTTCTGCATCCTGCTCAGTCAGTGGCGGCAGCGGTAACTACCAGTATGCCTGGACGGCCAAGTGTGGATCATCTACTATGGATTCTACTGCCTACGGAAACGATAGCTATCATTCTTTTACTGCCAGCAAGGTGGGCTCCTGGACGATTACCGTTACGGTCAAGGATAAGGTAACCGGTAAGACCGTCACCAAAACTACTGGCACCATCACCGTGACTGAGCCGGAATGCACCCATGAGACATACTCCGATGTGGCCAGAAGCGATAAGGAGTATGTGAAGCTTTCTGATGCGAACCACACTATCAAGACGACCTACGACCGGTTCTGTAGCCGCTGCGGAGCGGTCATTAACACCTACATTAAAACAGCTACTGAGGAACATACCTACTCTGGTGGGAACTGTATCCACTGCGGATCTGCAGAGGTCAAGCCCGAGTGTGCCCACAGCACCATGACCTCCACCGAGCAGAGTCGGAAGGTGCGCAAGACCACTTCCTCCTCTGAACACGTGATCGATATCACATGGAAGGATATATGTGCCTCCTGCGGAATAACTCTCAACACCACTCGTACCAGTACGGAGATGGAGAAGCATTCCTACGATGCTTCCGGTATGTGTCGCTGTGGCTATATCAAGCCCGCACCCACCTGTGACCATGCTGACACGGAGAAAATTTTCGTTTCATCTCACATCGAGAGCATCGATGCGGATCGTCACTTGGTTACTACTACCTACCAGATCAAGTGTGTCTGCGGTCTAATCGTGAAGCAGGAGCATGAGGAGTACGCATACTTTTCCCACACTTATGAGGACGGAAAGTGTAAGCACTGCGGCTATTCACAGCCTGTGACCCCCGTGCCTGAGACACCCGTGCCCGTGACACCTGCACCAGCGACACCTGCACCAGCGACACCTGTGCCAGAAAATGTTATCTATGAGTGTGAGTACCATCACGGTGCACATCAGTATACAGAAGTTCTCTATGCAGCCAAGCATCCTCATGTTGGTAAACTGACCTGTAGGTGTGGCGCTACAGATCCTTCTGGTGCGCAGCAGGGGACGGGAAAAATGCCAACCTGCTGTGAATGCGGGAACCATGTCTGGAATAAGCCTTTTTATTCCAGCACGGATGGCCAATATATGCAGGTATGCACGCGATGTGTTGAAAGGCATTTTGTACAAGTCGAGTTGGATGACCATATTACGACAAAATTCGCAGCAGGAGGTGATTATGACCGTTCGGACGCCTTTGATGAGGTTCACGGCTTTGCTTGTGAAGCAAACCAGAATGGTGTGTATGTGTACGTAAATGAAACTATTGAGGCAGGATCGAACTTTTCCAAAGCCGTATTCGACACTTTTGTTACGGACAAGGGGGAAGCGACAGAAAAGGCCTATGTGAAAGAATGGGAGCACATTATCACCAATACACTGATGGATCATCTTGATGCAAATCAATCGGAATCCATTGATATAGCCGCTCTTGCGGAGCTATTTGGCGACGAGGATCTCAATAGTCTGAGCAAGTATGCTAAGGATCGCGGCGAGGATTACATGGAATATGCCGAAAAGTTGCTTACTCAAAAACGAACGGATGTGACAGCTGGCATACAGGCATATGAACGACTTGCTGAGATGCGTGGACTTTCTGTGCAAGAAACCATGGAGCTTGGTGAGCTGCAGAAACAGCAGGCGAATCTGACAAAGGGGATTGATGACTGGCAGAAAGCATCAAAAACGCTGAAGGTCATCGGCATTAGTGCGTCTGCCTTTGTGGAAATGGTAGAGAATTCGGAACAGCAGCAGGTTTTCGAGGATCTGGCTAATTACAGCTATGAGTGTGAGCAGTGGCTGTCTCTCATTGAGGCAGCTGCTGAGAAAACTGGCGATACAAACATTGCTACTGCAGCGGAGAATGTTCGTAAGCGACTGGAATTTGAACAGGAGTGTGCCTTTGCCGGTGAATGGGTATCCATTGTTGAAACCGGTAAAAAAGTCGGTACTGATGTGCTCACTGACGGTATCAATTCTGCAGTCGAGAAGTATTGCCCCGCATTGGCTGTGATTTCTCTTTGCTGCGATACGGCAGATATCGCGCTTGACTGGAAGGATTCCTACGAGAGTAGCTTCCGTCTGATGATGCTGCATGATATGATGCGCAGCATGGAAACCTTCCATCCTTCTAAAGGAGTATTCGAGGATTCGACGGTAGATATGGATCTGTGGTTCGATGAGAGTATGGAAAGCGGCTACATCATGGCGCAGTTGTATACTGAGGTACAAAAGGAGGGCTTGACGGAGAGCGTTAACTACTTGGAAGAGTACGAGGATGGCACTTTCCTGAACGTTGAGCGTGACTTTGGCATCTCATATGATACCAAGATGCAGTCGCTTAATGCCTCCATAAATGCTGCACAGGGGAATCACAGGATGTTGAAGGAATTCTACGCTGACCGTGATCTTTGGGATGTGACAGCTTTTGAGCTGGACTACACGGAGGAGGAACTTTGGAACTACGATAATGTCAGCAAGAAGAACCAAATGGAGCAAGAGGATGCTGCTCAGTATGCAAAGGTAATCAATACCGCAAAACTCCGAAAGGATGCCGATCCCAGCAGTGACTACGTTATTACCAAGTATACGGGTGATGTGGTCAAGGTGCTACTCTTCAAGGATGATTGGTTCTATGTGGAATACGATGAAGGGCGTTATGCTTATATCCATAGCTCTCGTGTCATCCTGCAATAACTGAGCTAGCCCCCGCAGTAACTGCGGGGGCGTTCTTGTATAGCGAATCTCCCCGCTGAGAGCGGGGGATGGAAAGTTTAAAGCTATAAGTCCAAGAGTATCCAACTATGCTAGTGGGTATCTTTTCGATATCCCACTATTCTTTCATTTTATAGTTTAGCTGATACTCCGATTAATGAAACAAGGATTACATAGTACAGGGTAAGCGGAGCAGAATGCAGCATCATGGCATACGCCACTTCTATTGACATGGTGAATCCGCAAATTGTTTTCCAGTTAATGATTGAGTTCTTCAGAAAAAGAATACCACCTATTGCTGGGCCATCCAATAGGGGCGCGCAGCATCCCTGTTGGCACACAACTTTGCATGAGATCCGGCTTGCCGGATTAGCGAGAGCAAATGCTTGCATTTGCCGAGCGTAGTCAGCGAGCGGCCTTGCCGCTTGATGACCGGTATTGCAAAGTGTAGTGTGCTATACCTTTTGTGACCGCTGACGACGGAAAGGGGTGTGCCAGATGTGGCGCAGAACTTACCGCTGGCAGCAGAACAGGGGCAGATGTGTGATCATTGTATGTGTTGCACTATTGTCCAACTCGATACCCTCTGACCGGCAAGAAAAACAACTTCTCCCTCCAATACAGATCAACCTGTAGCAGAATATCATCGCAGCAGAGGCAGATACGTGGTCATCGCATCACGTATCTGCCTCCGCTTGCATACAGGCGACGTCACTGCCGCGCCTTGTCTTTTTTTCGCATTTGTAAGAATTTTGTAGACACATCAGCCATTCGTGCTGTATAATACAGATACATGTCACAAGTTATTAGAATCAGGCGTCCTGAATGACGCTGTATTTCCTATACGCCCGTACGAAGCGGCTACCAGGAAGACGCTGCGCCGGCTATAGACTCCCGTTTGAGGCCGCATCCGCAGCTGGCACGTCAAAATACAACAGATGAGGTGAAATCATATGAAGCAAAAGTGGGCAAAGAAGTTCTCCCTCGGCCTCGTGCTGGATACAAAGATGGAAGAGTTCGAAGCCTTTCTGGATGAGTATCATCCCTATATCGATAACTTCTATTTCTCCCTGCCGCTGGGAGATCGTTTCCATTCTCGCCGGAGGGTAGCGGAGCAGTTCCGTCAGGAAGCTAATATCGACCAGTTCTGGGCGCAGCTGCGTGCCATCCAGGCACGCAGCATCAAGCTGGAGGCGCTCTTCAACACCCACGGCCTGAACCGTGAGGATGTGGCGGCTGGCCGACGGATGCTGGACGCCCATGGGATCGATCCGGAGAAGGTGGGACTGGTCAACGAGGTCTACGATGTCGTGCGCGAGCTATTCCCCGGCAAGGAGCTGGTGTACAGCTTCAACAATTCGCCCGCGTCCGTCGCCGCCTATGCCGCAGAGGGCCGGCAGTATGCCGAGTATGTCATCGGCCGCCAGTTCATCCGGAACCAGGAACTGACGGACTACATCCACCAGAAGCTCCACGGCCAGACAGTGCTGCTGGTCAACAACGGGTGCTCCCACATCTGCGGCGGCTGCTCCACCATGAGGCACTGCGCCGACTCCTACCGCCGGGCGCGGCGCCAACACAGCGCGGAGTACCTCTATGCGCTGCAAAGCATCATGCCCTTCGAGCTGCATGAGGGCTGGATCGATCCGGACAGCGTGGATCTGATCAAGATCAACTCCCGCAACACCGACATCCGCTATCTGCGCGCCAGCCTGCAGAGCTACATCGAGGGCAACGAGGAGAAGTGGCTGGCCCAGACGAAGGAGAATTACAGCCTCTGGGCCCACCTGACCTGGCACATGAGAAGCTACGGCTGCTTCGATCTGGAGCGCATCCGTGATATCAAGCGCCGCCTGTACCGTGGCGAGCCGATCAAGGATCAGGCCGAGCCCGATCCGCTGATGGTATGGGCAGACCTGACAGACCGCTACATCTTCCGCCAGTCCTCCCGGACGCTGCCCGGCGATGGCATACATCAGGATCTTTCCCGCCTGCTGGAGAATATCGACGGCCAGCTGACAGGCTGGTGCGTGGGCGTACACAGTTGCCCGGGGCTGCTGACGCATGTAGATCCCACCCGTGCTGCCAGGCTGATCACAACGCTCCGTCAGGGTGGGCAGACCGTCTGCTTCACGCTCCCGCCGCTCAGGAAGGCAGATCACGCTGCCGTCCTCGCGCTGCTGGACGCGCTGACCGTGCAGCAGGCCGCCCCCGACGGTGTGATCGTCAACGACTGGGACACCTTCACTCTGCTTCAGGCACAGGGGACGACCGTGCTGCGCGGCACAGAGCTGGACATGCGCCACGCCCCCGCCGGCAGCCTGCAGAGCCCCTGCGTGCGCGATATGCTGGAAAGCGGCGTGCCCGAGGGCATGCAGGGCGCAGGATGTATCGTGCGTTACCCGCTGGCACAGGTGTGTCGCAGCGTCTGCCCGCACAGCACGCAGGCTGAGGGCAGCTGTGATACAGCCGTCTGCCTGAACTGCATGGGACGCCCAGTCCACAGCACTCCACACGCGCTGCCAGGGCTGACGCTGCGGGGCGATGCGCTGATGCATCGCCTGTCCCCGAGTGACCCGCTGTACCTCTCCGTCGTGACCAGCCGGGTCACGCTGCTGTACACCCCCGATGTGGAATGGATGGAGGAAACGCCGCAATGAAGCAGCTGGCACATCTGAGTCTGTGCGAGCTCAGCTCCTGCCTGCAGGAGGCGGAGTATTCGCACCTGATGGCCCTGATGGGCTGCAGCGGGGCTGAGCGTATCAGCATCGGCTCCTCCTTCTGCGAGCTGCAGCTGCTGGCCATCGGGCCAGAGGAGCTCAGCTTCCTTCGTCAGCTGGCCCAGCGGGACGGCACGCGCTTCAGCCTGACCATCCCCGCGCCGAGACAGGGGCTGCTGCAGGCCGTGCAGGACAAGACCGCCGAGATTCTCGCCGCCCTGCCCACCTGCGACGAGCTGGTGATCAACGACGCTTTCCTGCTGGACCGCATGCTGGCGCAGCGACCGGTACCGCGCATCGTGTCCGGACGACTGCTGTGCGCCTACGAGCACGATCCCCGCATGGACAACGCACAGGAGCGTCATCGCGAGCTGCTGCGTGTGGCGCGGGATCTCCTCGCGCAGGGTGTGGACGCCGTGGAGGCCGACGCACTCGAGCCGTGGCTCGCCGCTGAGGAGCCCCTCCTGACCCAGGGTAAGCTCCGCTGCCATTTTCCCGCCGTGATGCTCTCCAGCACGCGGCACTGCCAGTATGCGGTGACCAGCGACGGCTGCCGGGAGCTGCTGAAGGCCTGCGCCGGCTGCCGCCGCCAGTGCCAGCACGTCTGGACAGCTTACCGCGGACGGCTGCTGAAGTTCGGACGGGGCATCTATACCCTGCTGACCCCCGACGCGCCGCCCGTTCCCGCAAGAGGGATGATCTATTCGCCAATGCTTGAATACAGGGAGCTGCACACATGAAAGTACTTGTACCGTTCTGTCCGGACTTTTCCCTGCCGGACCTCAACCCCTTCCGGGACAGGATCGAGCTGTACGGCGGCTTCATGGACGAGGGCTGGGAGGCGCAGTATCAGACCTCTTACGGCCTGAACCGCATGTCCTCCTTCCGCCAGGGCGCGAACTTCGCCTCCTTCCGGCAGTGGCTGGAGGCAGCCGCAGAGGCGGCGGACATGGGGATCCCCGTCAACACCGTCCTCAACGCCCTGCACTATGACGACCAGCAGCGTGCCTTTATCCGCGACGCCTATCTGCAGCCCCTGCGCGGGATTCCCGGCATGGGGATCATCACCAGCGACATCCGCCTGGTCTCCGAAGCCCACGGACTGGGCCTGCGCACCTCGGTGAGCACCATCGCCGGCGTATACCATGCCGGTCGGGCAGCACAGTACCGGGACGCGGGCGCAGATTCGATCATCCTCCCCCGCGAGCTGACACTGGAAGAGATCGACGGGATCATGCGCAGCGTGCCCGGGGTGGCCTGGGAGGTCTTCCTGATGAGCAGCGGCTGTCGCTTCTCCGACGCCGTGTGCATGGGCTGCCACATCCCCCGTCAGGGCGGCCTGTGCCAGCTGCTGGACCACTCCGGCCGGTCGCTGGAGGGCGACGCTGACTTCGCAGAAATGAGCCACCAGCGCATGTCCGCACACCTGTTCACGGATCTGTTCATGAAGGACGCCTGCGGCCTGTGCGCGCTGTACCGCCTGGAGCAGATGGGCGTGCAGAAGCTCAAGATCGTCGGCCGCTCCGCCGGACAGCAGCACGCGATGGGCATGCTGTCCCTCATCGTACGCAATATCGACATCGCCCGGGAGAGCGCCAGCGAGGCGGAGTACCTCCGGCGGATGATCATGCCCGATCGACGCGACCTGCGCTGCACAGAGGGCTTCAACTGCTACTATCCCGAAATCCGTTTTCCGTAATACACCGAAGGGAAGCACATGACAATGAGCAATATCCGGATCATTCTGGGCGGCGGACAGGCCCGTTCCGCCAGGGAGATCCTCGCAGCGCTGGACGGCATGACAGGCCGTGCGCCGGTGATCAACGTGTTCCTGCCGCCCCGTGGGGAGGCCGCCATGCTCCAGCCGCTGCTGGAGGGTCTGGCAGAGCGCCGCCTGAACTGGCGGCTGACAGAGGTCATCACCCTGACCGAAGAAAACGTCCCCGCCCTGCCCGGGGCGATCGCTGCAGCAGGCGCTACCATCCCGCCTGCACAAGAGGTCTGGCTGTGCACCAGCCCGGAAGCCTCCCTGCGCTACGACCGGCTGCGCCCTGCACTGAACGCCGCACTGGACGCCTGCCGCCATACAGGCCAGCCACAGCTGCGGTACATGGATCTGCCGCTGTGCGCGGCAGACGAGCGGCACTGGGGGCTGTTCGCGACGCGACAGGAACGGCGCAGGCTGCTCTCCTTCCCGGTCATCGGGCTGACCGGCGTGCCGGACGAGCTGCAGCCCAGCCCTGTATGCAGCGGCTGCCTTGCCGGAGGCTACTGCCCGGGCCTGCGCGCCACGGATGACGACGCCAGCCTCACCTGTCTTCCGGCGGGCGACGCCGTTTCGCCGCTGCTGCTCATCCACGGGGAAGAAGCCGCGCCGCTGCTGCACCTGAGCCGCTACGCCGATGTCAGCATGGACACAGACCATCTTCGGCTGCGGAACCGGCTGTACGGCGCAGTGGTCACCCTGGCCGCATCCGGCGCGATGCAGCAGCGTCTGCTGGGCGCGCTGCGCTGCGGCGTGAGCGAGGCGCAGCTGCTCTCCCTCCTGCGGGACAGCGGCGCGGAGCCCTCCGCCTTTGAATCCATGCTGCAAGGATGTGTGATCGAATGAGCGATAAGGAACTCGTCTGCACCCGCCGGGAGGGCATGCGTCTGGGCGATCTGACGGTCGCCCCATACCACCGCTTCACCCTCGGCGACCGGTGCATGCTGATCAACCGCGAGACGGGCTCGACCCTCTTCCTAACCGCCTTCGCCGCCGATGCGCTGGAGCGGGGCGAGCCGGATAGCCGCCTGCGCTATCAGCTGGTCGTCAACGGCTTCGCCTCCGTTCCGGGCGCGCCCGCCCTGCAATGCCACGTGGATACGGTCATGCCCACCTTCTTCCTGATTGACATGACCAACCGCTGCAACCTGGGCTGCGCCTACTGCCTGCGCGTGCCCACCCATCTGGGCAAGGCCATCAGCAAGGAGCGGCTGCAGGACGTGTGCGGCTATATCCTCGCCCACTGCCGCGCCCACCAGCTGGACCGGATCACCATCCAGCCCTGGGGCGGCGAGCCGCTGCTGGAGCTGGACCGGGTGCTGGAGATCCGCCGGTTCTTCGATCAGGAGCCGGGAATTCAGGTGGAGATCACCGTTGAGACCAACGGCACCCTCCTGACGCCGGAGATACTCACCCAGCTCCGGGAGCATCGCATCAGCATCAGCGTCAGCCTCGACGGCACGCCAGACGTGCACGACCTGCAGCGCCGCGACCGGGGCGGTAGACCCACCTCCGACCGCGTGCGGGAGGGCATCCTGGCGGCCCGGGCAGCAGGCTACCGCGATCTGGGCGGCATCTGCGTGCTGACGGACCACTCCATCGGACGTGTACAGGAGATTCTGGACTACTGCGAGCACGAGCTGGGCATGGGCGGCGTAAAGCTGAACCTGATGCGTCAGCCGGCCTACCCCTGCGAGGGCGTCCGTGCGCTGGATGACGAGGAAATCCAGGCCATGTCCGCAGAGATCGTCGAGGCCGTAGAGACCCTGATCGCCCGCGGCAGCCGCCTGAAGGAATCCGGCGTGCTGGATCGCCTGCACAACCTGCTTTCCCGCTCCGAGAGCAACATCTGCCACTCCTGCGGCTGCTGCGGCGGGCTGCGTATGGTGTCCTTCGACATGGATGGCCTGATCTACCCGTGCGAGCTGACCGACTGGGCAGACGAATGCCTCGGCAGCATTTACAGCGGGGCGGACCTGTGCGACATGGTGCGCGCAGCCATCCCAAAGAAGGCCTATTTCCGCCAGAAGCACAAGACCGAATGCGACGACTGCCCCTGGTGGTACTACTGCCGCGGCGGATGCTCCTCGGCAGTAAAGTACCTCAGCCAGCAGGGCACGGCGGCGGTGGACGAGTGCGAATGCACGCTGAACAGAAGCATGTACCCTCTGCTGGCAGCGCTGCTGCTGCGCCGGGGGGCCGAGCTGAAAGGATGGATGAGCTGACATGCCCGAGAATCTTTATCTGGAGGTCACCGACGCCTGCACCCATGCCTGCATGACCTGTCCCCACGGCACGCAGCATCCGGACAGGCAGGTGTATTTCACCCCCGTAGCGGACATCATCGCCACGGTGAAGGAATCCATGGCACGCAAGGGCGTTGCCTCCATCACCATCTCCGGCGGCGAGCCGCTGCTGCATCCCAACATCGTGGAGATCGTCTCCCGTCTGTCCGGGATGGGCCTTCAACTGACCATGCTGACCAATCTGTACCAGCTTGTGCGGCGCGGTCTGGCAGAGCCGCTGGCAGCCGCAGCGCCCCGGATGAGCATCGTCACGGCGCTGCACAGCACCGATCCCGCAGTGCACGACAGCATCACCGGCCGTCCCGGCAGCCTCGAGGCAGCCCTGGCGGGCATCGACGCGCTGTACAACCTGCGGATGAACGTGGTCGTCAAGGTCATCCTGAGCGTGGAGACCTGCAAGGCGCTGCCGGCAATCTTCGACATGATCGTCAGCCGCTGGCAGCGGGGCGTACAGCTGAATCTGTGCGGCCTCGACCTGTGCGGAACGGCGCCCTCCGATCTTTCGCAGGTACCGGTGAACTACCGCGTGGAGGGCGAGCTGCTGGAGAGCTTCCTGGACAGGGCGGAGCAGTACTACGGCGTCTCCATGCCCCATTTCATTACCCTGTCGGAGTACCCGCTGTGCTGGATCGACCCGTATTTTTGGAAGCTCTCGCGCAACGGTTCCTCCCGCATGACCGCCTACATCGACGGCGACAAGATGAGCACCTCCGACTGGCTGCGCCCCGAGAGCACCTGCGGGCATCACCCGGCAGGCTGCCGCGAATGCCTGGCAGCAAAGCTCTGTCCGGGCGTGTGGCACAGCGTCTACCGCATCTACGGAAGCGGCGTGGTGCGCCCCTACGACGCATCGGGTCGCCCCCGGGAGGTGGAATAAAACAGGCTGCACGGAGGAGGGGCGGCGGCACGTCCGCTGACCGCTGCGCTTGCACGCAGTCCTCGTTCTCCCGGCAATCAGGCTGCACTGGCTCGTCCCCCGGCCTGCATACATCTTACAGAAAGGAAGCGATCGGTATGGATTACATCCAGGTTTTCTCCAAGCGTATAGGCGCGGAGATTCAGCTGACGGTGGATCAGGGCGCTGTTGCGCAGGCCTCTGGCTGGTCGGACGGCGGCTGGGTCAACTCCTACAGCAACTGGCTGCACGACGGCTGGGCCAACACCTACACCAGCTGGTCTGACAGAGGCTGGACCAACTCCTACACCAGCTGGTCCGACAACGGTTGGACCAACTCCTACACCAGCTGGTCTGACGGAGGCTGGAACAACAGCAAGTAACCTTTCGCCGGATGCTGTGTGCAAGCGCAGTATCTGGTTTTCTGTGCTCCTCGCCATCCTGCTTCTTCCAGGATGATAACATAGTACGTCTGATCCGTCAGGGAACGCGTTCCCTGACGCAGAACAACCGGCCCTTCCTCCGGCTGATGAAAGTGTGGTATTACAGCATGGCCAATCTGATGATCACCTACCGCTGCAACCTGAACTGCAGCTATTGCTTCGCCAACAGCTATGTCAACCGCGAGGACACGGACATGACGCTGGACACCGCAGATCGCATGCTGGACTGGCTATGCCAGGGCGGTGAGCGGATGGTCGGCGTGATGGGCGGCGAGCCGACGGTGCACCGCCATCTGCCGGAGATCCTGCGGATGATCCACGATCGTGGAATGCACGCGTCCCTGTTCACCAACGGTCTGGCGCTGGGACAGCATCTGCCGCTGCTGCGGGAGCTGGGTACGCGCATCCTGCTCAACGTGAACGAGCCGGAGGTGCTGGGCAGCGCCCGTCAGGCGCAGCTGGACAAGGTACTGGGACAGCTCCTGGAAATGGGCATGTCCGGTCAGGTCACCTTCGGCGTCAACATCTACCGGCAGGGCTATGACTTCAGCCACATCCTGGAGATGATGAAGCGCTTTCATCACCATGAGCTGCGGGTGTCCGTCACCGTGCCCACGGGCGCAGAGGCGAAGGTCAACCCGCTGGATTACCTGCGCAGCTTTATCCCGGATGTAGCGCACCTGCTGCGCGAGCTGCATGGGATCAACGCCTATCCGACCTTCGACTGCAACCGGATTCCCGCCTGCCTGCTGTGTGGGCCGGAGTTCGACGCGCTGCCGGAGCTGCACGAGATGATGCACCGCACGAACCTCTTCCACGGCGCCGAGCCCTGCAGCCCCGTGCTGGACGTGCTGCCGGACGAAACGGCTATCCGCTGCTTCGGCCTGTCGGACGAGACCCGCGTGCGGGTGGCAGACTTCCATTCGCCCCGACATCTGCGCCAGTACTACCGCCAGCAGCTTGACACCCTGTGCGCCTACCTGCCCGTGTCCAAGAACTGCCGGAGCTGCTACGAGCAGCGCACCGGCCTGTGTCACGGAGGCTGCCTCGTCTTCCGCATGGAGCAGATCAGAAAGCTGCATGGACTGCTTGCAGCAAACGGAGAGGAGAACCTGCATGGGTGATCAGATCAGAGGCCGGCGCTGCATCCTGCGCTGGGTGAACGACCGGGACGTGACCTTTCTGGCGCGGATGCACCGGAACCTGGAGACCCGCGGCAACTGGACAAGCCGCACTGTCCCCACCACCGACAGCTTCCGCGAGCATTTCTACCGCGATCTGGACAGCTACTACCATGTGCTGTTCATCATCGCCTCCGTGGAGGAGCCGGAGAAGCCCATCGGCTTCTTCTACACCACGCAGTACAACCCCGCCAACGGTTTCGCCTTCAGCACGCTGGTGATGGATCCGGACAACTGCCTCAACGGCTGCGCTGCCGAGGCAGGGTTGCTGGCCTACCGCTACCTGTTCCGGCATTTCCCGCTGCGTAAGATCTACGCCAACATCTACGAGTACAACCACGCCAGCCTCGCCTTCGTGCGGCAGGTCGGCTTCGTTGAGGAGGGGCTGATGAAGCAGCACGCCTTCCGCAACGGGAAGTACTACGGGCTGTACACCTTCGCGCTCTACCGGGAAGCCTTCGAGGAGATCGACCGGAAGCTCTTCGGCCATCAGGAGGACACATGAGAGAGATGTTCTATCCATCGCCCGTGCGCCGCACAATCCGCGAGCTGCTGGACGAATCCGCCGCCCTCTGGCCGGAGGGAATCGCCCTGCGCAGCCGGGAGCAGCGCCTGACCTATCGTGCGCTGCAGCAGGCGGTGCAGCAAAACGCGTTGCGCCTGACCTCCGCCGTGCCTGCAGGCCGGGTGATCCTGCTCAGTCGTCAGAGGCGCATCACGCTGGAGACTGCCCTTTCCCTGCTGACGCTGATGTACGCAGGCCGCTGCGCCGTGATGATGCCGGACTTCGCCACCACAGAGGCCGTTGCCGCCACCGCTGCGCGCTACGGAGCGTCCGCGATCATCAGTGACGCCTTTGAGCAGGGCGCGCTGCCGCTGCCGGTGCTGCCTTTGGGGGTGCTGCCAGAGGGTGCCCAGGCAGAGCTCCTGCCGGAGGTCTCCCCGGAGGACGAGTGCATGGTGCTCTTCACCTCCGGTACCACCGCCGAGCCCAAGGGCGCAGTGATCACCCAGTGGAACCTGTGCGCCGACGCGGCTGGCGGCAGCCGGATCTATCCCTTTTTCCCCGGGCAGCGCTTCGTCAACTGCCTGCCCTATTATCACGGCTATGGCGTCCTGTGCGATGTGATCGCCCCGCTGATGGGAGGCGCATGCCTGTGCACGGCCTCGGAGGAGGGGCTGATCCGCGACGTCCAGCACTTCCGGCCCACCAACATCAACGGCGTACCGGAGGTGGCGGCGGTGCTGCTGCAGATGCTGAGCGCCTTCGGCCCAGAGGCAGCGGGCGGCGAGCTCCGTTCCGTCCTCTGCGGCGGCGCAGCGCTGGATCCCGCACTGGGCCAGGGGCTGGAGGAGTTCGGTGTCGGGCTGTACAACTGCTACGGGCTGACGGAGTTCTCCACAGCCATCGCCGTCAACAGCCCGCGAAATAACGACTGGAGCTCAGTAGGCCTGGTGCTGCCCTGCTGCGAGGTGATGATCGCCAGTGACGGCGAGGTGCTCGTTCGCGGCGACAACATGATGAAGGGCTACGGCCCCGACGGCCCATGGCTGGCGCGGGACGTATGGTTCCACACCGGCGACGTGGGCTCGCTGGACACCGGAGGTCGGCTGTACATCAGCGGCCGCAAGGACAATGTCATCAACCTGCCTAACGGCGAGAAGATCCAGCCGGAACAGTACGAAGCCCGGCTGAAGCAGCTCGGCGGGGTGAAGGAAGCGGTGGTCTACCAGCCAACCGGCCGGCCCTGGCTGACCGCCGTGGTGGTCCCCTCAGGGGACAGCGAGGCTGCCGGGGCCGCCGTCGCAGCCCTCAATGCCGGCGTGAGCGCAGACTGCCGTCTCGTCGGCGTGAGGTTCACCGCCGAGTCCCTGGTCCGCAATGCGCTGGGCAAGATACAGAGGAGGCACTACCGTGAATCAGAATGATTTTTTCCGCCTGGTCGCAGCCTGTACAGGCCGGGATGCACAGTCGCTGAGCATGGAGCAGCAGCTGGTGGCCGACCTGAACGTCAACAGCCTGTCGGTGCTGCTGTTCCTGGTCCGCCTGGAGGACGAGTACGGCGTCCGCCTCGCCGACACGCAGCTGACCGGCGCCCAAAGCATGACGATGGGCGACCTGTGGACGCTGATCTGCCAGACGGGAAGGTGAACAGATGAAGATTTGTCTGACCGGCAACAGCTTCCGGCCGATGCGCCCGTCGGGGCTTATCACGGGCTTCGCCGTCGCTACGGCAGACCTGATGCGCAGCTTCCTGCGTCACTCCACAGCAGAGGAGATTGTCTGCCTCTGTGAGCCGGAGAGTCTGCAGCAGGAGGTGCTGGACAAGCTGATCCGCGAATCCGGGCAGCGCCGCTGCCGCCTCGTGAATGAGTACGAGTTGTTCTTCGGCGCCCCCTTGCTGCCCACGGACGTGGACGTGTTCCACAGCGTCAAAGAGGACGCCGTGCCCCTGCTGGCGCTGCGCGAGCGTCTGAATCCCGGCGCACCCATGACCTTCACGCTGCACTGCCTGGCGGAGCAGCAGATGCTCTCGGACCTGTTCCTGCCGCTGGTGCTGCTGCCCTTCCGGCGGTATGATGCGGTGATCTGCACCTCCGAGGCCGTCCGCAAAAGCGTGGACAGCATCCTGACACAGCTGGAGGAATGCTGGCAGCGGCCCGGCCGAGAGTCTCTGCGCCGGCGGATCCGTCTGGAGCGGGTGCCGCTGGGCGTGGATACGCAGCTCTTCCGCCCGCTGGACAGAGCTGCCCTTCGCGCAAAGTACAACATCCCTCAGAACGCCTTCATGATCCTGTGGTTCGGGCGCTTCTCCGACCTGTTCAAGGCAGATCTGATGCCGCTGCTGCACGTGTTCGCCCAGCTGGTGAAGGACAACCCCGGGAAGGATCTCCGCCTGCTGCTGGCCGGCTGCGAGGACGGCCCCCGGGCATACAGCCGACGGCTGCAGCAGGAATGCGCCCGCCTGGGACTGGAGAAGCACGTCCGCATCGTGTACAACCAGGACATCCCCGACCGGACGGAGCTGTACTGCCTCAGCGACGTATTCACCTCCCCCGTAGACAACATCCAGGAAACCTTCGGCCTCACCCCCGTGGAGGCGATGGCCTGCGGCGTCCCGCAGGTGGTAACGGACTGGGATGGCTACCGCGACACCGTCATGGACGGCGAAACCGGCTTCCTGCTCCCCACCGCCTGGTGCGACTGTCTGGATGAGATCGCGCAGGAAAGCTACATGCCCGGCGACGGTTACCGCCGAAGAGATCTCCACAGGCTCCTGTCCGCCCGGAGCGTAGCGGTGGACTGCATAGCCTACCGGCAGCGCCTGCAGCAGCTGATCGACGATCCCGCATTGCGGGCACGGATGAGAGAGTCCTCCCGGCGACGCGCAGAGGAGCATTACGACCTGCACAGCACCGTCCGGCAGACCGAGGCGCTCTGGCAGGAGCTTCGCGCCATTGCCGCCCATCCCGACCCGGACGTCCCGCCGATGCGGCTGCCCCCGCTGGACTACTGCCGCAGCTTCCACGCCTATCCGACCCGCTGGCTGACAGACGAGACCCTCTTCACCCTCACGGAGCACGGTCTGCATGGCCAGCTGCCAGTGAAGGACAACGAAGCCTTCATGGCCCGCTACGTCCCGGAGCTTCAGCTTCCCGAGCGCCTGCTCGCTCATCTGCGCTGCCAAGGCGCCGTGACCATGCAGGAGCTGTTCGACGCCTTCCCGTCCGTCCCGAAGAGCCAGCTCCGCCGCACGGTGATGTTCCTGTACAAATACGATATACTCCGGCCGCAGGTCTGAGACCGCCGACCGCCATCACACGCAAAGGAGTCCCGCCCATGGACGTCATCCCGATCCTCATCGCAGCCGCAGCGCTGTATGTCCTTATCCCCTATGTGCGCTGCTTTTTCAAGTGCCTGTCCTGCATGCGCCAGCTCCAAGCCGTCTGCCAGCGGGAGGGATATGAACTGCGCGGGACGTACCCGCTCTGGTTTCTGGGCTGCAGGTATGGCAAGGACTGCGACTGCTGCATCCTCACAGGCTCCGGCGTCGTCGCTGTCAAACTCTTCGGCGTGCTGCGCGCCTCCAGGACGCTGGTGTTCAGCGACTACAGGCGGTATTTCTTCCGTGCTCACCCGCTCTTCAGCCTCGACTTCTTCGACAACAGTCAGTACCGGCTGCCCGATTACGACTTTGCCTGCAGGCTCTGTCCCCAATGGCGCGGACGCCCGGTACGGCCCGTCCTGCTGATCAATCCGATCTCCGCGGAGATCCGCATACAGCCGGCCAGCGGGCCCGAGTCCGTCAGCGGCCCCGGCGATATGCTGGGCAACATGGAGCTCGCCTCCCAGTCCCACCTGATTCACCTGCTGGAAAACGCAGGGCAGGCTTCCGAATAACCCGCCACCACGGGCCCACGGCCGGATCAATCCGCCGCACGGCCCATTTTTTGTGTGCATTTCACGCTTCAGGACGGAAATTCCGACAACCTGCTGCGTTGTACACACTGAAACCCGACAAGGACCGCCCATGCAGCCGCTGAATGCGTTGCACTGTTGTCCAAACTCGACACCCCGCAACATATCGACATTGATCTGGAGCTGGATGAGCTGGACGTCACCAGCGCAGAGAGCAAGGCTACTTATCAGGAGATCAAGGACTATGTGCTGGAGCACAGCGGCCTGAAGGTGAGCAGCCTGTACTTCGCGCAGGTGAAGCAGAAGCACGGGATCATTGAGCGGGAGTGCTATAACGCACCCAAATCGGAGGGCGGCAGGGTGCCGCAATGTCCGGAAGAGAAGGTCGTGGCGATTGAGGATGCGCTGAGGCACTTTGGGATGATCTCATAAAGCAGCAATACCGAATCATTAGAAGCTCGCCCGTAACAGTGATGTTTCTGTCACGGGCGAGCCATCCGATCTTACTCGTCACTTGATGCTATTCTGATGTACTTTTGACATGACAATCCCCTCCTACGCTCTATTATAACAACTCATATGCGATAAGCCAATAGTCATCAAGAAAATTGTGCAGCATGCTTTTCGCTGGGTCATCCAATAGGGGCGCTGAGCATCCCTGTTGGCACACGACTTTGCATGAGATCCGGCTTGCCGGATTAGCGAGAGCAAATGCTTGCATTTGCCGAGCGTAGTCAGCGAGCGGCCTTGCCGCTTGATGACCGGTATTGCAAAGTGTAGTGTGTTATACCTTTTGTGACCGCTGATGGCGGAAAGGGGTGAGCCAGTGCGGCGCAGCGCTTTCCGCTGGCAGCAGAACAGGGGCAGATGTGTGATCATTGCATCACGCACCTGCCCCTGTTCGTATGTAGGCGGCATCGTCGCCGAGGGCACAAGAGGTATATCACCCGCCGCAGCGACAGCACTCTTCATATGCTTAGTCATACAAGAAATTGGTACGTTACAGAGTCCTGCCAGTGTTCCTCATTATCCATGTCCGCACCGGCAACAACCCCACCCATTCTTTCGTAAAAAGTTCTCGCATTTCTGTTTTCTGGATGACAGTGACAGATGAATTCGTTCCTGCCTGCATTTCTAAAATACCCTTTCACATATTCGATCGCTGCTTTGCCAATCCCGCACCCTTGATATTCCGCCAGTATGTAAAGCGATTGGAGAATTGCCTTCACGCCATTACTCATCGTCAGATAGCCAACCGGACAATGATCAATTTCAATCAAATGTACAGCAAAATCTGACCGTTGTATACGTCTCTCTTCTTTCTCAATGTGCCAGCGATAATCAAAATCATCTATCATCATATCAGGATAAATTCCTCGATATGTAGTTGACCAGATTTGCTGACGCAAGCGCACAATAGCCATCGCATCAGATACATCTGCCAATTTGAATTGTACATTCTGCATACATGCTCTCCTTCTCAATGCTTCCCCGACTTCTTGAACAACGGCAACAGAATTGCCCTCAATGCAATCCTGTGTTCCTCCGTAATCACTTCTGGATCTGTCGTATCCAGAATGGCTTTCACCATCTGCTCCGGCGTAACACCATGAGGCTTCACCCTACCGCCGCGCTTCGTCAGGTTCTTCATCAGCTGCATCATCACCTCGGTGGTCAGCTTATCAGCCTCGGCAATGTATGCGGCTGCGCCATTTCGCAGATCCTTCACGATCCGCAGGAAGGTATCTTCCATTGCAGAAGTGTCC
>JAFQEB010000040.1 GCA_017399225.1 Clostridia bacterium | reverse complement strand
CTGCGTGTTCATGGCTATGACGCCCGCCTGATGAAGCTCTTTGTGATGGGCGGTGGCGGCTGTCTGGTAAAGTACTTCGGCAAGTACGATCCCGGAGCTGTCATCTTTGTGGATGATCTCCATGCCTCCGCCAAGGGCTATGAGTACATGGCGCAGGGCGTGATCTGGCGTAATGAGCGTCTTGCCAGAAAGGCCGGTGATTGATATTGTGCGTAAAGGCCATTACCGTGCGATTCCACCTGTCGCACCCAGCAGAAAAGCAGGCATGGGAAAAGCTCAATGCCCGACGAAGCGAACGGCATCAGTCGTTCAGTCAATTGGTTGCAGAAGCTGTCAATGCTTGTGGCACGGAGGGGGTACATCTGTCTGGCACTGAGAAAATCGAGCTTGTTCAGGAGATCACAGAATCGGTGACAAGCAGGCTTCAGCAGATGCTTCCGGCATATCTCGCAGGATACTCTGCTGGAGCAAGTGCGCCAATTGCTATGGCTGTACCCACTGCGTCCGCTGCGCCATCGCAGGTCACCACACCGCCCCAACAGCAAGAAAACGATGACGCAATGCCCGATTTCGGCGACAGCTGCATGGATTTCGACTTTATCGGCGGCTGAGTCAGTGCATCAATCTGCCGCACATTCCACAATAATTGCATCAAAGTGATGCAGCCCCATCAATGAACATAACGACATCTGCATCAGAGAGGTGCATACTTGCATCACTTTGGTGCACCACTGGAGGAGATATATGAAGATCAACATCGACGAACTGCTGGCGAATATGCCCCAAGATCCTGACGAACTGAAAACCGTTCAGGAGCAGCACAGGAAAATCATTACCGACAACCGCGAAAAGGAGAAGCAGCGGAAGGCTCGTACTCACCGGCTCTGCGAACACGGAGCCATCCTGGAGGCTTGCTTTCCGCAGACCATCCATATGGACAGCGCCCAGTTCTCTGCCTTCATGCAGGAGCTGGCGGCTGGCCGGTGATCATGCAAGGGGGCGTTCCGGGGGTAACCTCGGGGCGTCCCCAACAAGAATAACCACGAAGTGCGCACTGATACATACGTCGGCCCGTGAAAGCTGGCGCTTCCCCGGGCTTCGCTCGGCGATTGCAAGCAATCGCTGTCGCTCGTCATGCTGAAGCATGACCTCTATGCGCGTATGTCGTGCGCCCTGCGGGGCAACATTGCGGACTTCGCCGCGATGGAGCAAGCCCCATACCCCAAGAACGATGCTCCCACAGGGAGCCAATAAGGAGGAACGAATGGAATTCTTTCATAGCCATACCAAAATAGTATCTCGGAATAAAGGTCGCTCTGCCGTTGCTGCCTCTGCCTACATCAGCGGCACGAAAATGGAAAATACCTGGGACGGGGTTACCCATGACTACACCCGGAAGCGGCATGTCATCTACACCGAGGTCATGCTGCCCGCTCATGCTCCGCCGGAATACGCTGACCGTACTCTTCTCTGGAACAGCGTTGAGTGGAACGAAACCAAAGCCAATGCCCAGCTCGCCCGGTCGATTGAGCTGGCACTACCTGCCGAGCTGAACCATGAGCAAAACATTACCCTCATCCGGAAATATGTACAGGAGAACTTTGTGGACAAGGGCATGTGTGCCGACGTTGCCTTCCACGACAAAGGAGATGGCAATCCACATGCTCACATCCTGCTGACCATGCGTCCACTGACCCCGGATGGAAAGTGGGGCGACAAGAGCCGGTTGGAGTACATCCTTGACGCTGAAGGTAATCGCATCCCTGCCAAGCAGAAAGGACGCTGGAAAACACGAAAGATTTGTACAACTGACTGGGATGACCGTGGCAATGCGGAACGCTGGCGTGCCGCTGCTGCCGATGCTATCAATGAAGCCCTGCGTGAAGCTGGATTCACGCAGGGCTTTGTTGATCCTCGGAGCTATGCAGATCAGGGTGTACAGCGCATCCCCATGGTACACGAAGGGCCGGATGCCCGTGTCATGGAGAAGCGCGGCATTCCCACGGAGGTTGGCGAAAAGAATCGGGAGATTCGCCAGCAGAACAAGCTGCTCTGTCAGCTGGAAGCACGACTGGCCCGACTGAATGCGTGGGCGCAGTATGCGAAAAAGAAGGATGAACTACTGATCGAGCAAGGCGAAGACGTATCCAGGGAGAGCCTGCGGTTCAAGCTCGCGTCCAACATCCTTGCCTCCAGCGTACAGCCCAATCGCAAGGATCATCGCCTCCGCGACAGCACAGGGCTGCTGTCCATCATGCAGGAGTACAGCATCACGGATGCTGCGTCCTGTCTGGCGGCAATTCAGACCGTCAACACGAAGTTCTACGGTCTGAAAAGCAAGCGGAAGGAAAATCATGATCTTTCTCTTGAACTGAGCGTCCGGATCGAATCCTATGAAAAGTGGAAGAAATACCAGAAGCATTACCGCGCATGGGAGAAGCTGCCGGAGGAAAAGCGCGGTGGATTTGAACGAAAGTATGAGTATGAACTGCGCCAATACAAACAGGCGGCGTCTGTCTTGCACCGCTGCCAGGATGACGGTGAGAAGATCGATTACAAGGGATGGAAGGCAGCTCTGGAGTATCTGGAAAAGGAGCAATTTATGTTGGATTATCAGCTGGAAGATATGAAGGAGGAAGTGCGTCGGTTGGAGGTTGTTAAACGCGAATTCATTCAGGAGAATAAGCGGACGAGGCCGGATCGGTATGTACAATGATCAACTGACGAAGTGAGCATTGACATTCGTTGTGACAATGACAACGCAAGTGGATGTTGATCAGTGATTCGGAATGTTCCAAAAAAACGAAAATGAATAATCAGACGGCTAAATTGGTTTGACTATTTCAGATTTTCACCCTTTGAAAACGTTTGCATGCAAGTTAAATACGAAAAAATTTGTAATAAAGGGAAAAAACGAGGCCAAAATTTACATATTTTCTGCGAGAACTATTGCAAAGTCGAAATGTCTATGATAAAATCCAGATATACCGAAACAAACGAAATGCAGCTGGAATGTGGGGGGATCGTTGTGAAGCGTATGCTGAAAATCTGGAGTTGCCTCTGTGTGCTACTTCTGATTCTGCCGCTGCATGCGGTGGGTGAAGGCCTGACGCAGCTTTATCTGGAACGCTCCGAAAAGAATGATTATACTGCGTATCTTGCTTCCATGGCTGATCCGATGATCGTTACGGAAAGTATGAAGCTCTATGAAGCAAAAGAAGGCGCCCTGCTGGCTGAGGGCGAACAGCTGACCTTCACAGTGTCTGTGCATCAGGATACCTTCGGTTACCCCGTGTTGACCTACGCCATGACCGGCAACAACATCCTGGACAACGGCTTCACCCTGATGGTGGACGGCGAGCTGCCCTATGCGGAGTGCAGCACCCTGACCCTTGACAGTCTGTGGACGCAAAGCGGCACATTCAGCAAGGATCGCTACGGCAACGAGGTTGTCTCCATGCCGGTGAAATCCTATGAAACAACTTCCTGCCGATTGATGGGAAAGGCAGGCATGTACTCAAAAGGCATGGGCCTGTACCTGACAGCGGGCGAGCATGAAATCACGATCATCTGCCGCGAGGGTCCCTTCAAGCTGTACAGTATGACGCTGGAGGGCGAAATCCCCATGCTGAATACGGCGCAGGGGGAACCTCAAGGCAGTGCCCTCATCACCCTCCAGGCTGAGCAGGTGCCGGTGCGCAATAACCCCAACATCCGGCCCCTGGCGGACTATGACATGCGCCTGACCCCCTACTCCAGCAATAAGAAAGTCATCAATCATATTGAAGATACTTCCTATAAATATCCCGGCGATGTGCTGACCTACACCTTCACCGTGGAGCAATCTGGCAATTATGCCATGGCGCTACGGCTGCGGCAGAGCGAGCTGGCAAACTTCCCGGTATACCGCACGGTGCTGATCGATGGCGTGATCCCCGGCCCTGCCTTTGAGAATGCAGAATTCAGCTACACGCTGCAATTCGAGAATCAGACCATCATGGACGCGGAGGGCAATCCCGCGTATATGTACCTGACGGAGGGCGAGCATACCCTGACCCTGCTGACCAGCGTGGATCCCCTCCGGCCCTCACTGCAGCTGCTGCAGACCATCTCTGACGAAATTGCCGACCTGTCCCTGCAGATCACCAAGATCACCGGCGGGAACACGGATTTCTTCCGCGACTTTGCCCTGGAGGACTTTGACTTCCACATCGCGGATGACCTGAGCCGCTGGATCAGCGAACTGAAGGCTATCCGTGCCGAACTGGGCTGGATTGCCCACACAGAAGGCCGCGTTGGTGCGCTGTCCAGCCTGGACATGGCGATCCAGGCCTTGGAACAGCTGGCCAAAGAGCCGGATAACCTGCCCAAGAAGCTGGCGCTTTTCTCCCAGGGATCGTCTTCCGCTCGTGGCTTCCTGGTCAGCACGGTGGAGAACCTCTCCACCAGCCCGGTGGGCCTGGATGCGATCTACCTCTATACAGATGAAGAAATGCTGCCCAAGGAACCCAACCTTCTGGAGCAGGCAGCGGATACCGCCGGTCGCTTCGTTGCTTCCTTCACCGATGAAAGCTATGTGGCGGATAATGCGGACGAGAGCAAACTGCAGGTGTGGGTCAACCGCCCCCGGCAGTACCTGGAAATCCTCCAGCGCATGGCGGATACCACCTTCACGCCCCGGACTGGCATCGAGGTGGAGTTCTCCATCATGCCGGACGAGAGCAAGCTGATCCTGGCCAATGCCTCCGGCGCTGCGCCGGATGTGGCACTGGGCGTATCCACCACCCGCGTGTATGACCTGGCCGTCCGCGGCGCGCTGAAGAACCTGCGCGAATACGAGGACTTCGGCACGGTGGGCAAGTGGTTCCCCACAGGCCTCCTGATGCCCGCTGTGTGCGACGACGGCATGTATGCCCTGCCGGAAACCTTCAACTTCTATGTGCTGTTCTATCGCGAGGACATTCTGGAATCCATCGGGCTGGAAGTGCCCAATTCTTACGAGGAAGTGCTGCAGATGCTGCCCACGCTGCATCGTTTCGGCCTGAACTACAACAACTTCGTAGCGAACGCGGTGGGCTACAAAGCCTTCTCCATCACCACGCCCTTCCTGTACCAGAACGGGGCGGTGCTCTATGAGGACGGCGACCTTCACGTCCAGCTGGACACCGAGGAAGCCATCGAGGCCCTCAAGGTCATGACGGATTCCTTCGTCATCTACGACATGGATTTTGAGGTCAACAGCTTCTACCAGAGCTTCCGCGACGGCACGCTGCCCATCGGCACCTCCAATTACGCCATGTACAACCTGGTGATGAATGCCGCCCCCGAACTGGCGGACAAGTGGAGCATTGCCCTTTACCCCGGCATGACGGACGAAAATGGCGAAGTCCAGCGCTGGACAAGCGGCGCAGAGCAGAGCTGTTTCATCTTCGACAACACCAACATGCCGGAGGAATCCTGGCAGTTCCTCTCCTGGTGGATGAGCGAGGAGATCCAGACGGAATTCGCCTTCAACCTTCAGTCCACCCTGGGCAATGAGTATATGTGGAACAGCGCCAACATGGCTGCCTACATGAACGCACCCTGGCCCACGGAGCACAAGCAGATCATTGCCGAGCAGATGAACTGGATCTACGAAACGCCCCGCAACCCCGGTTCCTACATGGTGGAGCGCGAGCTGTCCAATGCCGTAAACGCCGTGTGCCTGGAGGGGCAAAACCTCCGCGCGGCACTGGATGAAGCGATCAAGCGCATTGACCGCGAGCTGGAACGCAAGCTGGAGGAATTCGGCCGCCTGAAGGACGGTCAGCTGACCGCGCCCTTCATCGTGCCGGACATCAATACAGTAAAGGAGTGGCTGGAATGACCAAGGCTGTCAAAATGCGTGGCCCCAAGGATCAACACATCGCATGGGCATTCCTCGCTCCCTACATCATTCTGTTCACGCTGTTCATCATCGTGCCGGTGGTGATCGCCATCGGGCTCTCCTTCACGAACTTCAACACCATCCAGGTGCCGGATTTCGTGGGCTTCATGAACTACGTCAACCTCCTAACCCGCGACGCGATCTTCATGCAGTACGTCCTGCCCAACACGATCCTCTTTGCGATCATCGTGGGCCCCGGCGGATACCTGCTGAGCTTCTTCCTGGCCTGGTGCCTCAGCCAGATCACCAAGGGCCCGCGTACAGTGCTGGCGCTGCTGATTTATAGCCCCTCGATGACCTCCGGCGTGGCGATGAATGTCGTCTGGCGCATCATCTTCTCCGGTGACGAGCGCGGTTACCTCAACGCGGTGCTGCTGAACCTGGGCTGGATCTCCGAGCCCATCCAGTTCCTTCAGTCCACCGCCTACCTGATGCCGGTGATGATCATCGTGGCCCTGTGGTCCTCCATGGGCGTAGGCTTCCTGGCGATGCTGGCAGGCATGATGAACATCGACGAAAGCGTCTACGAGGCTGCGGAGATCGACGGCCTGCGCAATCGCTTCCAGGAGGTCTTCTATATCACCATCCCGATGATGAAGCCTCAGATGCTCTTCGGCCTGGTGATGGCGGTGGTCAACACCTTCCAGGTGGGCCACATCGGCGTGAGCCTCTCCGGCGCGAACCCCACGCCCCAGTACGCAGGCCAGCTGATCGTCAACCTGATCGAGGACTACGGCTTCATCCGCTATGAGATGGGCTATGCATCCGCAGCTTCCGTGGTGTTGTTGGTGCTGATTTACACCATTACCCGCTGGAGCGGCAAGATGTTCAAGGAAGACTAAAGAAAGGGGAGAACGCCATGCGCATCAAACGCATTCTGGTATTCCTGCTTTGTCTGGCGCTTCTGCCCCTGACTGCCTGGGCGGATGAAGCGCCCTACTACACCCTAACGGAGATATACTCCGGCGAGCAGGCCCATTCTCCCGCCGGTTATCTGCCCGAGGGCACCTACTCCGAATTCGACGGCAAAGCGCTCAAACGTCCGGCGGATGTGTTCGTGGATGATGAGGATCACCTCTTCATCTCCGACGAGGGCAACAAGCGCGTGCTCATGTGTACGCTGGACGGCGAGTGGATCCGCACCTTCGGCAAGGATGATCTCAAGCAGCCCGGCGGCATCTACGTCCGGGATGGAAAGCTCTACGTGGCGGACTTGAAGCTCCAGCAGGTGGTGGTGTATGATGTCGCAACCGGCGAAACGGTCTTCACCCTGGAGCACCCCGGCACGCCCCTGTATGGCGTGAAAGCCAAGTTTGAGCCGCTGAAGATCGCTGTGGATGCCGCCGGCAGCCTGTATGTCATCTCCAAGGGCAACACCAACGGCATTGCCCAGTTCGCGGCGGACGGCACCTTCCTGGGCTACTTCGGCGCGAACGATACCAACCTCAGCCTGGGCGAGATGCTCAAGCGCCTCACCTATACCGAGGAACAGCTGGCCAAGCTCAAACGGGTCATTCCGGCCACCCCCACAAGCGTGGATATGGACGAGCGCGGCCTGCTCTACACCGTGACCACCGGCGTGCGCGGCGTGAAGCGGCTGAACATGTCCGGCCTGAACATCATGGAACCTACCGGCTGGGGCCATGACAACACCATCGACGTGGCAGTGGGCACGCAGGAGAACATCTTCGTCATCAACGAGCTGGGCTACATCATGGAGTACACCCGGGATGGCCGCTGTCTGTTCTACTTCGGAGGCCAGGATCAGGATCGTACCCGCACAGGCCTGTTCGTCAACACCGTGGCCATCGATGTGGACCGCTACGGCAACCTTTACGTCCTTGACCGCGACAAGGCGCTGGTGCAGCGCTTCGCCGTGACGGACTACGCCAACCTGGTGCACAGGGGCCTGGCCCTGTATCAGGAGGGCCGCTACGCCGAGAGTCGCGAGCCCTGGGAGCAGGTGCTGGAGCTCAACTCCATGTTTGACTACGCCCACATGGGTCTGGGCCGCGCCTACTACAAGCTGGAAATGTACGAGGAAGCCCTGCAGGCCTCCCGCCGCGGCGGCGACAAGGAGGGTTACTCCGATTCCTACTGGGAGGTTCGCAATGTGATCCTCCAGGGCGGCATCATGTGGATGATCGGCGGATTGTTCGCACTGTGGCTCCTGGGCAAGCTCTGGAAGACGCTCAAGACCCGTGTCAAACCCGTACAGCGCTTCTGCAATAAGGTGCATGCCTTCTTCGATGTAAAGCTGCTGCGGGAACTGAAATTTGTCACCTACTTCCCGCGAAACCCGGCGGACGCCTTCTACGGCGTGAAGCATGAGGGCAAGGTCAGCGTACTGTCGGCCACGATCCTTTATATCGCGGCGATCCTCATCTTTATCGTCAACAAGTACTACTGCGGCTTCCTGTTCAAGACCATCCCCGACGGACAGTTTGATGTGGGCATGGATCTGGTAATGCTCATCGGCGGCATTGCGCTGTTCCTGATCGCCTGCAACCTGATCTGCTCCATCCGCGACGGCGAGGGCACCTTCAAGCAGATGTACTGCTCCTTCGCCTATGCGCTGGGCCCGTATGTGATGATCAAGCCCATCACCTTCGCGCTGTCTTTCGTGCTGACGTTCAACGAGGCGTTCATCATCACCCTGTTGGATGTGGTCACCATCGGATTGTGCCTGATGCTGGTGGTCATGATGGTCAAGTCGCTGCAGAACTACAATTTCACGGAAACCTTCGTGGCCCTGCTGCTAACGCTGTTCACCATGCTGATGATCATCATCGCCATGGTCATCGCGGCAGCGCTGGTGGCCCAGCTGTGGGAGTTCATCACTGCCGTATGGAAGGAGGCGCGATTCTACAATGAAGTGTAAATTGCTGATTCTCCTCCTTGCTCTGCTCCTGCCCGTGATCGCGCTGGCGGATACCCATACGGTGGAGAACGACGATCTCCTCCTCACCATTGACGATACCAACCTCTACATGACCGTGACCGACAAGGCCAGTGGCAAGTCCTTCGCCAGCAGCATCGAGCCTGCTTCCGGAAAGCTCACCGGCTGGAAAGCCTTCGTGGCATCTCCTCTGGTGCTGGATGTGGTGGATGGTCAGTCCGTCATCACCAAGCAGCAGTCCCTGATGGGCAATCAGGTCGCCATTGATCTGACCATGCTGGAGGACGGCGCGGACGCCCTGGTAGACTTCACCGCCCTGGGCGTGAAGATCAAGCTTCAAATTCGCCTGGAGGCGGATTCCATCGCTATCACCATGCCCAAGGACGGCCTGGAGGAATATCCGGTCTCAAAGGGCGTTGGCAAGGACGGCGTAGAAACTTTCACCGATACCCGCGTGTGCGGCGTGTACCTGCTGCCCTGCTTTGGCGCGACCGAGTTGGACGAGAAGGCCGGCTACATGCTGGTGCCGGAGGCGGCGGGTGCGCTCATCAACTTCTCCAATGGGGAAGGCGTGGGCAGTACCCCCTTTTCCAAACGCATCTACGGTACGAACATCGGCGTGGATAAGTCGGTCATGACCGAGCTGAACCGCCCCGCCGAGCAGATCACCCTGCCGGTATACGGCATGGCCTACACCGACGATCAGCTGGGCTACCTCGCTGTGGTGGAGAATGGCAGTGAAGCCGCCGACATCATGGCGTATCCCGCAGGCGTCATCACTGATTATAACTGGGCAGCTGCGCACTTCACCCTGCGCGAACAATACATCGCCCAGACCACCCGCACCCTGGGCCTCAACAGCCGCGAAAGCAAGCCCTATCTGCGGGACATGACTGTGCGGTTTTACATCCTGTCTGGCGAAAGTGCCAGCTACACCGGCATGGCCCAGCGCTACCGCAAGGCCCTGCTGGATAACGGCCAGCTCAATACGGCGGACACCGCCTATCGTCCCCGCGTGGACTTCCTGGGTGCGGAGAGCGCGGCATTCCTGCTGTGGAACAGCGTCGAGCCCATGACCTCCGTGGAGCAGATGGAGGAGATCCTTGCCGCCTGCGATGAAAGCGGCATCAACGATCCGCTGGTCATCTACCGCGGCTGGCAGCCTGGCGGCCTGACCTGGGCCCTGGGCAGCGGCAGCGTGGAGCTGGAGCGCAAGCTGGGCAAGGAGGACGACCTGATCGCCCTGGCCCGGTCCGTCCGGGAAAACGGCGGCAAGTTCATGCTGGAGATCGACCCGGTGCAGGCCAATCCTGATCGCATGTACAACATGCGGGTGGACGTGGTACGCACCATCGGCCAGACCATTGCAGAATACCAGACGGGCAAGGAACTCTACCCCAACCTGTATTACCTCACCCCCAGCCGCTCCGCAGAAATCATGAAGGCGATGGCGGATAAGTGGGGCGAGCATGTGGACGGCCTGGCCGTGGTCAAGCTGCCCAATACCCTGTACTCCTACTACTCCCGCGGCAGCAATCATTCCCGTGGCGAAACCCTGACGGACTACCAGACGCTGCTGGCCAATACCGACGCCGCGCTGGCGCTGCAGAATCCCCTGAGCGATTATCTGGCGCAGACGGATGTGTTCCTCGACATGCCGCTGGACACGACCAGCTATTCCTTCCTGTCAGCGGAGGTGCCCTTCCTGCCCATGGTGCTCAGCGGACAGATTCCGTACTATTCTACCTGGCTGAACTTCGAGAGCAACCAGCAAAAGGCGCTGCTCAAGCTGGTGGAGTACGGCGCGTACCCCTCCTGGCTGCTGACAGCCGAGGATGTGCAGCCCCTGATTCACACCAATTCCTCGGACGTGTTCTCTGCCAAGTGGAATGTGCTGCTGCCCACGATGACGGAAATCAACGAGAAGCTGCAAGATCTGCACGAGTCCATCGGCGGAAGCGCCATGGTAAAGCATGAGCAGATTGTCACAGACGTCGTCAAGGTGTCCTACGAAAATGGGACGCAAGTGTACATTAATTACCGCAAGGCGGATATTCCCGTTGACGGCGTGATCATACCGGCCCTTGGTTACCTGGTGAAAGGAGGCGATGCGCAATGAAAAAACTCCGCATCGGCCTTGTCACCCGGCGTGAAATGAAGGGCTATGTGTTCCTGCTTCCCTGGCTGGTTGGCTTTGTGACCTTCTTTCTGGTGCCGCTGGTGCAGTCCGTATGGTATTCCTGGCATGATGTGAAGGTCACCGCCACCGGTCTGAAGATGACCTGGGTCGGCTGGGAAAACTACCGCTACATTTTTCAGCAAGATACGGTTTTCACCGAGCAGCTGACAAATTTCTTTACCGACTCGGTTTTGCGTCTGGCGGTGATCCTGGTGTTCTCGCTGGTGATCGCCATGATGCTCAATCAGCCCCTGAAGGGCAAGGGCGTCTTCCGCACGCTGTTCTTCCTGCCGATCATCGTGGTGTCCGGCCCCGTGCTGGAGCGCCTGGTGAACGAGGGCGCAACGGCGGTTCCGCTGATTGAATCCTACGGTGTGAACGGCATCGTTGAAGCGATGCTCCCGCCCATGCTGGCGAGGCCGCTGTCGAGCCTGTTCAGTCAGATAATCCTGGTGCTGTGGTATTCCGGTGTGCCGATCCTCATCTACATGACCGGTTTGCAGAAGATCGACAGCACCCTCTACGAAGCCTCCATGATTGACGGTGCAAACGGCTGGATCTCCTTCTGGAAGATCACATTGCCGGCCCTGCGCCCGATGATCCTCATCAACGGCGTGTACACGCTGGTGTTCCTGGCGACAACCGGTCTGAATGAGGTCATGGCGACAATCAATGACCGCATGTTCCGCAGCGGCGAGCCCGGCGGCGGTTACGGCATTGCCAGCTCCATGGCGTGGGTATACGCCCTGAGCCTGGGCCTGGCGCTGATCGTTCTGCTGCTGATCACCAAGGAGCGCAAAGGCAAGCAGATCGCCATTCAGAAGACCGGCGAGCAGATTGCCATTGAGCGGATGCATGCCGAGCGCGCCAGGAACATGAAGCGGAAGGGAGGGAAGAAGCATGGCAGGTAAGCCGACCCTTCACAAAGCGAAAAAGATCGCCATCGGCAGCTACCGGAAGATGGGTTTGCTGCCTAAAGTGGTGCTGTATGTCATGCTGATCTCCCTGTGCTTCGTGTATGTGTACCCGATCCTGCACATGGGTGTCACCTCCCTCAAATCCATGACCGACCTGCTGGATCCTTCGGTGCAGTGGCTGCCCCACGAGATCACCTTCAGCAACTACACCCAGGCGCTGGACATCATGGGTTTCTCCGAGCACCTGGTGGATACGCTGCTGGTGACGGTGGTTCCGGCCCTGTGCCAGACCTTCTCCTGCGCACTGGCGGGCTACGCATTCGCCCGTTTCCGCTTCAAGGGGCGCAACATCCTCATGGCCTGTGTGCTGCTCACCTTCATCGTACCCTTCCCGGTGCTGATGGTGCCCACCTACACCATGTACGTGGATTACGGCATCATCCGCACCATCTGGACGATGATCCTGCCCTCCATCACGGGTCAGGGTCTGCGGGCGGCGATCTTCATCCTCATTTACCGGGCCACCTACGAGCAGATTCCCTTCTCCCTGGACGAGGCGGCCCGCGTGGACGGCGCCAGCGAAACCCGCGTGTTCCTGACCATTGGCGTGCCCCTTGGTATCCCGGCAATGATCACCAGCTTCCTGTTCTCCTTCGTGTGGTACTGGAACGAAACCTACACCACGTCCCTGTTCATGGGCAATGCTGCTTCCGGCAGCACGAAGTACGTTTCCACGCTGGTGATGGAGCTGGCCAAGTTTGAAGACAGCTACCTGGCCTATTTGCAGAAAGCCGGCGGCTGGGCAAATCAAAGCGGCGGCGCCAACGTCCAAAATGAAGCCGTCACCATGGCTGGCACCATGCTGGTCATCGCGCCTTTGCTGATTGTCTACTTCTGCCTGCAGCGGTACTTCACCGAGGCCATCGACCGTAGCGGTATTACGGGCGAATAACCAGGGACGCTGTCCCTGGAACCTCCTTAAGGGTCATCGACCCTTAAGAATCCCTTTTCGCGTTGCGGCTGGACTGCTTCCCTGCGGCTGAGCGTGTGCTGCTGCGAAAAAACCTCCATTACGGTATCTATACAGGTATGCGGTGCGTCACATGACCTGTAAACGGTATAACAAGGCAAAATATTGAAAGGAGACCTATCACATGAAGAAACTGCTTTCTCTGGTTCTGGCATGCGTCATGATGCTGTCCCTGGTTCCGGCGATGGCCGAAGAAGGTCTGCCGCCCATGACCACCGAGAACATTACCCTGACCGTGGCCCATTGGGGTCAGGCCGAAGCTGGCGAGCCCGAGGTCATCGAGGCCCTGATCGCTCAGTTCGAGGCTGCCTATCCCAACATCAACGTTGAGTTTGTTGCCATTGATCAGGGCACCTGGGATCAGGGCCTGACCAATCTGGCCTCCGAGGGCAAGCTGCCCGACGTGTTCTGGGTGTTCAACGTGCCCAACGCCGTTGCCAACGAGTGGGCGCTGGACATCACCTACTACATGGAGAACGACCCCGACGCGCAGGAGCTCTATCCCGCCATGCGTGAGTCTGCCAAGATCGACGGCAAGAACTACTCCTACCCCGCCGTCATGTTCCCCCACATGATGTACATGAACGTGACCCTGTTCGAACAGTACAACGTGGAGCTTCCTGACATCAACTGGACTTGGGAAGACTACTTTGAGCTGGCTGACGAGCTGAGCCACCCCGAGGATTACAACTTCGGCATCTCCAACCCCCTGTTCACCGATCTGTTCCCCGCTGCTTACAACGGCAACCAGGGCAAGTTCGGCTGGGACGGCGAGAAGTACAACTTCGACGAGGTCTGGATCAACGCTGTTGAGACCCGCGCCGAAATGATCAACAACAAGATCTGTGAGTGGATGACCGAAGAAGAGAAGACCAACGTTCTGGGCGATCCCGGCGCTTGGCCTCCCGGCATGGGCCGCACCGCCATGCACATTGACTGGCCCTGGACCCTGGCTCAGTTCCAGACCTTCCGCAAGGACGAGACCGGCTGCGAATGGGTGTACTACCCCCTGCCCATGGGCGATGGCAAGGGCGAGCTGGCTATCGTTGACAACGGCGTCATCTCCGCTTCCACCGAGTATCCCCGTGAAGCTTGGGAACTGTCCAAGTGGATGTCTTGGGGCCCCCAGGCTGCTCTGAAGCGCCAGGAGACCTACCGTTCTCTGGGCTATGCCGTGTCCCGTATGCCCGTCGTGTCCACTCCCGAAGTGTGGCAGGACCTGCTGGACAACGCCACTGAGGATCTGGTGCCCTTCTACCGCGGCTTCCTGGAGCGCGGCGTGAACATCGTTCCCTCCAACTGGCCCGTTGCTCCCGGCTGGGGCACCATCGAAGCCTACTACAACAGCAACGACATCGACGGCAAGATCCTCCGCGGCGAGCTGACTGCTGCTGACGTGGCTGCTGAACTGCAGGCTGTGGCTGATCAGGGCGTTGCCGATCACCTGAAGGTCCTGCTGGGCGAGTAAGATTCGCTGAACGCATCTGCACAGTCGCCTCCTTTGCTGTGCAGCAGCACTTCCATTGAGGTCGGGCATCGGCCCGACTAGCGATAGCCAATGCTTGCATTGGCAGAGCGTAGCCAGCACTCGACTTTACGTCGAGGGCTGGCCGACTGGATGGGAGGGCAGGCAACGCACTGCCTGCTCTCCTGATCCCTCCACAATAATACTGACCAAAAGGAAGGTGGCCATCATGCGCAAGACTCGTTTCAATCCGGATCATTTCCATCCGAACCAGATCCCCATGTATCTGGTGCTTGTTCCGCTTGCGATTTTTATGGCCGTCCCCATCGTGTTCATCATCAACCACGCCTTCAAGCCCATTGAGGAGCTCTTCGCTTTCCCGCCCCGTTTCCTGGTGGAAAACCCGGTGCTGGACAACTTCACCCGGCTGGCACGTCAGGCGAGTGCAGGCGGCATCTCCATCAGCCGCTACATCTTCAACAGCCTTATCGTGACTGTGGCGGTGGTGTTTCTGAGCATGGTGATGTCCTCCATGGCCGCCTTTGCGCTGAGCAAGCTGCGCTTCCGCGCCAAGAGCACATTGATGGAGATCAACAACCTTGCCATGATGTTCGTACCCATTGCGGTCATCATTCCCCGTTACCTCCTGGTGGACAACCTTGGCATGATCAATACCTATTTCGCCCACATCCTGCCCCTTGTGGCGATGCCAGTGGGCATGTTCCTGGTCAAGCAGTTCACTGATCAGGTGCCGGATTCCCTCATCGAAGCCGCCATTGTGGACGGCGCCGGTTACTTCAAAGTCTACCATAAGATCATCCTGCCGATGATCAAGCCTGCGTTGGCGACGGTCGCCATCCTGGCCTTCCAGTCTGTGTGGAACAACACGGAAACCTCTACTATGTACACCAACAAGGAAAGCATGCGCACGCTCACCTTCTACATGAGCACGCTGTCCAGTAACACCAATTCCGTTGCCGGACAGGGCATGGCGGCTGCGTCGTCGCTGATCATGTTCCTGCCCAACCTGATTTTGTTCATTCTTTGCCAGAGCAAGGTCATGAACACCATGGCCCACTCTGGTATCAAATAAGACCTCGCTTCACCGAGGAGGTACTTTCCCATGAAGGTGCTGATGATCATGATGCTTCTGGCTGCTTCCATGCTGGGGATCGCAACTGCGGAGGACTATCAGAACCCCATTCCTGTCCTGAACGACCAAGGGGTGAAGATGGACGCCGCTGATCCCTTTGTGATGCGCTTCAACGGAAAGTACTACCTGTATACCACCGGCGCGGAGGAGATCCGCGTGTATGAATCGGAAGATCTCGTCCATTGGACGTTCAAGGGTCATTGTACCCGTAATGGTGAGGGCCGCATCGCCTATGCGCCGGAGGTGCTCTACTGGCACGGCGCATTCTATATGATCACCTCGCCCTCCGGTAATGGTCACTATATCATGAAGAGCGATTCTCCCCTGGGTCCTTTTGACCGGGTCACGGAGAACTTCGGCTACTCCATCGACGGCTCGCTCTTTGTCGGGGATGACGGCAAGCTCTATATGTTCAATCTGCCGGGGAATAAGTCCATCGGCATCGTGGAGATCGATGACAAGACTCTGACTCCCAAGGGCGTGAACAAATCCACCGGCGTGACCCTCAACCACTGGACGGAGGGCCCCGGCATGATCCGCCGCGGGGAATGGAGCTACCTGACTTTCACCGGCAACCATTATCTGTCCACCGGTTATCGTGTTGCCTGGGCCAGCCGCAAGGGCGACGCTCTGGGCCGCTATACCCAGCCCAAGGATCATACGCTGATGATCAACAGCGTGTTCAAGGATTCCTTCACCGGTCTGGGTCACTCGGCCAACTTCTACGGCCCCGACCTGGACAGCATCTATACCTCCTACCACTGCCATGCCCCGGAGCAGACCGGCGGCGGGCTGGTACGCTGGTACTGTGTGGATCGCCTGCTGACCAATGGCGGCTGGCTCTACACCACCGGCCCCAGCGATACGGCAATGCCAGTGCCGAGTCAGCCGGATGTGCGCGGTGACGCCCAGGGTGACTTGCGAGACTTTGCTGACACGGCAGAAGGCTATTTCACCGATGTCAACGCCAGCAGCCGGTTCACCCAGGAGTGCAATTTCATCCTGAACGGCGGCGAAATGGCCTGGTGTATGGGTACCCGGGATGGCAAGACGGCCATTATCACCACCGACGGGGAGAAGCTCTATTTCACTGTGGACGGCAAGACCATCTCCAAGGCCAATGTGCCTGAACTGGGCGAAAATGGCCGCATCCATACCCTGCGGGTGGAATGCACGGAGGATATCCTCTATGTGTACATCGACGCCATGCGCCTGCTGACAGTAAAGAACCCCGCTGTTGTGGCGGATACCATCGGCGCGCTGAAGCGTGACGGCGCTGCATACAGCTTTATGGCTCACACTGCCAAGGCGCTGGGCGACGGTGATCTGACGGCGGTGAAGGCCATCCCCGGTCGTTTCGCGGCGGTTCATGCGGTGAACGGCGCGATGCTGGAAACCGTGGAGGGCCCGGAGCTGGAGGCCCAGGCGGCTCTTCTGGGGTTGGCTATTTACAACGTGCGCGTGGCTGCGGAAGGCGCGTACTGCTTCGACCTGACTGTCCGTGCCCAGGATGCGGGCAAGACGCTGACGATCCATCTGAATGAAAATGCGCAGGCGACGATCGTGATTCCCGCTGCGCCGGAGGGGGCGGACTGGTTCACCTTCACCACAGAGACCATCGCCCTGCCTGCGGGTGACCATGCGCTGAGTCTGGCCGGCGAGGATGCGGCGGTGCTGACGATTTCCGCCTTCACCCACGCGGTCATGGAAGAAAAGACCTGGGCCCTGGACAAGAACCAGCGCGACGGTATCATCACCCTGGGCAGCTTCGCGGCCAAGAACGGCGCGCTGTCCATCGGTACGGGAAAAAACTGCTTCGCGCTCATCGGCGGCCAGGGCTGCACGGATTATGAGATGCGCGTCACCTTCGATATGCCCAGGCAGGGCAGCGGCTTCAGCGGATTCCTGATGCACGCGACACACGCGTCCATCCACCCCGATCAGGTGGCGGAGGCCTGCTACGGCTATGGTGTGGCCATCACCAATACCGGCCTGACTGTTCGCCGTATGAACTACGGCCATGCCATGGATGCCACCAAAATCAAGATCGACGGCTGGAAGAACCTTGAGCAGGCCACGCTGACGATGCGGATGCAGGACAATGTGCTGTCCATCTTCGTGGGCGACGCGCAGGAGCCTGTCGCAGTCATTCATGACGCAGCGCCCTTCACCCACGGCATGTGTGGTCTCTTTACCACTGGCAAGGAGCTGCGGGTGGCGGAGCTATCCGTCAGGCCGCTGAAGTAACGGCTGAAGGGAGGGAAAACCATGAAGTTTCTGCTTCTTCTGTTGGCGCTGCTGCTGCCCCTGTGTGCATCGGCGGAGGAATACGTCAACCCCATGACGGTGGAGGGGCAATATCCACCCATTGCCGGTGCACAGGATGACTACGGCATCGGCGATCCCTTCGTCATGCGGTGGAATGGCATGTATTACATGTACCCCTCCACCTGCGAGGAACGGGTGAAGGTCTTCACCTCCCGCGATCTGGTCAACTGGACGGATGCGGGCTACTGCACTCAGGGCCGGGATGTGTACTTCGCCTACGCACCGGAGGTCATCTACTGGCGCGGCAGCTTCTACATGATCACATCCCCCAATGGGCGGGGGCATTACATCCTGAAAAGCGATTCCCCCCTGGGTCCCTTTGAGCTGATCACAGGGAACTTCGGCCACTCCATTGACGGTTCTTTCTTCAAGACCGACGATGGCCAGCTGATGATGCTCTTCCCGGACAACTGGATCATCAAGTCCGCCATGCTGGACGAGAAGACCCTGCTCCCATCCAATCTGGCCTCCACCACCGGCGCGACCCTCAAGCACTGGACGGAGGGGCCGGGGCTGTTCCGCCGGGGGGATTGGTACTACCTGACTTTCACGGGCAACCATGTTTGTTCCACCGGCTATCAGGTCAGCTTTGCCTCACGCAAGGGCGGGCCGCGCGGGAGCTTTGCCCAGCGCGAGGACGCAACACTGCTGATCAACAGCGTTTTCGGCGATGAATTCAAGGGCCTGGGGCATTCCTCCAACGTGGTCGGCCCTGACCTGGACAGCATGTACATCGCCTATCATTCGTTGGTGAGTCTCGGCGGCCCGGCGCGGCTGTACAATCTTGATCGCCTGTTCACCAATAACGGCTTGCTGTATACCTCCGGTCCCAGCAATTCCCCCATGCCCGTGCCGGAAATGCCAGACATCTGGGGTGACGCCGGCGGTGAACTGCACGGCTTTACTGAGCAGGTGGAGGGTTACTTCGCGGAGATTCCCGAAACCGCTGTCTTTACCCAGGAATGGAACTTCACCCTGAACAGCGGCACGGCAACGCTGCTGATCGGCCAGATGAACAGCGCAGATGTGACCGTGCAGGTGGATCAGACCAGCCTAACCCTGCTGGTGGATGGCAAAAAGAAAGAATCTGCCAAGCTGCCGGAGATCGGCCCGGCGGACTGCCTCCATACCCTGCGCGTGGAGGTCACCCCGGAGATTGCCTACTTCTATGTGGACGACATGCGGTTGCTGACGATGAAGAAGCCGAGCATCACCGCATCCCGCATCGGCGCCATTGCTTCCAACGACGTGACCTACGGCTTCATGGCCTGCACGGCGGAGGCGCTGGGCTCCTCCGACAACACAGCCCTCAAGCTCCTGCCCGGCGGATTCAGCGCCCGTCATGCCCTCAACGCGGCAGAACTGACCCTAAAAGACTTCGGCACCCAGGAGGAAATGGCAGTGCTGCTGGGCAATGCGGATTACAATGTGCGCATCGCGGAGGCTGGCGAGTACTGCTTCGACCTGATGGTGAAAAAGGCCGACAGCGGCAAGCAAGTGGCCATCGCCCTGGATGGTCAGGAAATCTGGTTAGGAGTGGTACCGGAATTTACCGGGCGCGACAAGAACTTCACCTTCACGACGGAGCCTGTGATGCTGCCGGAGGGCGATCATACCCTGACCGTTACTGCGGAGGACGTGCTCCTCAACCGCATCAGTGCCTTTGCCCATACGCCCGTGGAGCAGATGGCCTTTGACTTCACCACCAAGGCCCAGCGGGAGCATTTCATCACCTATGGCCCCTTCACGCAGCGGCCCAGCAATGGCGATTTGCGCATCACCTCCGGCAAAAAAGGATTTGCACTCTTTGGCGAAGAGGGTTATACTGATTACGCTCTGGATGTAACCTTTGAAATTCCAAGGAATGGTAATGGCACCTGCGGTATTCTGCTGCGGGCAACCGATGTCTCCTATTACGACGCGCAGGTGGACGACAGCTACTTCGGCTATGCGATCGCCCTGTCCGACAAGGGCGTGACACTCAGACGTTCCCGCTATGGGCAGGTCGGTGCCAGCCCCTTTGAGGCGGTCAAGGCGTGGGAAACGGCGGAAACCGGCTCGCTGCACATCGAGGTGCGGGGCAGCCGGGTGGAGGTTTTCCTCCCTGGCGAAGCGGAACCGCTGCTGACCATGGACGACGGCAAGCCCTTCACCCATGGTATGTGGGGATTCTTCTCCAAGGGCAGAGGTCTGACGGTGCTGGAATGTACTGTTTTGCCGCTGGAATAAGGTCATCCGGCAAAACTGATGAATGGAGTGCAAAAGTTGAAGAATTTGAATCTGAACCTGTCCGATCCCGGCAGGCTGCAAAAGGTAGCCCATGCGCTTTCCAACGAACTGCGGCTGAAGATCCTCTCCCTGCTGGACGTATGCAGCATGAATGTGCTGGAGCTGAGCCAGCGCCTTGGCGAGCCGATTTCGACGGTGTCCAACAGCATTGTGGTGCTGGAGGAGGCAGATCTCATCCGCACCGAGCGCCAGAGCGGGATCCGCGGCGTATCCAAGCTGTGCAGCCGCAAGAAAGACAATATCTCCATTCATTTGGCAAATACGGCACAGAGGGAGATGGAAAGCTTCTTCTACAATATGCCCATTGGCGCCTATTCGGATTTTGATGTGACCCCCACCTGCGGGCTGCTCAGCCATGAAAGAAATCTGGGCGAAAACGACAATCCCGCGGCCTTCTATGACCCATCGCGTTTTCGGGCGCAGCTGCTGTGGTTCCAGCAGGGATATGTGGAGTACCGGTTTTCGTCCTATGAGATCACAGGGCGCGAAGTCAGATGCATAGCAATCTCCTTCGAGGCATGCTCTGAAGCCCCCAACTACCGTAAGGAATGGCCCAGTGACATCACCGTCAGCATCAACGGCGTGGAACTGGGTACCTGGTGCTGTCCAGGGGACTTCGGTGGCAGGCAGGGACGCTTCACCCCCGAATGGTGGCTGCCGTCTTCCACCCAGTATGGTCTGATGAAGCGCTGGAAGGTAACAAGCGAAGGCTGTTATCTGGATGACGCGAAGATTTCAGGCGTTACGCTTGAGCAGCTGCATCTGACAGACAAGCCCTATATCGCCGTGCGGATCAGCGTGAAGCCCGATGCTCTGCACCAGGGCGGTATCAATCTCTTCGGCGAGAGATTCGGCGATTATAACCAGGCGATTGTGATGCGTCTGGATTGTACAGCAAAGTAAAAATATCGGACACATGAGAGGAGTACGGGAGCATGAATGAAGCCCTGCGCATGGACTATCCCCGCCCCGACCGGGTTCGCGGAACCTGGTGTACCCTGAACGGCCAGTGGGACTTTGCCTTCGACAAGGAGAAGGTCGGCAAGAAAGAAAAATGGTACCGCGCACTGCCTGCCACCCATAAGATCGAGGTGCCCTTCTGCTACCAGAGCAAGCTCTCCGGGATCGACAGCCAGGAGCATTGCGATGTGGTCTGGTACGCGAGGAAGATCACCGTGCCGGCGGATATGACGGCCCGGCGGTTGCTGCACTTTGGCGCGGTGGATTATATCGCCGATGTGTGGCTGGACGGTCAGTATCTGGGCGGCCATGAGGGCGGCTATACCCCCTTCACCTTTGACGTGACTGACCTGACTGAGGCGGGGGGGGAATACACCCTGACCGTCCGGGCGGAGGATCGCCTGGACTTCGACCAGCCCCGCGGCAAGCAGAGCTTCCGCCCTGAGCCCTTCGAGTGCTGGTACACGCCTGTGACCGGCATCTGGCAGAGCGTGTGGCTGGAGGGTGTGGGTGAGTATTACCCCGTGGACTTCCGCCTGACCCCCTGTTTGGAGCGCGCCAGCGTGAAGGTTGAGGTGTACCTCAACGAGCTGCCCAAGGACGCGTCCATCCGGCTGACGGCCTCCTATAAGGGCGATGTGGTGGCTGTAAGCGACGTGAAGGTTCTCTCTGATCGCTGCGTGCAGACGGAGCTCTTCCTGCGCCACAACGAGCGCCTGGAGGGCTTCCACATGTGGTGGCCCCATGATCCTCGCCTGTACGACCTGACCATCGAGACCATCGTGGGCGGCGAAGTGGTGGACAAGGTGGACACCTACTTCGGCATGCGCAAGGTCGAGGTGGTGAACGGCAAGATCCTGCTGAACAATCATGTGCTGTACCAGAAGCTGATCCTGGATCAGGGCTACTGGCCGGACGGATTGCTGACCGCTCCCAGCGACGACGCGCTGCGCCGCGATGTTGAGCTGACCAAGGCCATGGGCTACAACGGTGCCCGCAAGCATCAGAAGTTTGAGGATCCCCGCTATCTGTACTGGGCGGACAAGCTGGGCCTGCTGGTCTGGGGCGAGCTGCCCAGCGCCTACTGGCTGCGCGACAGCCAGAAACGCAACATGATGCGCGACCTGTCCGAGGCCATCAAGCGCGACTATAACCACCCCTGCCTGATCACCTGGGTGCCCATCAACGAGAGCTGGGGTGTGCCCTACATCCAGACGCAGGTGGAGGCCCAGGAACTGGCGGATGCGCTTTACCACATGGTGCACAGCTTGGACGGCACCCGCATCGTCTCCGGCAACGACGGCTGGGAGCAGGCATCCACCGATCTGCTGACCGTGCATGACTACACCGCCTGGCCGGAGCAGCTCAGCCCCGAATACGGCAGCCTGGACACCATCTGCGACGGCAATCCCGGTGCAGGCCGCATCGTGACGGCCTGCGGCTACGACCATCGCGGCAAGCCCATGCTGCTGACCGAGTACGGCGGCATCGCCATGGCCAAGGACTCCGAGGGCAACAACTGGGGCTACAACGGCGCTGCAAAGGACGAGGAAGCCTTCCTCAAGCGCTTTGAAGCCATTACCCAGGCCTTCAAGCACATGCCGGGCTTCGTGGGCTATTGCTACACTCAGTTGACGGACGTATTCCAGGAAGTTAACGGCCTGCTGGATATGGACCGTAACCCCAAGGCGAATATCGATGAGATCCGCCGCATCAACAACCAGCGTTAAGTGAATTCCGGCGCGGACAGCCTCATCGCGAGGGCCTGTCCGCGCTTTTCTGACTTGTGGAGGTGCTTTTATGTCTCCTGATATGATCCGCAATCCTTATCCGCTGACCGACTTGTGGGATGGCCGGGAGATCGGCGACCCCTTTCTGATGCGCCACGACGGCCGATTCTACCTCTACTGCTCCAGCCACAGCCATTTACCGGGCATTAAGTGCTGGGTCAGCGAGGATATGATCCATTTTGACTATTACGGCTTTGTCTGCACGGACGAGCGCACCATCGGCGCATATGCCCCAGAGGTCGCCTACAACGCGGGCAGGTTCTGGATGGTCACGTCCCCCAAGGGCAGCGGACACTATCTGCTCAAGTCTGACAGTCCCCTCGGCCCCTTCGAGGTGGTCAGCGACAACCTGGGCGTAGGCATCGACGGCAGCATTTTCGTGGATGACGATGGCCGCAGCTGGTTTTACCGGGCGAGCCATCAGGGCATCCGTGTGCACGAGATGCCCAATCCTGGAGAGATTGACGTGCGCAGCAAGGTCATCGAGGCCAGCTGGCTGGGGCACTGGACAGAAGGCCCCCAGGTCATCAAGCGGGACGGCCGCTATTTTCTGACCGACACGGGCAACCACGTCTGCTGCCGGGGCTATCATGTGGACTACACCGTCTCCCGCAAGGGTGCAGATCGCGGCTACCGCAGACTGCGGGACGGTATGCTCCTGCTGGAGACCCGCGACGAGTACCACGCCCTGGGCCATTCCTCCACCTGCGTCGGCCCGGACATGGATACCATGTATATCGTCTATCACAAAAACATCATCGGCGAGCGCAACAACCCGCTGCATCGTTCGCTTTGCATTGACCGCCTGTTTTTCAACGGTGACCGCATGTACACCAATGCAACATGGTGGCATCAGGCTGCGCCGGTGCAGCCCGTGTGCGTCAGCCGTTGCGGCAAGGATCTGGTGGACGGCCTGCTGCCCGTGGCTGCGCCGGATACCTACACGGCGGAGATCAACATCCGCCTGAGGGAGGACACGGGCAGCGTGTGCTTCTCCGGCGTGATGCTGACCATCGGCAAAGACCGCCGCTGGACGCTCTCCACGGGTGAAAATGGCGTATTCCCTGGCAATGTGGCCACGGATGCGCTCATCACCATCAAGGTCAGCCTGCATATGGGGCTGCTGGTGCTGTGCGTCAACGGCATGGAATTTTTACGCAAGCAGACGAAGCTGGGCGGCGGCAAGATTGGCATTGGCGCGGGCTGTGAACCTTCCTTCATCGGCTTCTCCGATGTGGCTCAGGGAAGCGCGGATGCTGCGGCTGACAAGCCTGTCCCCGGCGCATTTGACGCGGCGCACGGCACAGCCTGCAGCGAAACGGCGGAAGGTGAAACCGGCTGCAATGCGTTGGTGGTGCGCCCCGGCGAGACAGTCGCCTATGCCCTGAATGTCTGGCAGGCGGGCAAATACCATTTGGCGATGACAGTGAAGGCCTCCGACGCGCCCACTACGCTGCTGGTCAACGGGTGGACAATGATCGCTCAGCCCACCGGCGCAGCTACGCAGGATCGCATGGAGAAGCGCTATTTCGGCACGGTGATACTGGATGCCGGTCGGCAGACCATGACCATCGCTGCGGAGGAGACAGTCATCATCGACCGCATTTACCTCACCGAGGCGGATGACTTCGCCCCTGCTGTCATCATTGACAAGGGCGAGGATGTGTCTGGCGGCAGGCTCCATGTCATCGGGCACAAGCAGCGGAACAGCATGCACCGCAAATTCTGCGGCTACACGGCGGCAGAGGGCTACGGCGAAGCCTGGTTTGGCGGCGCGGACTGGTTCGGCGCCCATTGGCGGGACTGTGCGCTGCACATGGTCATCAACTGCAAGCCCTGTGCGCCGGAAGCCCGCATCAGCGCCTACATCCGTTCCGACCGGGAAACATGGCATCCTCATCAGGTGGCGGCGGCACGCTTTGCCTATGCGATGCATGTGACAGAGAACAGCATCCGCCTGTGCAAACAGGAGTACACCGAAACGGTTCTGGCAGAAATGCCTATCACCATGGAATGGGGCAGTCAGATGAAGCTGACCCTGCGTGTCAAGGGCAGCCGCATCTCTGTGGAGGGCGAGAACGGCCTGCTGCTGGAATACACCGACCCCATACCGCTGATTGCCGGCCGCGTGGGTATCAGTGCCAGCACGGACGGCCTGGGATTTGAGACGTTGTACATAAGCGAAGAATGAGATGCGAGCAGTGATCGATTTCTCTGTTACAGATCAATGGAGGGTATTATGAATTGGAACGCAAAGTGGATCAAACCATCCTGGGAGCCGGAAAGCAAAGCGCCGCTGTTTGCGAAGCATTTTGAGGCGAAAAAGCCTGTGACTTCTGCCGTGCTGCGTTTGACCGGCATGGGCGTGTATGAGGCCGCAATCAATGGTGTGAGGGTCAGCGAAGATGTGTTGGCCCCCGGCTGGACGACCTACCCCAAGCGATTGCAGGTACAAAGCTACGACGTGACGGACTTGGTTGCGCATGATAATGAGCTGACTGTGCTGCTGGGGCGGGGGTGGTATCGCAGCCACCTGATGTGCTGGAAGGATGGTACCATCCAGACGGAATTGGTCAAAAAGCCTGCGGGCATTACTGCTGAGCTGGTGATCACCTATGCCGACGGCACGACGGAGACGATCATCACCGATGAAAGCTGGACGGTCAGCGAGAGTCAGGTGCGCTTCTCCGAGCTGTACGACGGAGAAGTGTACGACGCGACCTTCGTGCCACAGGAGATCAGCACTGCCGTGTGCTTCGACGGGCCGACGGACACCTTGATCCCGCAGGAGGGCGATCCCGTCCGGGAACAGGAAAGGATCTATGCAGTCCGCGTTTTCACCACGCCCAAGGGCGAACGGGTCATTGATTTCGGACAGGAGCTGACCGGCTTCCTGGAGGTCAACCTTGACGCGAAGGCCGGAGAAGTGGTGGACGTTTCCTTTGCGGAAGTGCTGGACAAGGAAGGCAATTTCTACAACGAGAATTACCGCGAAGCAAAATGTCTCTATCATTATATCTGCCGGGATGGTCAGCAGACCTACAAGACCAGGCTGACCTTCTACGGCTTCCGCTACATCCGGGTGAACGAATTCCCCGGCGGCGTGGAGAAGGCGGACGAAAGCAGCTTTACAGGCATTGCGGTGCACTCGGACATGAAGCGTACGGGCTATATCCGCACCTCCGATCCGATGCTGAACCAGCTGTTCTCCAACATCATCTGGGGACAGAAATCGAATTTTGTTGACGTCCCCACGGACTGCCCCCAGCGCGACGAGCGCTTTGGCTGGATGGGCGATGCCCAGGTGTTTACCCGCACGGCCTGCCTCAATTATGATGCGGAGCGATTCTTTGCCAAGTGGCTGAATGATGTGGCGGCAGATCAGCATGAGGATGGCTATGTGGGCGCTGTGGTGCCGGATGTGCTGACCCATGTGAATGAGCGCGGAACCGCCAGCGCGGCCTGGGGTGATGCGGCAGTCATCGTCCCGTGGGAGGTTTACCGCGCATACGGCAACGTGGCGCTGCTGCGCCGTCAGTTCCCCAGCATGCGCAGGTGGGTGGACTATATCGGCACCATCACCACCACGCCGGATCTGTGGACGGGCTGCTGGCACTATGCGGACTGGCTGGGTCTGGACGCCCCCAGCGGCAGCTACAAGGGGTCCAGCCGGGAGGACTTCATCGCCAGCTCCTTCTATGCCTATTCTACGGAGCTGGTCATCAGAGCTGGCAAGGTGCTGGGTGAGGATGTTTCAGCTTATGAGCAGCTTCATGGGCGTATCGTGACGGCCTTCCGCAAGGCATACCCCGAATATATGACGCAGACGGAGTGCATCCTTGCGGTGCATTTCCATCTGGCGGAGGATTGTCAGAAGGCTGCTGATCAGCTGGCGCGGATAGTGCGGGAAGCAGGTGTGCAGCTGAAGACCGGCTTTGTCGGTACGCCCTATATCCTGCATGTACTCAGCGATTACGGGCATACCGAGCTGGCCTATGAGCTGCTGCTGCGCCGGGAATATCCCTCCTGGCTGTACCCGATCACCAAAGGCGCCACGACCATCTGGGAGCACTGGGATGGCATTATGCAGGATGGCGGCTTCTGGAGCCGGGACATGAATTCCTTCAACCATTATGCCTACGGTTCGGTGGCTGACTGGATGTACGGCGTGGCAGCGGGTATTCAGGTTTGCGAGGATGAACCGGCGTACGAGAAGGTCTGTATCGAACCCCATCCCTCGGAGAAACTGGACTGGTTCGAGGCTTCCGTGGAGACCCGTCACGGGCTGGTGTCCTCCCGGTGGAGCAAAGTGCATACAGGCGGTTGGAGGTATGACATCGCTACGCCGGTGCAGGCGGAGATCAGACTGGGTGGAAAGGTTCACAAAGTTCCGACGGGCAGCTATGTGTTTCATCAGGAGTGAGGAGATGGCAACATATGAGGATTTTGTTTCTGGGAAATAGCTTTACATTTTTTCATGACCTTCCTGAGATGGTTGCGGAACTCCTGAACGCCGAGGTGAAGGGGAACCTGCGCGGCGGCGCTTATCTGCACCAGCACATTGACCCTTCTGACGAGCTGTGTGCCGTCACCCACAAGCTGCTGACGGAGGAACGGTGGGATTACGTTGTCCTACAGGACCAGAGCCAAGGGCCGATTACGCACCCAATGGAGTTCACTCGGGCCGTTGCGGCTCTGTCTCAGATGATCCGCGCAGCAGGTGCAACGCCCGTCCTGTACGAAACCTGGGCTTATGAGGAGGGCAGCGATACGCTGGCTTCCACAGGTATGACGTTCTTTGAGATGCAGAAGAAGCTGTCGGCGGAATACCGTACTGCGGCAGAAGCAAATCAGGCCTTGCTTGCGCCGGTGGGCCAGGTGTTTGCAGCAAGCCGCAAGACAATCCAGCTCTACGATGTCGGAGACCATTACCATCCGTCGTCGGCAGGATCCCAACTGGCAGCGGAGACGATTGCTGCAACCATTCAGATGGATCAGGCGCGTTGAATTGCTCGTAGGATTGCAATAAAGTAAAGCGTGCTATCAATATGCAAAAAGGAAAACCGGTGTTTGCGATCAACGGCAAAGCACCGGCTTTCTGCTTTATGCGATAAATGTGAAAAACACCCTTGACAAAATAACTCGAACCCGAGCCGCCCTGCACCGCAGCCGCAAAGCGGACTACTCATAGGGAAAAGAGGGGGGACCGGGGGGAAAGCACCATTTTGCACTTTAACATTCACCTGCCACTTTCGCCTTTGGCGAACTCCCCACTGGGGAGTCGTG
>JAFQEB010000039.1 GCA_017399225.1 Clostridia bacterium | reverse complement strand
GTAGCTCACATAGCGCTGCGACTGCACCGAAAAACTGGCCAGGCGATGCCGGGTGATCTGTGCCAGCAGTACGCGGCTCACCCCTTCGATGCCGAAGGTGAAGCTGGCGTGCTCCAGCACTGAATCATGCCCCATGCCCATGATGCGGTTCACAAAATCCGTCTGATCCCGCGTGCTGACCCGCTCCAGCAGATCATCCACCCGGGCCTTGGAATAACACAGCCGTGCGCCAAGCGCAACGACCTCCTCCGGAGAGAGGGTGTGGCGGATCAGCGCCACCTTCATTTCTGCACGCGGCATTACGCTTCCTCCTGACTGAGCCGGAACAGCTCAAGCAGCCGTTCCTCCTGCCCTGTAAGATACAGATACCCCACCAGTGCTTCCAGGGACGTGGCCTGATGGTAATCGATCACATCCTGGTTTTTCGGTGCGCCATGGTGCGGGTGGGCATTGCGTCCTCTGCGGGCTACGTCTGCCTCCTCCTCCGTGAGGACCGGCAGGATACGCTCCATGGCCCTTGCCTGTGCGCCGGCGTTGACGCAGGCGATCGCATCCTTATGCATATTGCGGACATTACGGCCCTGATAGATCAGGCGCGTACGCACCAGCAGATCCCAAACCGTATCCCCGACATGCGCCAGCTGCAGCGAATTCAGCAGCCTTGCCCGGCTGATCTCCATGGGGTCATGTTCCCGCAAAGTCAAGCTTGTCGCCTCCAGACCATTACCGGAGGCGCCGCGCCCTGCTCGGAAAAGGCTGGCGTCCGGAATACATACTTGTTCATTATAACATATGCAGCCACTTTTGGATAGAGCTTTTCCGGTCACATCATGAAATTTTCAGACATTTCCTTTCACAAAAAGAAATAACCTGCATCAAATGATGCAGGCTTTCGTACACCATCAGGGACTCGAACCCTGGACACCCTGATTAAGAGTCAGGTGCTCTACCAACTGAGCTAATGGTGCATATGAGATCCGGGTCATTGGTACACCATCAGGGACTCGAACCCTGGACACCCTGATTAAGAGTCAGGTGCTCTACCAACTGAGCTAATGGTGCATATAAGACCCGGATCATTGGTACACCATCAGGGACTCGAACCCTGGACACCCTGATTAAGAGTCAGGTGCTCTACCAACTGAGCTAATGGTGCACATGTGACGGCTTGAAGCGGTCAACAGAGGATATTATACAACGTTTTGCCGAAATGTCAATAGGCATTCTGAAAATTTCTCAAATTTCTTGTCTGAAAAATCAAGGCTTCCTGACCATACATCAGGAAGCCTTGATATGGATTACTCCTGTTCGGGAGCGTTCACGGGGCAGACGTCAGCGCAGGCGCCGCAGTCGATGCACAGTTCCGCGTCGATCTCGTACTTGGACTCGCCTTCCTTAATAGCGGAGACGGGGCAGCCCTCGGCGCAAGCGCCGCACATGATGCAAGCATCGGTAATCTTGTAAGCCATGACATTTACCTCCTTCATTGACCGCATCAGAGCGGGTCATTGCTGATATGATACCACTACCCTATCAAAATTGCAAGTGTTTTGCTGCATTTTGCCGGTTTTTCTCGCAAAGCATGGTTATGTATTTCTAACTCTGCAAATGCCGCGTTACTGCGCATCCGAACCTTCTGCCTGCGCCATCGCTCGGGCCAGGGCTTCCTTCCAGCCGCCTGCAGAGGGCTTTTCCTCTTTGGGTGCAGCAGCTGCGGCAGGAGCTTCTTCTGCCTGCGCCTTGACGGGCGCTTCAGTCACAGGCTCAGTGCCCCGTGTTTCATCCTCCCGGCGGTGCTCACGCTTCTCGCGGCGCTCGCGGGTAGGCTTCTCTCCATCCTCACGGCGGGCCTTTTGAAGCTTCTCACGGCGGTTACGGGCCGCCCCCTCCATGGGCTGCTCGTAATTCTGCGCGGGCTGCACGGCCGGCTTTTCCGTCTCTGCGGCGGTATCAGCGTTGTGCTGGGTGTGCCCGTGGGGCTGCACGCCGATGCGCTGGACGTCTTCCATGGGGTAATCCCGCAGCTCGCTGGAATCGCCCTTCTGGATACGCACGCGCACCGTTTCCTTGATAACGTTCAGATCCCATACGACGCCGTTGCCGTCGGGAGTCACGACTTCCTTGCCGACCTTGGGCATCTTCTTGCGGATCTGCTCATACTGATCCTGCTCGTACTTGAGGCAGCACATCAGCCTGCCGCAAACGCCGCTGATCTTGTTGGGGTTCAGGGAGAGATTCTGCTCCTTGGCCATTTTGATGGACACAGGCTGGAAATCCCCCAGGAAGGCGCCGCAGCAGATCTGGCGGCCGCAGGGGCCCAGACCACCCAGCATCTTCGCTTCGTCGCGCACGCCGATCTGCCGCAGCTCGATGCGCGTCTTGAACACCCCAGCCAGATCCTTGACCAGGCTGCGGAAATCGACGCGGCCGTTCGCGGTGAAGTAGAACAGAATCTTGCTGTTATCAAAGGTGTACTCCACGGATACCAGCTTCATATCCAGCTTGTGCTCGCTGATCTTCTTCTGGCAGATGGCATGGGCTTCCTTTTCAGCAGCCTTGTTCTCCTTCGCATGCCGGATATCCTCCTCTGTGGCGATGCGAACCACAGGTTTGAGGGGCGAAGAAAGGGTGGAGTCGTCGATCTCCTTCAGCTTCGTGACGACCTCGCCGAACTCAATGCCGCGGGAGGTCTCGACGATCACGTAATCACCCGGCGTGGGCCACAGGCTGCCGGGATCGAAAAAGTACAGCTTACCGGCGTTTTCAAAACGAACGCCAATCACGTTTACCATTTGCTCTTTTCCTCCATCAGGCGCAGCAGCAGCTTTTCCACCACCGCCTGCCATGTAACCTGGTTGCCGCGCAGCATCCTTGCTTCGCTTACGGCATCCATTAAATCTATAAACGCCTTCAGCTCGCCTGACTCAGCCATCTTCTGCCACTGTGACGGGTATTCCCCCAGCACCGAAGCGTCCTGACGGCCAAGCCGTACCAGCATCAGGGTTCTGATCAAGTCCTCAATGTCATCCAGCAGACCGTCAGCGTCATTTTTGCGTTCCCGCCATGCGGTGGATACCCTCAAAATGTCGCCGCGGCTTTCGATCGAAAAGAAATCCTGCAGCACATCCCGCCGGCGCTGCCAGAAGGCTTCATCCGACGCAACGGCAAGCGCCCGGCCGATGGAGCCGCCGCAAACGCGCAGGGCCTGCTTTGCCTTATCCTCCGCAACCCCATTGGTTGCCAAAGTACGCAGTACCACGCTGTCAGGCCAGGGATGCAACTTCAGCGCGCGGCAGCGGCTGATGATCGTGGGCAGCAGCAGCTCCGGCGAATCGGTCAGAAGCAGGAAGACCGTCCCTTCGATGGGCTCCTCCAGCGTCTTGAGCAGCGCATTCTGGGCAGGCTGGTTCATTTTGTCCGCCTGTTCGATGATGACGATCCTTCTGCCGCCGGTAAAGGTATGCTGCCCGGCCAGGCTGATCACATGGCGGATCTCCCCTACAGGGATGCTCTGCATACCGGCTTTGACGTCAGGGCTCAACGGCGAACCGGGAACAATGATATTGACGTCTGGATGATTGCCTTCCATGACCTGAATACATGCCGGGCAGACGCCGCACGGCTTACCATCGCCCGTGCAGAGCAGATATTGGGCCATCAGACGGGCCAGCGTTCGCTTGCCCATGCCCTCCATGCCGCTGATCAGATAAGCATGGACAAAGGTCCCCTCCTGCAGGGTGCGTATCAGGCCATCGTAAAGAGCGCCCTGCCCGGAAAAATCGGACAGGACGGGCGCAGCATGAGAATTCGTCATACCAGGCACAGGCGCAGCTCCTTACAGCTTCACAAACTGATCAACAGAAAGCACAAACACAGTCGCACCGCCGACCGTCACCTCAACAGGATAAGAGGCGGAAGCATACATGCCGTTCATACCCGGCATGGCATTGGGCGCGGCAGCCATCTGCTTGCGGGACTTGCAGACATGCTCAATGATATCCATCGCGGCCTTCAGCTTCTCATCATCAACGCCAACCAGCAGCGTCGTATTTCCGGCGCGCAGGAAGCCGCCGGTCGTCGCCAGCTTGGTAACGCCGAAGCCTTCCTTCATCAGCGTGCTGATAAGACGGGAAGAGTCCTCATCCTGAACGATGGCAAAGATAAGCTTCATTTTTCATGAACCTCCTTGTCATTGAGTAGGTACAGCAATGTACTTTAACAGTATAGCGCAAATCAGGCAAAAATGCAAGTTATGTCTGCCCGAATAAAAGAATAAGCCGGAGGATCAAATCCCCCGGTCATTCCATTCAGCTTTCGCCCATGATACGATGAAGAAGATCCTGATAAGCCTGCTCCACGTTGCCCAGATCGCGGCGGAAACGATCGATATCCATGGGCTCATGAGTGCGGGCGTCCCAGAACCGGGCTGTGTCGGGCGAGATCTCGTCCGCAAGGATGATCCTGCCGTCCCAGCGGCCAAACTCAAGCTTGATATCCACCAGCTCCACGCCGATATCGGCCATGTAATCCGTGATGATCTGGTTGATCTTCATCGCCGTATCGACCATCTGACGGAGTTCCTGCTGGGTGGCGATATGCAAGGCTACGGCATGGGTACCGTTAATGATGGGGTTATCCAGATACTCGTCCCGCAGCTCAAACTCGACCACAGGGGAATCCAGCTTCGTGCCGATGGCAAGGCCGATGCGCTTGGCCAGCGAGCCGGCAACCCGGTTGCGTACCTTGATGGCGATCGGAATGATATCACAGCGGCGTACAAGGCTCTGACGGGCGTCAAGCTTCTCGATGTAGTGGGTCTCAACGCCATGCTGCTGAAGCAGCTTGAAAAGATGATCGCAGATCGCGTTATTGACCTCGCCCTTGCCAAGAATGCGCCCGCGCTTCAGGCCGTGGAAGGCCAGCGCCTCATCCTTGAAATAGACGACCGCCGTATCAGGATTGCTGGTTTCGTATACGCGTTTCCCCTTGCCTTCCGTCAGCAGCTTGCCAATCTCCACCATGTGGGCACGCTCCCTTTCAAACATGAACTGAGTGCATTTCTGTTTCTCTCAGCCTTTGTCCGCCGGATGAAAAATATCCGTCGGAACCAAGGAAACATCTGTCGAAAAGACGAACATTTTCGTCATTTCTCCGGATATTGAACAATTGTACCACCTTTTCCCGTCTTCAACAAGGGGGAACCCCGGCAATCGCAATAATTTGTTAATTATGCACGAATATCAATGTTTGAACTTCACAAGCATTCCAGCTTTTCGGTCTCGCGGCTGCTGAGTCTTTGGTGAATACTGCTGGATAGCATCATTGCAGTCAGCCCAATCCAAAGGGAATCGTTCGTGTTTTGGAGCTGATTCGCTCAATCCCTTGACATACAAACCGTCAGGAGTCCTTCACGGAAGGACAGGCGGGCCGCCTCTTCCGTCCACTCATTGCTGCACCCAAGGGGGTAATTGCTGGTAAGCGACGCGTTCTCCAGCTCCCAAAGGGCGCCCTTCAGTGTGATCCCTTTGACCTCCGAGGTATACGCCAGCAGGGAAAGCTTTCGCCCGGACATTGCCTCGAACCGGTACTCCCCCGGAGCCAGCACGGTCACGCGATTCCGTTCATCACAAATCCAAATTCTCTCACCTCGAAGCGCGCCGTCAGCTGCGCATTGCAGGCAGGAAAGTGTGTGATCGAAACGTCCGCCCAGGCCGCCTGCGATAATGAACTCCCGGTATCCCCGGCTGCGACCTTCCCGCAGGCAGACGACCGTATCAGTATCATCCTTGTGAACCGGGAGTCTAATCACATTGTCCCCCGCAGGCACGCTGCCCAGGGAATCAAAATCACCGATGATCAGATGGGGCTCAAGACCATAAGCGGCTGCGGCGCTGCAGCCTCCATCAGCGCAAATGAGCAGATCCTCCGCTCCGGGGGTGATCCAGGCAAGCTCCTCACCCTGGTATAGCGGTGTAATGATGATGCAGCGGGCCATGGCACTCTCTCCTTAACAGAAAACAGGAGGCAAGCACGCAGCTTACCTCCTGTCTGGATTTACAGGATTACTCCTCGACGGTCTCCACAGCCTCGGTATCAACGGCCTCAGCCTCGACCTCGACGGCGACCTCTTCCATCTCGCCCTCTTCGAAGTTGAACTCCTCTTCGACGGCCTGACGGATGGACAGGGAGATACGCTTCTTCTCGGTATCCACGGACAGGACCTTCACGCGAACGACCTGGCCAACCTGAACAGCGTCCTCAACCTTGTTGACGCGGGTGGGGGCGCACTGGGAGATGTGTACCAGGCCGTCCAGACCAGGCTGCAGCTCAACGAAAGCGCCGAACTCAGTGATGCGGACAACCTTGCCCTCAACGATGGAGCCCTCGGGGTAACGCTCGGCGGCGTTGTCCCAGGGACGGGGCTGCAGCTGCTTGTAGCCCAGCTGGATGCGCTTGCGCTCGCGATCCAGGGACAGGATCTTCACGTCCACTTCCTGGTTGGGCTTGACGACCTCATTGGGATGAGAGATGCGGCCCCAGCTCAGGTCGGTGATGTGGATCAGGCCATCAACGCCGCCCACGTCCACGAACGCTCCGAAGGGAGACAGACGACGGACGATACCGTGGATGATGATGCCCTCTTCCAGACGCTCCCACGCTTCCTTCTCGCGGGCAGCAGTCTCCTCGACGATGACAGCCTTGCGGGAAGCAACGATGCGCTTCTTCTGCTTGTCGACCTCGATGATCTTCAGCTTCATGTCCTTGCCGACGAACTCGCCGATCTTCTCGACATAGTGCTGAGCCAGCTGAGAGGCGGGAACGAAGGCGCGCACGCCCTCAACGTCAGCGATCAGGCCGCCCTTGACAGCCTCCTTGCCCACGCCGTCGATGTACTCGTTGGCTTCGAACTTGGCCAGCAGGGCCTCCCAGGCCTTGCGGTTGACGATGTTGCGCTGGGACAGGACAACATTGCCCTCGCCGTCGTTGACCTTGACGATCTCGGCTTCGATCTCGTCGTCAACCTTGACGTCTTCCTGGGTCAGGTCAGCGCGCTTGATGATGCCGTCAGCCTTGTAGCCAATGTTGACGCAAACTTCATCTTCGCCAACGAGGACGACCTTACCGGTAACGGTCTGGCCGGCGCGGATGCGGGTCATGCTGGCAACCACAGCATCCATGGTGAAATCGGTGTTCTGCATGTCGGTCATGTGAGTTAAAACCTCCTCTAATGAACCAGCCGGCGTAGACGCGCCAGCGGTTATTCCTATGAATTCGGAACCTGTATTTGCAAAGGCAGGCGGGATCTCCGCCGCGCACTCTACCAGAATCGTTCGCGGACACAGCGCTTTGCAGGCCGCATAGAGCTTTTGGGTATTGGCGCTTGTCCGGCCTCCGACGACGATCATCGCATCAGCTCTGGCAGCAAGCTCCTTGGCTTCCCGCTGGCGGACAGGCGTCGCGTTGCAGATGGTGCAGTGCTCCTGGAGCTCCCCCACCTTTCTGCGGATGACAGAGACGATCTCCTCCCACCGTTCAGGGGGATAGGTCGTCTGGGCAGCAGCGACAGCGCGGGGCATCTCAGGCAGCAGCTCCGCTTCCTCAGGGGTAGCGACCACATACACAGGGCCGTTTGCCCAGCCGCAGGTGCCCTTCACCTCAGGGTGCTCCCGCTCCCCTACCATGATGACCGGCGTGCCGTCCTTTGTGCCCTCCGCAACGATGCTGTGGAGCTTTGCTACAAAGGGGCAGGTCAGATCGACGATGGTGCAGCCGTTGCGCTCCAGCGTCTCCAGCACGTCCGGCGAAACGCCATGACTGCGGATCAGCACCTGTATGTCATGCGCCTCCTGAGCGTCATGCACCGGCGGAACGCCCATGGAGCGAAGCGTGTCGACAACCGTGGGGTTATGCGCCAGTTCGCCCAGCGTGCAGCTCGGAATGCCAGAGCGGGCAATTTTCGTTGCTTCCTCTACCGCCCTGCGGACGCCCATACAGAAGCCCGCGTGGGCAGCAACCTCAATCGGCACGAAGCAGCATCCTTTCCGGCATTGCACGTTCACGCAAAATGCTCTATTTGTGTTAGATTCGCTACACTTTCCCGGATTCCTGCTTGATTTTTGAAAAATTTCGAAAAAAGTTCAGATTCCTGCTTTTCATTTCCCTTTCCGCCCTGTGCTGTCAAGGCACGGCAGTCAGAAGGCAACCTCACGCCATCGGGCGTGCCTTTGCGAGCTCAGCGTAAGTCTGTGTGATGCGCTTGAGGAACAGCTCGCAGCTCTCCTTGTTGACGCCCTGCTCCCGCAGATCCTCCGTGGGGATCGGGTCGCCAACATATACATGCAGCGGACGGAACAGGCCCAGCTTGCCTGAAATATAGACCGGCACGACCGGAACGCGGCTGCGCAGGGCGATCAGGCCCACGCCGCTCTCCAGTTCCTCCATCAGGCCCTTATGATGACGGGTGCCTTCCGGGAAAATACCAAGCACACCGCCCTCGCGCGTGACCCTCATGCAGGCGCGCATGGCCTCCATGTCGCTGTTATGACGATCGACGGGGATCATATTCATGTTATTGAAGATCGCAGCAACAAGTTTATTCTTCCAAAGCTCCTTCTTGCCAATGAAACGGATCTGGTGCTTCCTGATCCCCACGCCAATCACCACCGGATCCATCAGGGAAAGGTGATTGCCGATGACGATATAGGGGGCTTCAATGTTGAGCTTCTCAACGTCATGGTACTTCACAGGCAGAAAGGTTTTCAGGAGCAGCGCGGCAACCGGCTTGACAATGGTGTAGATCAGGGAACGCTTCGTTTCCTGCTGCGCGGGCTTCTTCTGCGCTTCACTCATGATACTTTTCCTCCACGATCTTCACAATGGCGTCGATCACCTGCTCGAAACTGAGCGTGGTGGAATCGACGATCACCGCATCCTCCGTCGGACGCAGGGGATCGACTTCCCTGTTCATATCCTGCGCATCCCGCGCCTTCAGATCTGCAAGCACCGTCTCATAGGGCGTTGTATCGCCCTTCTGCTGCATTTCCAGCCAGCGGCGGCGGGCACGCTCCTCTGCAGAGGCGGTAAGATAGATCTTCACCTGTGCATTTGGCAGCACCCGCAGGCAGATGTCACGGCCATCCACCAGCATGGGCGTCTGTGCAGCAAGGCGTTGCTGGATGCTGACCATCTCCCGGCGCACCCCGGCGTACTTGCCTACCGTAGACGCTGCCATGCTGACCTCCGGCGTACGGATCAGGCCGGTTACGTCCTCCCCGTCCACCAGGGTACGCTGACCATTCTCGCCATACGATACAGATAGCGTCAGGCTACGGCAGAGCGCGGTCACGGCCTGCTCGTCAGAAAGATCGACACCCCGCCGGATCGCGGACAGACCGACAGCGCGGTACATCGCGCCGGTATCAAGATGAAGAATTCCCAGCCGCCTGGCGACCGCCGAAGCAACGCTGGATTTACCGGCTCCCACGGGGCCGTCCATCGCAATATTCAGTACCATCATGCAGACTCCTCGCAATGCTTTTGTTTATACGGCACGGTGTCCAAGGCCTACGCAGATCTCATTGAGGTGCACAAGCCCAACCGTAAAGAACAGCGCCACCGCCACATGGCCGCCGCAGCGGGCAATGCCGATTTTGCCGCCGACGGACATGCCCAGCGCCTTGGGCGTCATCTGGGAAAGCGCATCGCGGGCAGCTCCAGCAACAGCGCCCTCCTCATGGTGCGTGTCGGAGATCAGACCCTCGCGCTTTGCGGTCACAACGGCTCTTTCAATGATCTTCATCACGGACGAAACATAATCTCCGCCGTAATCGGACGCTGCCGCCTTCACACCCTTGGCATGGAGGCTCATCTTCAGCGCGTTTTCCTCCTCGCGGCTTGAGGTCATGGCAAGGGAGATCGCAGCCCTCGCCACCTCGCGGCTGTCGCCAAGATGTTCATTCATGATGCGCTGAGCTCCTTTCAGCGCAGTGACCTGCGCATATATGTGTTATTATACACAATTCGGCGCTACACTGCAAGCTATGAAAAGCCCAAATGCAGAATTCTGTATCAGATAATCATCCCGCACACGAACGCGCCAGCCACATAAGCCGCAAGGGACACCAGGACGACCCAGGGAAGCCGCCTCACCCCGGCTGCCCCCAGATATACCGTCATGGTATAAAAGATCGTCTCGCTTGAGCCCATCAGGACCGAGGCGATCCGTCCCGCCCGGCTGTCCGGGCCATACAGCGCAAAGATCTTTTCAAGGGCAGCAATGCTCCCAGAGCCGGTCAGCGGGCGAAGAAGAAGAATGGGCGCGACTTCCTGCGGCAGTCCCAGCAGTGCCGTCAGGGGCGAAATCAGCTGCGTCAGCAGACGCATTGCCCCCGAAGCATTCATGACGGAAAGCATCAGCAGCATCGCACACAAAGGCGGCAGCAGGGCTGCCGCTGTGTCCGCACCCTTTTTTGCGCCCCGCAGAAAGGCGCTGTATGCGTCAGCACGCGTCATCAGGGCCCTGAGAAGAACAGTGCCCACCAATGCAACAACTGCGAACCTGGAAACGATGCCCATGCTTTCCTCCTCCACGTTGAACAAGAAGCATCAGGCCGCATGCTGCGACTGATGATACGCCGGATACGATCAGCGTCGGAAGCCAGATGTCGGCAGGCTGCGGCGCACCGGCTGCGCGTCGCAGGGTGATCACCGTCGTAGGGATAAGCTGCAAACTGGCATTATCCAGCGCCAGCAGCATCGCCAGCGCCCGCAGGCCCACCTCCCCATGGCAGGCGAGCAGGCTGGCTGCCCGGATACCGGCGGGGGTCGCCGCATTGCCAATCCCCAGAACGTTAGCCGAAAGATTCACACACATCGCCGACCAGCATTCTTCATCCTCCAGGCCCGGAAACAGGGGCTTTGCAAATCGTCTGAAGGCTTTTCCGATCCTGTTCAGGTCGCCCGTTTCCTCCATGATCTCCATCAGCCCACACCAGACGGGCATCGCACCCAGCAGCGTCAGCACAAGTTTTACGGCGTCTTCGCCGCTCGTCAGTACAGCGTCTTCCAGCTCCTGCACATGTCCGCCTGCAAGACCTGCGATCATTGATACGGCCATCAAACCGATCCAGATTTTCTGCATTCTCTTGCCCCTCTCTGCAACCCGTTCTGGTTCTTCCCCAATTATGCTTTTCATCTATGTTGTTATCATCATTTTTTCTTGTATGTAAATATAAAATTCTGCTTGACAGAGTTTACGTCTTTTGCTAAAATGAATCACGTCAGTAAAGTTATATTGACCTTTACAATAGTTCGGGAGGACTGTTTATGGCTATGAAATCTACAGGCGTCGTACGTCAGCTGGATACGCTGGGCCGCATCGTACTGCCCATTGAGCTGCGCAGAACCATGGATATCGGCGTGAAGGACATGCTTGAGATCTTTGTGGAGGATGATCGCATCGTGCTGAAGAAGTATCATCCCTGCTGCATTTTCTGCGCAGACGCACGCGACGTCATCCCCTACAAGGGCAAGCTGATCTGCAAAAGCTGCCTCTCTGAGCTCAGCGAGCAGAGCAAGTAATACGCAAGACAAATCAACTGCGGGCGGGTTTTCGTCCGCAGTTTTCTTATGCATCTGTGCTGTTTTTGATGCCCTCGCTCTTGCCTGCGGCCTCAAATTGCCTTATAATGTTCTCATGCGCCGATCCTTCTATTATCGACCGGCACTTATTTCAGGAGGCGCCTTATGCAGAAAACTTATACCGAAACCTTTCGTATCAACGCTTATCAGACCGATCTGAACGCCCGCCTGCGGCCCAGCGCGATCCTGGAGCTTATGCAGGAAATGGCCGGCGGTCACGCCGAGCTGCTGGGCATAGGCCGCAGTATGCTGCTGAACCAGAACCTGGTGTGGGTACTCACGCGTGTCGAGGTACAGATGGCCCGCTATCCAAAGCACGGCGAGCAGATCACCATTGAGACCTTCCCGATGCCCAACCGCCGCTGGTTCTTCCCCCGCTATTTCATCTTCCGCGATGAGGAGGGCCGCCAAATTGGCTGCGCCGGCAGCCTGTGGGTGCTGCTTGACGTGAACGAGCGCCGCATGAGCAAGCCCGATCCCGTCCTGCACCTGATGCCTGACAACAGCGATCTGACGCCGCCGCTGGGGCTGCCCGCAACGGTGAGCGAAGTCGCAGGCACGCTGGAAAGCGCCCTGCGCACACCGGTATATACCGATCTGGACATGAACGGACACGTCAACAACACCCGCTACCTCGACTGGTGCTGCAATGCCCTTGGCATTGACGTTCTCCGCAGCAGCGAGCTTGCCGCCTTTGCGATCAACTACAACCAGGAGATCCTCCCTGAGCAGGAGGTTCGCACTGAGCTGCGCCGCCTTGGGAACGACTTCTCCTTCTCCGGCTTCCACGGAGAAGCCCGCAGCTTTGATGTCGGCGGCGTTCTCCGCCCGATCGAGTGACCCCTGGAAAGGAGCTTCCTATGCCGCGCATTCTCGGTGTCATCGCTGAGTACAATCCCTTTCACCTGGGGCATGCCCATCATTTGCAGCTTGCCCGCGAAGCAGCCGGAGCGGATTATGTGGTCGTCGTGATGTCCAGCTGCTTTACGCAGCGCGGCGATGCAGCCCTCCTTTCTCCCTCCGAACGAGCACGCATGACCCTCGCCTGCGGCGCAGACGCGGTGTTTGCACTGCCCGCCGCATGGGCCGTCCGGGATGCGGAGCATTTCGCGCTCGGCGGCATTCATCTGCTTGACGCCCTTGGCTGCACCCACATCTCCTTCGGCAGTGAATGTGCCGATCAGGATCTCCTCATGCGCACAGCGGCGCTTGTGGAATCGCCTGAAGCAGCCTTTGCACAGTGCATCAGGAGACGCTTATCCGCGGGCGTCCCCTATCCGGCCGCCCTCGCCGAAGCTGCGGAGGAAGCTTTCCCCAGCGCCGGGCGGCTGCTCAGCAGCCCCAACAGCACACTTGCCATCTGCTATCTGCGCGCCCTGCTTCGCCTGCATTCGGGGATGACGCCCGTCATCATTCCCCGGACGTCCTCTTACCACGAAACGTCCTTGGGGACGGGCTTCCCCTCCGCAACCGCTATCCGGAGCGCCGTCCTTCGCGGCGACTGGCAAAGCGTCAAGGCTGCCATGCCGGAATCTGCATATGATATCCTTGCACACGCAGCCCGGGAGGGCCGCATTCATCGTCCTGCAGCCCTTGACGCTGCGCTGCTGTACCGGCTGCGGTGCATGGCTGCTGAGGAGTACGCAGCCCTGCCGGATCTGTCCGAGGGGGTGGAATCCAGGCTGCACGCCGCAGCTGCTTCATCCTGTACCCGTGAGGAGCTGCTGCTCTCCGCCAAAACAAGACGATATCCCTATGCGCGGCTTTCCCGCATGGCCACCCACGCCCTGCTTGGCGTGACCGAACCCTTCCTCAAGGAAACAGCCCTGCCTGACGCAGCCTGGCTGCTGGGCTTCCGCAAGGAGGCAAGACCGCTGCTGGCTCATCTGAAGGCCGACAGCCGCATCCCCCTGATCGCAAAAGCATCGGACCATACGGACGCTGCGCCCTGGTTTGAGCTGGAGCAGCGCGCCTATGACCTTTGGGCGCTGGGAGCCGGACTGCCTGCCGGTCTTGCCATGCAGCAGGGCGTGGCCGTCGTGGACTGACCACACAAAAATACGCTGTCTGTGTAAATCAGACAGCGTATTTTTTATGTCAGCATTTTGGACATCACCACAACGGTATATCCATCCGTATCGTAGCTCAATCCGGTGTCCCGGAATCCGCAAGCACGCCAGAAGCCCTCGCTCTGCGGGTTTCCAATGATTCGCCCGAGGCGCACTTCCCGGACTCCCTGGCTGCCAAGCATATGCAGTACATCCGTTGCAAGGCGCTTGCCGAGGCCTTTGCCCTGGTACTCAGCGTCAAGGATGAACCAACCGATAAAAGCCATCTCCTCCCGCGGGTGACGACAGATCAGATCCATCATGGCCACAAGCCTGCCGCCGCAGAACCAGCCGAAGAAGTGTTTGTCTGCCGGTGTTCTGCCGGGCGGGAGCGCCAGCAGGGATTCAGCCAGGTTCTCTTCATCCGGCTGCATCCTCATATGCTCGTAGTATTGGGGATTGCTCTTTGCAAGCCTGAGCATCTGCGGGATATCGGAGACAGTCAGCTCCCGGACTGCAAATTCGCCGGACAGGGCAGCAAGCGGCAGCCGGAGCCGTTCCACGCCGATCGCCAGCACGCCGTACTGCGCCTGCTTCTCCGGCGGGTAGTACTTCTCCATGTCGCGCGGATCAGCAGAGGCTGCATTCTCCGCGGTGTAGCCGCATTCCGTCAGCGGCAGCGCGGCGTAGAGCTCCGCAAAGCTGTCAAAGGGGTGCAGCGACGTTACCCGGGTATGAACATTGCGCTCATCTGCGGTGCAGGTAAAGGTTATCGTATCGCCAACAGCGATCAGTCTGCGCTTTTCGTCATGCAGCCGAAGCTCATAGCGCTTCGTGCCGTCCGCAATCTTCGCAAAAGGCCCCGGACGCAAAGACATCACATGATCCATGGTATCTCCTTACGCGCCCAAACGGCGCTGCTCCTCAGGTTTCTTCTGTCCGATTCTGGCTCCTGAGCGTATCAAAGCCTGCGGGATAGCGACTCTGCAGCTTGTCGATGTTGCGCTGCAGCACCTCGGACAAATCCACGCCAAGGCCAGTCGCTGCCTCCGCCAGATACCAGGCGACGTCGCCCAGCTCCTTCACCAGCTTTTCCCGATCAAGCTCGTGCCCCTGGAAGAGATGCTTCTTCATGACGTCGATGGCCTCACCGGATTCGCCGCACAGACCCATCAGCCCATTGAGCAGCACCTGCTGGCCGGACAGCTCAGGATTGAGAAAGCTCATCGCCTTCTTCTGATATTCGTTGACGTTCATATGACGCCTCCTTCATCAAAATCGGGACGTGACCCGCTGGACACGCCCCGGTTTCATTCGATTGTGAATTATGCCTCGATGGCCTTCTTCAGAGGCTCGAAATTGATGCCCTCGCAATCCTTGAGGACGTTGTACAGGGCCGTCAGCATGGTCTTGACGCCGCCGTGGATATCGCTCTCAACATTCAGGGGCAGCACCGGGTCATGGACGGACAGGCGCAGCAGGAACCAGCCGTTGTCCAGGCCGTCCTCCAGGTCGAAGGAAATGCGCACGCCCTCGCGGTTGTCGGGAGCGATGTGCCAGTCATCCGCAGAATTGGCATGATCCAGCACCTTCTGGATCGCCACCTTGCCCGCCTCGCGGAAGTCCTCGGCGGTGATGCTCAGGCGGATCTCCTTGCTTTCCACAGGCTCCTGGAGGTCTGCGATCAGACTGCCCAGGTTCTTGCCCTCCTGCTTGAGCTTCATCGCACGGACGATCAGCACCGTCACCAGATACATGCCGTCATCCAGGAAGTGATTTTCCTTCAGCGCGGCGTGTCCGCTGGTTTCGATGGCCAGGGGGCAGCTGACGCCTTCTTCGTTGAGACGGATCGCCTCGTCGATCACGTTGCGGTAGCCGCGCTTGTAGCGGTAGTGCTCTCCGCCCCAGTCATTGATGAACTTCTTCAGACCCGCGCTGGTCACAGAGTCGGTCACGATGGTCTGACCTGGCTTTTCATCCAGGAGGATCGCGGAGATCAGTGCGATAAGGCGGTTGCGGTTGATCTCGCTGCCGTCGTAATCGACCACGGCGGCACGGTCACAGTCGGTATCAAAGATAACGCCCAGATCAGCGCCCGCCTTCTTGACAGCCTCGGAAATGGAGGCCATGGCCTGCGCGTTCTCGGGATTCGGCACATGGTTGGGGAACATGCCGTCGGGCTCCAGGAACTGGCTGCCCTCGATCCAGGCACCCAGCTCCTCCATCAGCTCGGCATAGAAGCCGCCTGCGCCGTTGCCCGCGTCAACCACCACATGCAGGCCCAGCAGGGGCTTCTGGACGTCGGTATCCAGGCCCTTGCGGATGCGATCCGCCAGCAGCTCCTTGTAGGTGGGCAGGAAGGGCTTCTCGGTGATAACGCCGGTCGCTTCCACGGCGTCAGGATCATAGCCGCTGGCCATTTCGATCAGCTTGCCGACCTGCTTGCCGTCCAGGCCGCCTTCCTTGACGAAGAACTTCAGGCCGTTCTTGTCATAGGGATGATGGCTGGCAGTGATCATCACGGAGCCGTCGGGCTCAAAGCCGGGCGTGATGATGGACATGTACATCGCAGGCGTGGAGCACATGCCGAAATTCAGCACGTTCGCACCCGCCTTCGTCACGCCCTCGGCCGTTGCCGCCAGCAGCGCAGGACCGGAAATACGGCTGTCCCGGCCAATGGCCACGGTGATCTCAGCGACAGGCTTTTCAAGCTTTTCAGCAAGGAAATTGGCAAATGCCATGCCCAGGCAGGCGGCAATATGGGGCGTCAGGTTGGGGTTCTCACCCACTGCAGTACCGCGCACGTCAGAGCCGCTCTTGAGTTTCATCCAATCCATTTTGATAACCCTCCTGTTCGGTATGTCGTATATTTGATGTTTACACGCTCTGGTCGGACGCCGCTTCATCGTATGCACCCCTCAGCAGGTGGTAAAGCGGCGCAAGGGTTTTGAAATCCGCAAGGACGATGTCAAGGATCTCCCGGGTGCCGATCCTGCTCATATCCGGATGGGCCCTGCCCACATAGACCTCGCGGGAGCAATACCAGCCGCGCAGGCCCAGAGGAACCGTCGTGGGAACCTCCATGCGCTTCCACGTCTGATTCCAGACGGTGAAGTCATTCTCTTCAAGCCTGCATCCCTCAATGATCTTCGCATACTTCTTAGGTTTTGCAGCCATCTGGCGGCGGAAAACATCCATCATCGGACGATTCTCCCCCCAGGTACCCATGCCCCAGCCCAGCGTCGTCGGCCCAAGCTCGAAGAAGAAGTTCACACTTCCCTCCCTCGGCTCGGCTGCCCGCCGGAAGCACAGCCACAGATGATCGCGGAAGGGCGATATGTCTTTTGAGAAGCGGGTATCCCGGTGGATGCGGGCCAGGCACTTGTAGGGCCTGATCTCCATGAGGGGATCGATCTTCTGCATCTGCGGCGCAAGCTCTTCGATGAAGGCATGGAATACAGCCTTCACGTCCTTTTCGTACCGCGCCTTATGCTCGGCAAAATACGCCTTGTCGTTGTGAAAACGGATATCGAGGAAAAACTGCAGCGTCTCTTCCGGAAAACCGGTGAACATAACGCACCTCGCTTTTGCAGGGCGGACTGCCCCACATTGTTCATACACAACATTATACCCATATCCCGGAAGGATTTCAAGGGGGAACATACCGGTTTTGAAGGATTTGATGCAACAAAAATGGACGGAGCTGTGACACTCCGTCCGGGATGATTCAATCAGTCGTGTACCTTCTCGTCGATCTCCTGCTGGAGCTTGGCGATCATGTCTTCCACGCTCATCACGCCGAAGTTGCCGCCCTTGCGGTCGCGCAGGGCAACCACCTTGTCCTCGACCTCCTTGTCGCCAAGGACGATCATGTAGGGCACCTTCTCCAGCTGGGCCTCGCGGATCTTGAAGCCGATCTTCTCATTGCGGGTATCGACTTCCACACGCATACTTTCGGCCTCCAGCCTGGACTTGAGTTCGTAAGCCCAGTCGTCGCTGCGCTCGGTGATGGTCAGGATGCGCACCTGCTCGGGCGCCATCCACAGGGGCAGCGCGCCGGCGTAGCGCTCAATGAGGTAAGCCAGCGTACGCTCGTAGCAGCCAAGGCTGGTACGGTGGATGATGTAGGGCGTCTTCTTCTTGCCGTCGGAGTCGGTGTATTCCATGCCGAACTTTTGGGCCAGCAGCATATCGATCTGGATGGTGACAATGGTGTC
>JAFQEB010000038.1 GCA_017399225.1 Clostridia bacterium | reverse complement strand
GCCCACATTCGTCAGGGTGGAGGGCAGGGATACATAGGTCAGAAGCTCGTGGCCCAGGCTGTACCGCCCGATGGTTTCCACACCCTCGGGAATGATGATGCAGCACACATTCGTTTCGAACGCGAAGTCCGCAATGTGCTTCACCTGCACGCCGTCGATGGTGGTGGGGATCACCAGGTAGTCGGCAGTGCCGGTGTAGCGGGTGATGGTGCCGGTGGAGGCGTCAAACGCGAAGCCGCTTTCGGTGGCAGGCCGGTCGATGCGCTCAGCGTTCCTGCCGCTGGGCTGGATGCGGGCCACCACGTCCTCGCGGTCAGCAAAGGCCGCCTTGTAGGCGCTGACCTGATTGTCGGGCACGTAGATCACGCAGTCCGCAGGCAGATCGGTGAACATGCCGAAGGTGCCCGCCGTCACGAAGATGGGACACATGCCCTCAAAGGTGATGCTGGTGAGGCTCGCGCACTTGTTGAAGGAGCTGTGAACAAGCACCACATTGGCCGGGATGACCACGCTGGTCAGCTTGGGCAGGTTGGTGAAGTTGCCCTCGCGGATGATCAGCAGGCTCTCGGGCAGTTCCACCGCTTCCAGCTTGAGCAGATCACGCAGTACGCGGCGGTCAAGCATGGCTGCGTTGTCCGCGATGGTCAGCTGCTTAAAGTTCTTGTACATGCTGAAGGCCATGTACTCAATGCCGCGCACGGCAATGCCATCCACTTCAGCCGGGACAACGATGCTGTCCAGCTTCTCAGCGGCAGATCGCCTGGACACAAGGCTCGTGAACAGATTGATCTTCCATTCGGCGTCCTCCGCCATCGCGGGGAGGCAGCCCAGCAGCATCATGACTGCCAGCAGCAGGGACAGAAACTTCTTCATGGAATCATTCCTTTCATGAATAGTGAAAAGGTCACGGCCGGCCGGAAGGGTCTCCCCCGCCGACCGGCATTTTGTCATACGCTTACTGCGCCAGCTGGCACAGGGCGTTCACCTGGTCGATGACGATGCGCACCATGGTCTGCGCCACCAGTTCCGGGTTCTCCGGATAGAGAAGCGTCAGTTCGGCCTCACGGGCGATCATCCAGCTCTCCAGCGTGGCGTATTCAGCCAGGGCCACGTCGCTGTTTTTACCCAGCAGCGCGATCATCTTGTTGTATCCGCTGCGCAGCTCCACATTCCAGATCTGACGGACAGTCGTCCAGGCTTCGGCGGTATCCTGACCGGCCAGGAGCATGTCGATCATCACGAAGGGGAAGCTATGGGCAGGACAGTAGGTCTGCTCGACGCTGATCCGGCCCTTTTCCTCCTGGCTGGTCACACAGGTACATGCGCCGGAGGTACCCTCCATGGTCGCGATTTCAACGGCCAGGAAGCTGTCCTGACGCGCAGCGACGGGCATGTGCCCCTCCTGGCACAGGGTAATGCACTTCTCCTCCCACAGAGCAGCCATCTTCTGAGCGACCACCAGAGGCTGATCGGGATAGAGGGCATTCAGCAGCGTTTCGTAGTTGCTCGCATGGGTCAGGAAGGAAACGTATTCGGCCATAATAACCGCGCGGGCCTGGAGATCGGCCGCACCCAGGAGCTCCTCATAGAGCTTGTCAGCCTCATCGCGCCACAGGGCGACGGCGTAGGACGCCGTCTGCAGCTGCATTTCAGGCGTCGTGGCTACCTGCTCCATCATCAGGATGTTACCCTGAATGTTCGCATGGTCGGAGCAGAAGCTGGTGCCCCAGGAGTAGCTGACATTGGTGCGGGAGCTGGTGACGCGGCGGCAGTACTGATCGCTGTTCAGCTTGCTGACGTCAATGACGCCGCCGGGAGGCAGGATTCCCTCGGGGATCTCCGGATCGGGCTGGCCGTCGGTATCGACCACCACGGTATCGGAATGAACGGTGTTGAGGTAGCCGTCGATATCAAACTGGCCGACAGCCGTGTTGGGGATGTAGCCGCGGGCCACGTCCTCAGCGGTGACGGTATGGTTGAACACGCAGAAGCGGCTCTCGCCGACGTCCAGCGTTTCGGCGGAAGCGATCTCCGTCATACCGGCCAGCGAGTCGTAGATCATCACGTCGTTCAGGGGCGTCTCGCCGCTGTTGACGTAGGTGATGCGGTAGGCCACCGTCTCGCCCTCGGTGTAGTACTGGCCGTTGAGCGGCAGGCTCTCGACCGCCTTGGTCACTTCCAGGCCGGTGATGACGCCGAAGGGCTTTTCCGTGACATAGCCGTTATAGATGGGATACTCCATATCACCATCAATGCCGGAAGGGCTGCAGGGCGCGGTAGCGACATTGCTGGTGAAGAAGTGGTAGCCATCCGCCTCAATGATGCGGACGGTGGCGTAGTTTGCCACGCTGCCCGCAGCGGCATCCAGCTCGGTCACCACGTAGGAGAAGGTTTCCGTGCGGCTCTCGCCAGGCAGCAGCAGCTCGTTGGGTTCGCAGATCCAATCCACGTCCAGAGCATCGGTGATGATCATACCGGCCAGCTCATAGCCGGTGTTGTTGGTGACGGTGATGGAGAATTCGATGGTTTCGCCGACGACGAAGTACTCGCCGTTGGCGGGGGTGTTGGCCACAGCCTTGGTGACGACCACGGGAGCGCTCGCGCCGTCGCTGCCGGGTCCGCAGGGCGCGGTGGCGCCGTCGCTGTCGGAGAGATCCTTGCCGTACCAGGTCTGATACGTCACTTCAGCGGTGTTGGTGACAGAACCGGCCTCTGCGTCCGCCTCAGTCACGACATAAGTGACCGTGACGGTTGCGGAGGTGCTTTCGCCCATGGCGTTGCCTTCCGGGTAGAGTTCCCCGAAGTAGAGGTAGCTCATGTCATTGACCGCGTCGTAGATGTACTGATCCTGGCACAGCGGATCGGTCAGCGTGATGTTGTAAAGGGGATAGGGGGTGTGGTTGAACATGGAGATATCGAACACGATCGTCTCGCCGGGGACGAAGAACACGCCGTTGGCGGGCACATTGGCAATGCTCTTGAAGAAGGTCAGGCTGTGCTCGATCACGCACCACACGAAGATCGTTTCGTTCTTGCCGTTGACCTCGGTGCCGTCGGCAGTATATCCCCTGGCATAGGCCGTGTTCTCGAAGCCCTCGACGCCGACGGTCGCGTCTTCCTCGGTGACGGTGTAGCTGAAGGACGCCGTCACGCTCTCGCCAGGCTGCATGGAGGGAATGATGTCAACAACGGCGTCCTCGTTGCCGCCCTTGATGGGATCGGTGATCTCCACGTCGTGCAGCCCCACGCCGGTGTTGTTGGTCACGGTGATGGTGAAGGTCACTTCATCGCCGGGCTTGCAGGGATTGCTGTAGTCGCCAGCAGAGGCGGTCTTGGTCACAGCCAGGCCTTCGGGATCAAACTCGGCCGTGCCCTGATTGATGGGCACGACGATCTCCACCGTTTCAGCAACCTCTTCATCGCGCTTGCCATAGTAACCGGTGGTGCCTTCAGGCTCGGCTACAATGACGGCAGGAATGTTGGTCTCCACATTGCCGACCTCAACATACCAGGGGATTGCAAACTGGGTAAAGTTAAAGCGGAGCTCGCCGGCCTCGATGCCATCCTGCGTCACGGCAAACTCAATGTCCGTCGTCAGCGACTCGCCCGCGTGGAGCCAGTCGGCACGAGGGTCGTCCTGATACTTGTTCCAGCTGTATTTGATCGCATTGGGGTAGTATTCGTTGTTGCTGTCTGAAAACTGGTAGGCATACAGACTGATCGTCGTATCGCCGGTGTTGGTGACCTTCACCTTCACCGGATACACGTCGCCCGCCCATTCAGCGGTGACGCTGGGGATGTCGAGAACCTCCAGCTTGATGGAGGTGGCGTAGTCAGAACCCGCCACGGGCGCGCAGGGCGCGGTGACGAAGGGCGTGGTGACATCGGCCAGATCCGCTCCGTTGTTCTCGGTGGAAATGATGATGGCCATGGCGTAGATCGCGCCGCGGGCCACATCAGCCTCGGTCACGGTGGTGACCAGCTGGTGGGAGCCGCTCTGGCCGGGCGTCACGGGGCCGGTCTCCTCAGCGTCCCAGCTGCACATGATGTCCGGCACGCCCGAATACTCGGGAGTCGGATACGTCCAGATGGACACGTAGAAGGGATACAGCTCCTTGCCGGTATTGTTGACCCAGTTCTCGGTGAAGACCACTTCCTCGCCCACAACGAAGTACTCGCCGTTGGCGGGGGTGCTGGTCAGCACCAGGGTCAGCTCCAGGCCCTCGGCGCTCAGCGTTTCCTCCAGCGGCGGGATCTCGCGATCCTCATGCAGGTCGCAGCCGAAGGTGCAGGCGCGGCGCTCGGTGCCGGGGATGCCGACCTGCGGTTCCTCGATCACGTGCCACTCGCCCCAGATATGATCCACCATGGGGATGGGCTCCCACTCGGAGTAGGCACAGACGGAGCAGATGTGATGGTGACGGCCGCGCTCGGTGCAGGTGGGTTCGATGGTGGTGATCCACTCGCCGAACTTGTGGCTGCTGCCCTGCACATAGCGATCCTCCATCTGGCCGCAACGCTGGCACTCACGCACCTGCCAGGCGCCCTCGGTGCAGGAAGGCGCAGAGCCGTGGGCCCAGCTCCAGCTGCCCCAGTTGTGGCCCAGAGGGTTCAGGGGCGTGCCGTTGTTCTGCCACTCACCGCAGACAGAGCAGATCATGGCCTTCATGCCGCCGACGTCGCACCAGGGCTCTTCGACAATTGTCTCACGCCACTCGTGCGGGCCGGGCTCTTCCATGCCTTCCAGCCACTCGCCGCAGTACTTGCAGGTGATCTCCCACACGCCATGCTCCTGGCAGTTGGAGCCCTGCGGACGCACCCAGGTCTTTGAGCCGGGCACACAGGGGCCGCACTGCTCAAAGCCGCCGTCGCCGACGCCGCACTTGGTGCAATATTTTTCGGACCATTTCCAATCCTGGCAGTTTACGGGCTGACCATTTGGCCAGCGCCACGCCCAGTTATGGTCGCAGTTAACGACTTCGGCCTGTGCCGTGGGCACCATGCCAAGCAGCATGACCAGGGTCATCAACCAGGCAAACAGTTTGCGCAATTTCATGTGCTTATCCTCCATGGTTTATTCTTTATATAGTGAAGCGATGCTGGATCGCAGGATAAAAGGGAAACAATTTACCAGTCGCGCATGTCCTCCGGCAGGAGCTGCAGGAAGTGCGCATCGATGGAACGGGAGGCGTCCCCGTAATTCTCCGGGAAGCAGCCGTAGCCGCCGGCATGGACGGCTGTCCCGTCCGCAAAGGCGAAGTCAATGGAGAACTGCGTGCCGTCCAGCAGCATGCTATCGCTGCCGTGGAAGCCGTCCCAGCGCATCATCCCGTACTGTCCGATGAAGCCATTCAGCGTGTCCACCCACGCCTGATCCACCGGGATGGGGTAAGGCTCGTCCTCGTTTGCCATGTAGAAGTACGCGGTGTACTGCCCGTCTTCCGCACGGAATTCGTAGCTCTGAACGCGCTTAAAATAGGAAGCGCTCTCGCTGAAGGACAGCATGATCAGCGGCGACGACGGTTCGGGCGGCGATTCAGGTGGGGATGCGGAAGGCTGGGGTGCTTTTCCATTGCCGGCCAGATTCCGGCAGCCGCTGAGCAGCAGGAGCGCCGCCAACAGCAGGAGCAGCCATACGAAACGCCTGTACATCGGTCACTCCCTCTCTTTTGTGTGCATCTTTCATGAACGCAATATCATCCACTCTTATTTTACCAGTTTGCCTCCGCCGACGGAACTATACGAAAGTACTGTTTTTCATCATGTATTAAAAAGGTACTTTTGTGTAGTGGCAAAATCTGTCCGGAACTGCTATAATCAATATGAAAGCTGCTGTTATTCTGTGCTGCAGGCAACGTTTTATGAAAGAAGAGTCGCCCATGCCATTATCGAAAAAGCGGTCTATCACTTATCTGCTGCTGATCGCCGCCGCGCTGCTGGTGGCTTATTTGCTGCGCTTCGTTTTCCATCCCATGACGGAGGATTCCCTGCTGGCCATATCCATGATGACGCTGCGCTGGGCCATTCAGGTGCCGCTGACGGTGGCCTGGTGCGTGTCGATCCGGCGGCGTATTCTGAACACAGGCATCCGCAAAATGCTGCTGACGGTGGGCGGGCTGCTGCTGCTGTGGCAGGTTGCACGCATCATCAAATTCGATTATGTCATCGTGACGGAGCCCATCGGACGCTACTGTTGGTACAGCTACTATATTGCCATGATCCTGGTTCCCCTGATCGGCGTGTTTGTGGTGGATCACATCGGCAAGCCCGAAGGCTACCGCAGCCCCGT
>JAFQEB010000037.1 GCA_017399225.1 Clostridia bacterium | reverse complement strand
GGTCGGCGTAGTAAACATCGAACACCACGCCAGCAATGGGATTACCATTTCCCCGGTCCGTCTTGGTCAGCCTCAGCCAGCCCTTGGTGGGTTCATTCTCCACGTCGATTTCGTAGGTGCAGAAGTTTTCCTCGTTGATGACCATCTCCGTGGATAAGTCATTGTCCACGAAATGAGGCGGAACCTTGGTTTCAGCCACCTGGTACACGCCATAAGGAAGCAGCGGCGTCACAGCGATACCATGGGCATCCGTGGTGATGACCGCAACCACTTCGCCGTCTCCCTCGCCGTTGTGGGAGGGCAGGCCGCTGATCCGTGTGACGGTGAACTCAGCACCCGCCAGGGCTTCGCCGGTCAACTCATCCAACTTGCGGAGACGAAGGATGCCCTGGATGGGTTCGTTGGTGACATGAAGTTCGGTGGTTTCATCCGGGTTGACGATGGCGGTCAGCTCTACCAGATCGTGAACATAGCCGACAGGCTCATCTTCTTCCTGCACCAGATACCTGCCCTTACGAAGCGCAGGAGAAACAGCGACGCCGTTCTCATCCGTGGTCATGGTGCAGGCAAGGCCAGTACCGTAATCATCGTAGTAGTACACGTTGAAAGTAACGCCTGCGATGGGATGACCGTCCAGGCTGTTGGTCTTGGTGAGCTTCAGCCAGCCCTTGGCAGGCTCGTTCTCCACGACCACCTCATAGGTCTTCATGTTGTCATCCGAAATGGTGACTTCCACAGAAAAACCGTTGTCCACAAAATGTTCAGGGACAACGGTTTCTTCGATCTTGTAGGTGCCGTAAGTCAGCAGCGGAGATTCAGCCACACCGTTAGCATCCGTGGTTATGATAGCGACCATTTCTCCGTCACCTGCACCTTCATGTGCAGGAATACCGGTCAGTCGCGTGATCGTGAACTCCGCGCCCGCCAACAGATCGCCGGTCAGCTGATCTTTCTTCACGATGCGGATCTTGCCCTGGATGGGATCGTTGGTCACAGCAAGATTGGTGGTTTCGTCGGAATGTACAACAGCCGGAAGCTCGACCAGTTCAGCGACATACCCGACAGGAGTCTCATGCTCGCGGACGGTGTAGCTGCCCTTGGGAAGCGCGGGAGAAACAGCGACGCCGCTCTCATCCGTGGTCATGCTACCAGCCAGATCGCCGGAAGCATCAAAAATGTCGAACTGAACACCGGCGATGGGCGTTCTGGCAAGGCTATCCGTCTTGGTCAGGCGAATGTGGCCCCTGGTGGGTTCATTCTCTACAACGACCTCGATAGGCTGCATGTTATCCTCAGAAATCGTCACATCTGTGGAGAAATCAGCAAGCACGAAGTGATCGGGAGCCATGGTTTCGGTGATTCGGTACGTGCCGTAAGTCAGCAGCGGAGATTCAGCCACGCCGTTAGCGTCCGTAGTCATGGTAGCAACCAGTTCACCGTCATCTGCACCTTCATGGGCAGGGATGCCGCTGATCCGGCTGATCGTAAATTCTGCACCAGCCAGCAGATCGCCAGTCAGCTGATCTTTCTTCACGATGCGGATTTTGCCTTGGATAGGATCGTTGGTCACAGCCAGATCAGTGGTTTCGTCCGAATGTACCACAGCCGGAAGCTCGACCAGTTCAGCCACATATCCGACAGGATTCTCGTGTTCGCGGACGGTGTAGTTTCCTTTGGGAAGTGCTGTGGAAACTGCATAGCCGCTCTCATCCGTGGTCATGGTGCCAACCAGATCACCGGAGGCATCGAAAATGTCGAATTGTACACCGGAAATGGGCATTCCGTTCATGCTGTCCGTTTTGGCCAAGCGAATGTAACCCTTGGTAGGCACATTGCTCACCTCAAAGGTGTAGGTCATGCCATTCTCATAGGCGGCAATTCGTTCTGACCAGTCGCTACTAACATAGTGCTCTGGAGCCATCGTTTCCCTCACGGTGTAGACGCCGTAAGGAAGCCAATCAGTAGTGACTTCACCATTCTCGTCGGTAATAACAGCGAACACATTGCCAACCTCATCCGTCACAGTGAACTCAGCACCGGGCAACCGTTCGCCCGTCAGAGCATCCGTCTTGATGACCCTGATCCGGCTTTGGGACTTCGTATTGGTTGCATGAAGCTCAGTCACAGTATCAGGCTGCACAACGGCTTCCAGTACGACCAGCTCGCCGGTGTAGCCCTCCGGCAGGGAGTCTTCCTTGACGATGTAGGTGCCTCTGTTGAGGTTATCACAGGTGGCAATACCCTTTTCATCAGTTGTCATGGTGGCGACCAGGGTATCACCTTGGAAGATGTTGAATTTCACGCACTCGATGGGAGCACCGGTCTGACTGTCCGTCTTGGTCAGCCGGAGGCCGCCGGTCATAGCCTCGTTCTCCACCACGATTTCGATGGTCTGCAGGTTATCCTTGGAAATCGACACTTCCTTGGAATACCCGCTGTTCACATAGCCAGAGGGAGCTACCTTTTCGTCGATGCGATAGGTTCCATAGGTCAGCAGCGGAGATTCGGCCACGCCATTGGTATCCGTGGTGATGGTTGCTACCACTTCGCCATCGCCTGCGCCATGATGGGCAGGGATGCCACTGATCCGGGTGATCGAAAACTCCGCACCCGACAACACATCACCAGTCAGCGCATCCTCCTTAACGATGCGGATGCGTCCCTGGATGGGCGTGTTCGTTGCAGTCAGAGCAGCAGTTTCGTTGGAATGGACAACAGCCTGCAGTTCAACCAGATCAGCAACATAGCCGTCAGGAGTTGCATGTTCCCGAACCGTGTAGCTGCCCTTGGTCAGAGAAGGCGCTGCTGCCACACCATTGGTGTCCGTAGTCATGCTAACAACCAACGTAGCATTGGCATCATAGATGTCAAACTGTACACCCGCGATGGGCGTCCCGGTCATGCTGTCCGTCTTGGTCAGCCGGATGCCGCCCTGCATGGGGCTGTTCTCGACAGTGATGTTATAGATCTTGCCATCCTCTACGGCATTGATCGTCGTGGAGAAACCACTGTTGATATAGCGGTCGGGGGCCTGTACCTCGCTGACCGTGTAGCGTCCATAAGGCAGCCAATCTGTAATGGCAGTGCCATCTGCGCCCGTGGTGATGGTAGCCACAGTATATCCAGCATCATCTGTGACACTGAACACTGCGCCAGGCAGCACATCACCAGTCACAGCATCAGTCTTGATGATCTTGATCCTGCTGGTAATAGGCATGTTGGTGGCAGTCAGGTCTGTCACAGCATTGGGCTCGACATCAGTGGTCAACTCGACCAGTTCGCCGGTGTAGCCGGTAGGCAGCGCATGTTCCTTGACCGTGTATTGACCACGGGGCAAGTTCGGAGACATTGCTACGCCATTTTCGGTGGTGGTCATGCTGCCGACCAGCGTACCATTGGCATCATAGATGTCGAACTGAACACCGGAAATCGGTTTGCCCGTGTCCGCGTCTGTTTTGGTCAGCCGAATGCCGCCCTGCATGGAGACGTTCTCAACACCGATGGTGTAGGTCTGTCCATGCTCAGTTACATTGACGATGGTGCTGAATCCGCTATTGATATAGCCACTTGCCGCCTGCGTTTCAGTCACGGTATAAGAGCCATACGGGAGCCAGTCGCTTTCCGCTGTGCCGTCTTCGCTGGTGATCAGTGTATCCGCAACCGCGCCATAGGCATCTGTCACCTCGAAAACAGCATCTGCCAGCACAGCCTGCGTATCAGCATCAGTCTTGATAATCCTGATCTTACCGTATACAACACTGTTTACGACTTCAATGGTCAGGAACAGGTTGTTTTCCGTGAGGTTCAGAGAATTAAACCCGTTATCGCAGTTGTAGCCTTCGGGCGCGGCAATCTCCTGCACGGAGTAATTGCCCAGGGGAAGGTTTCCCCAAGCTACGATGCCATCGCCATTCGTCATGACAGGCGAACCGACAGGATAACCAGCGGCATCGTATAGCTGAAATACCGCACCCGCCAGGACTGCGCCTGTTGCTGAATCCCGCTTCACAACCTGGATTGTGCCTGTCACGGGTACAGGCGTAGGAGTAGGTGTCGGCACGGGCGTAGGAGTAGGCGTTACGGTAGGAAGCGACTCAGCAACTGTAAACACCATATCTTGATAAGTGTCCCGCCCTTCCAGATGATAGGCGATCCACAACTCCTGACTGCCAGACAGCGAAGCACTTTGGGCACTGTTGACGATATCCGTCAGTCGTTGCTGCAATTGATCCGTAGTCATGGAGCACCTGAGTCCTGCCGCCAAATCGCTAATGGGGTAGGACTGTCCAAGATAAGCCCAGATCGCCTGCTGCTTGATTGCGTAATCCTGATCACTTTCTTCGGGCGTATTGTTCAGAATCCACAGCAAACCAGCATCCGTACCGGGTTCCAGTCCGCCGCTACTTCCTGAAGTTGATGATTTCCATGATTCGATGCAGAAGGCTGAATACTCCACGCCATCCACAGTAACCCAATGACGAGTAATTGTGGTTGAGTCTCCCCCCTCTTTCAAAACAATGATCTCATGGATATATCCATTCTCTTTTCCCAAGCGAACATCTTCGTCACCACTGAAGCGTGAAGGATTAACTGCTGAACGTACGACGGGATCCTCCGGATCATCCCCTGCATCAACCTGGCAGTCATCTTCGGGAGTAATTACTTCCGTACCCGGCTCGTCGGTAGTGTCGGACTCATCCGCCGGCTGCGACCCAATCGGCTGTTCCGTGTCGGAGACATCATCGATCACGGGTTCGTCGTCGGCGGGTTCTTCGATTTCCTCCGAAGGATCGGGATCAGCAACTGCATCATCTCCAGCAGTAACATCAGATGCCGTATCGTCTTCAGGAAATACGGCATCCTCGGTATCCTCCGTGGGGACTTCCGGTTCAGCCACAGGTACATCCTCAACAGGTGATTCTGCGGTATTCTCAGCCGGGGCGTCGGTTTCTTCGGAGATTTCCTCGTCCTCCGTCTGCACCGGGTCATCTTCGATCACGATATCCTCGGTCTGCTCAACCACCGAATCCATCGACGTGTCAACAGATTCTGCAATGGATGGAGCCGGAAGGCCGGTCATCAGCATGGCAAAGGACAGCAAAAAGGCCAATGCCTTGATCAGTGTCGATTTTCTCATAAATACCTCCTGTTGCATTAGTTCTGGACGGCCATCACCACAAGCTGACCGTCATCAGCGTTGTAGTCGCGGTCACAGGTAATCAGGGTGAGAATGTGATCGTCCGTCGTGACGGAAACGCCGGTATCGTACAGCGACCATTCCAGCGCACGATCCAGGAATGCCTGATACTCATCCTGAGAGGAGAAGTCCGCTGCAGAGGCATCCCAATCGGATTCGCGCTTGCTAATCACAGCGAACACGGTGTAGCTGCGGGAGCCATTCAGGGTGTCCAGATGGATGGTGGCATGAGCATCGCGGAAGCTGGCGCTCTTGTACTCATGCAGGGGCTGGAACATGGTAGTGGAACGGCTTCGGCGCATGTGGTGGCCATAGATGGCGATGTTCTGGCTGGGTGCATCGTAGTCAGTGCGGCCCAGGGAAAACAGACAGCCGACGATACTTTCCTCGCCGGTGAAGGTATGATCCAGGTAGTAATCCACATCATTGGTCCGCACAACGGGGTAATCAATATCCGTACCGGGAATCTTCAGCCATGCAGCAAAATCGCGGTTGGCTTCCTTACAAGCGGCAAGGTTTGCGCCGGTGAGGCCGGAACTAACCCCGCCGTTGCCTTCGGGTGTTGGATCGAACTGATACGCCGGCTGCTCCACAGGCTGCAAAGTAAGTGGCGGAACCACCGTCACATCGGGCTGCACTGGCGATTCCTCTGCCGACAGTTCTTCGGGAATCGCAATCACAGGCTGCTCCTGTTCATGTTCATCCTGCTCGGCTGAATCATTTTCGGCAGCAGCGTTATCCTCAGCAGGAGCTTCATCCTGCTGGGGTTCGGTATCTTCCTCCGTGGCAGGCGGGAGCTTCAGCTGTTCGGACAGGGTGTCATAAAGCTCGGCACCGGTGTTGATCTCGTTCTCCTGCATCCACAGAGAACCGGCGATGGCGGCAGCACCCGCAAAAATCAAAAGAACCGCCAGAATAGCGGCTATCGGGAAACGGCGCTTCGTGCGCTTATGCTGGGACATATGTACCTCCTCATAAAAGTGGGTGTTCATGACGCACACGGGCGTCATAGTAATGCTTGATGGTTCCAACGGCGTTGTACAGAGTGGTCAGCAGATAGTTCTTGATATTGCCCACATAGCTGGTTTTCTTCTCCAGACACTCAAAGACATATTCCAGATGGCTGCTGCTGAATCTGAGTAGCTGATCCCGCACCAGTTCAGCGGGCAATTCCTCGCCAGAGATGGTGAAATACTGCGCTTTGGAGCATAAGACTTCCACGATCTGATGCACAATCTCATCCAGACGCTCATGGCCATACTGCTCGCACATGATGTCGTAGTCGATGTGGTTCCGAATCAGCTCCTTGTACTGGGCCACCATGCTGGGCTGCTCATGCCCGCGCGTTGATTGATAAGGGATTGATTGATAAGGATTTGCTGCATAAGGAATTGATTCATTTTTCTTTTCTTTATGCGTGTTTGATCTATTAGTATTTAATTGCATTGGATTTCCCTGCGTAGGGCAATCCAACATAGGTTTATCCTGTGTAGGGTTTCCCTGTATTGGATTCCCCTGTGTTGGATTTTCCAACATAGGTTCTTCCAACATTGGAGAAGCCGATACAGGAGCCTCTGCAACTTCCGGCATTTGCGGATTCTCATAGACAACGTACTCCATCTCGCCCAGATGCCCTTTCTCATCTCGGATGCGGTTGCGAACGACATACCCTTCACGCTCCAGCTCATGCACTGCCATGCGGATGGCGTCTACGCCCTCAACGCTGATCTGCGCTAACCCTGCCAGGGTATGCACCCAATCATCCGGCAGCGAAAGCAACAGGCTCATCAGGCCCTTGGCTTTCAGTGTCAGGTTCTTGTTTTTCAGATGATGGTTGGACATGACGGTGTAATCCCTCGTTTTCTCGATCCTGAAAACAGCCACGTTTCATCCCTCCTTTCCCCTGAAAATGAAAAACGCCCATCACATGATTGTGAGGGCGTTATCTCTCCTGGGATTGCTGGCGATGGCGGTGCCAGCTTTCCAGCAGTTTCAGGATCACCTGTTCTTTTTGCTGCGGTGTGTATGACCTGGGGAAATACTTGTTCACCTTATCACCAGTCAGGGTGATGCGGTCAAGCTCGCCCTTCTTTTCTTCCGACATGATGGCTCGCATTACGTCGATGGATAGATGTCCTTCCAGGCTAAACTTCTTCAGTCGCTGCGCCTGGGAAAGGGAGGGCGTAGCCTGTTCGCTGTCCATCGCATCCAGTAGCTCAACTTGTTCTTCTGGCTTGAGATAGGACAACTCAACAGCCGGATTAAAGGCGATTTTGCGCTCATCCACCATGTCAAGAAGAGGCGGAATGAGTTCAGTCAGACGGATGAAGCGAAAAATCTGGTTCTTGCTTTCGCCAATCTGTTGCGCCATCAATTCACTTGACCGCTGTCCCGAGAAATTGTTCCCAACTTGGGAACAATTTTCTTTTGATGGGCGTCCGGCCTGACGCTTCATGGCATCCAGCTTCATTTTGTACGCCCACGCGCGTTCACTCGGAAGAAGCGTTTCGCGCTGAAGATTGGAGTCAACCATGATGATGGTCGCAGCATCGTCATCCAGATCACGAATGATGGCAGGCATCGTGTCAAGTCCAGCGATTTGGCTGGCAAAGTGCCGCCTGTGACCGGCAACAATCTCATAGCCGCCCTCCTCCCGTGGACGCACAATAGCCGGAACAAGTACGCCGTGTTCCCGGATGCTCTGCGCTGTATCCTGCATCTTCTCGTCATCCACCACCTTGAAAGGGTGGTCTTTGAAGGGGTGCAGTTCTGCCAGCGGCAGTTCAACCACCCGTTCCCGCTGTGCATCAGCTCTGCTTTCATCGGTGGAAAACAGATCATCGACAGGGGTCAGCCTTATGTTTTTCGCGCTGCTTTTCAAGTTTCATCACCTCCTGCGTCAGGGCACGGTATGCAGCAGCTACCTTACCCTTGGGATCGTGAGCATAGATGCTCTTACCCTCTGCGCTGATCTCAGCAGCACGGACAGAATGAGGAATCTCCGTATCGAACACCTTGATCCGTCTGCCGTAATTATCACGCATCAGCGTAGCGATCTCACGGGCATACACGGTGCGGCTGTCCATCATGGTCAGCAGGATGCCATCGATCTTCAGCTTAGGATTGATGTTCTTGCGAACACGTTCTATGGATTTCACCAATTCTTCCAAACCTCTTGCCGAAAGAAAATGCGGTTGTACCGGAATCAGAATTCTGTCAGCAGCGGTCATGGAGTTTACCGTCAGCAGCGCAAGAGAAGGCATACAGTCAAGTAGTATGTGGTCATACTGCTTTCTCAGAGGCTCCAGCACTTGGCGGAGAATGGTTTCACGGCTCATAGCGCTCATCAGGCGGAGTTCCGTTCCTGCCAGGTCGATGTTGGCTGGAAGAAGATCAACACCTTCTTCGTGGTGCAGGATTGCCTCCATGGGATTGATAGGGGACTCATCAAGTACCCGCCCCATGAGAGTAGACAGGGTAACAGACAGATCATCCGGTTTAGCGACTCCCAGGCTGATGGTCAGGCTGGCCTGCGGATCGCAATCCACCAGCAGCACTTTCTTTCCTTCATGTGCCAATCCGATTCCCAGATTAGCAGTCGTTGTCGTTTTGCCCACGCCGCCCTTCTGGTTGGCGATGGCAATCGTTGTTGCAGACAAATGGTTCACCTCCAATTCAAGTGATCTTTCTGCAATGCGACAAACACAAAGAGCACACAGTAAGTCGTTCACTGTGTGCTCCGTATCGGGTTTATTTTACTTTGGTCAGATTCAGACAAACTTGGTCAAAACCTATCAGCTTGTTTTCGGTCAGCAGCGACCCATTTCAGGCACCGAAATAGGGGGGTAATGCAGCGGTTTTTTAGCCCATAATTTAACCCATTATTTAACCCATTAGAGCATTTAACCCATATTTAACCCATAAAAAATGGGTCAGGTTAGGTCAGAATGAGTCAAACCGCTACAAAAGGAAAAACCCCGGAAACTCAGTGTTTCCGGGGCTTTCAGGCACTTTTCTGATGAAATTAGCGCTTGCTGAACTGGGGCGCGCGACGAGCGGCTTTGAGGCCGTACTTCTTGCGCTCCTTCATACGAGGATCGCGGGTCAGGAAGCCAGCCTTCTTCAGGGCAGCGCGCAGCTCGGGATCAGCCTTGCACAGAGCACGGGAGATGCCGTGACGGATCGCACCGGCCTGACCGGTCACGCCGCCGCCGCAGACATTGACCAGCACGTCGTAGGACGTGGTGTTGGTCAGAACCAGGGGCTGACGAACGGTCATCTTGAGGGTCTCCAGACCGAAGTAGTTATCGATATCGCGCTTGTTGATAACGATCTTGCCCTCGCCAGCAACCAGACGAACACGGGCAACGGCCTTCTTGCGGCGGCCAACAGCGCTGTAATTAACCTTAGCCATTTGCGTTTACTCCTTTCGCCTGATTACACGAGGTCGAACTTCACAGGCTTCTGAGCGGCATGGATGTGCTCAGCGCCAGCATAGACGTGAAGCTTCTTGGCCATCTGACGGCCCAGGGGGCCCTTGGGCAGCATACCCACGATCGCCTTCTTCAGGGCGAACTCAGGCTTCTCGGCCAGCAGCTTGCGGTACTTGGTTTCCTTCAGGCCGCCAACGTAGCCGCTGTGCTTGTAGTAGATCTTCTGATCCAGCTTCTTGCCGGTCAGGATGACCTTGGAAGCATTGATGATGATGACGTAGTCACCAGTGTCAACATTGGGGGTGTAGATCGGCTTGTTCTTGCCGCGCAGGATATTGGCAACCTGGCTGGCAACACGGCCCAGAGCCTGGCCCTCGGCATCGACAACATACCACTGACGGGTAATGTCAGCCGCTTTCGGCATGAAAGTCTTCAAAGGTGTTTCCTCCCTAAGTTTCAGTTCAATGAGGGTTATGCGTCCGACATGATGGTCAGGCATGTCCGTCGCGTATGTTTCATTCAATAGTTACCGGGGCTAGCGGAGCTATTGATGCCATCGTCTATTGTACAACACGGGTGATGGAAAGTCAAGGGGAAATTTGCGAATTTCCCGGCAATTTCGAGACTTTTTTCAGCGCCTGAGGCCCTTGGGGTAATGGTTCTTCATCATTCCCTCGGATATTTTCCCCCAGCCCAGCACAACGCCCGCAAAGCAGGCCAGCACCCAGCCCTTTCCCTCTGCGGGGATGGTCTGTCCGGCCTGATACAGGCGGGCCTGCTCCTCGGTCAGGTCAATGCGGGGCATCTCCGGCGGGAAGATGCTCTCCGCCCACGCATGGTCAGGCGTGAAGACCGCCTTTCCTGCGCGTCCCGCCGGCTTTTTGTATTCGCCCATATGCAGCCCCCAGCGGAGGACGCGGGGCAGCTTGCCCTCCGGCAGCTCCGGCAGGCAGTGAAGCGTCCAGCTTTCGAAGCGGTCGTCCCTTCCGGCCGGATGCAGGTAGTTTGCCGCCCCGGCCTGCGGGAATGCCCGTTTTGCCTCCGCAAGGACGCCCTGCGCCCGCTTGTCCATCTGCAGGGATTTCCACGCCATGCCGCTCCCCTGCCCCCTGCGGGCCAGCAAGGCCACAAAGTGCCCTTCGCCACGCACACGATGAGGATAGATCGTCAGCATCCCCCGGGGAGCCACCAGGCCCGGGAGCTCAAAGGCCCGTAGCTCAAAGTCAGGATGTGCAGCCAGGAACGCCTCCACCACGTCTTCATTCTCCACTCGGTTCAGCGTGCAGGTCGAGTATACCAACCGGCCGCCGGGACGCAGCATCTTTGCTGCCTCGCCGAGGATCTCTCCCTGGCGTTTCGCACAGCCTGCGGGGGATTCCGGGCTCCATTCGCTCCGGGTCTCCGGGTGGCGGCGGAACATGCCCTCCCCGGAACAGGGAGCGTCGCACTGGATGGCGTCAAATGCCTCCGGCCAGCACCGGGCCAGTTCATCCGGGTAAGCGCAGGTCACCAAAGCGTTGGGGATCCCCATCCGCTCCACATTGCGGGAGAGGATCTTCGCCCGGTCGCGGATAGGCTCGTTGCAGATGAGCGTCCCCTGCCCGGCCATGCGCAGACCGAGCTGCGTGGACTTTCCGCCCGGCGCAGCGCACAGGTCGAGCACATGCTCGCCAGGCTTCGGCGCAAGTGCCGCAGCGGGGATCATCGCGCTGGGCTCCTGCAGGTACCACGCTCCGGCTTCATGCAAAGCAGCAGCGCCCGCACGGGATTCCTGCGCAAGATAGAAGCCGTTTTCCTCCCACGGGATCTGTTCCAGCAGCTCTGCACCCAGGGCAGCCGCTGCAAGCTCGCGCCCGCCCTTGAAGGGATTTACCCGCAGACCGCGGTGATAGCTTTCCTCATAGCTGCGCAAAAAAGCGGGCAGTTCGTCGCCGAGCTGCGCCGCCATGCGGTCAATGAATTCCTGCGGCAGATTCACGGAGCATTACCTCCCTCATCCTTCTGTACCGTGCCGCTTTGCCACTGCGGCGGATAGTAGGGCTGATGATAGGCCTGGCCGCTGCCTCCGATCTCCGGAAGGATGTATTCATCCGAATCCTCGGAGATGCGTCTGCGGCGGGCGGGGGTCACGCGCTTCACCGGGCGCACCGGGGCCTGCAGGTGGTCATCCGTCAGGACGGGCTGCTGGGGCTGGGGCGGGGCTTCCTCCATGGCGGTAGAGCCATCTGCATAGATCCACTTACGCGGCGTATGCGCCTCATCCTCCGTTTCGATCTCCTCCGGCGCGGAGAAGCGGCTGCCGAAGCTAGCCCAGACACGATAGGGCTGCCAGCGGATCAGGTAAACCACCAGATCGACAATGATCCCCGCAGCGCAAAGGAGGATCACCAGCAGCAGCCAGTTGGAGGATATCCACTTAACGAAAGCGCCCGCACCGTCGCTGGTGACAAGCTTCCACAGCCACGCCACAACACCATGAACCCATCCCAGCAGGGCACTGAAGAGCGTATTGGCAAAACTGCCCATGGCATCTCCTTTCCCGCGGTACACAGCCCGCGCAGCATTCAGTCAGAAAGCAGGAAGCGGCGCAGTACCGCTTCCTGCATGGATTGGCTTATTCCGCCCCCTCCGGCGCTGTGATGATCACGCGCACCGTCAGCGGCTCAATGTCCACGGTGAACTCCTGGCCGTCGCTGCCGTTCACAACGCACTGCAGGGGCAGCACATGCACACCGGGCTCCAGGCCCTCCACATCACAGCTGAGGGTCAGATCAGCGGCACTGAGCTTCTTCACCCACGTCTGCGCGCCGGTGATGCTCACGTTGGCCGAGGTCACGTTGACCGCGACCGACGCATCCTTCGCATTGAGGATGGTCAGCGGGATGTTCCGGAATACGCGGGTCTCCTGGATCGGCTGGATCACAACGGTCACCGAGACCCTGGAAGCGCTGATGAAGGCCAGATTAACCGGCACGCTCAGTTCAATGGTGTCCGTCACCGTTTCAGACTGACCGGCGATGTTGATCGCCTTGCGGGCGGTAAACATGTTGACAGAGTCCACGATGCTCTTCTTTCCCGCCACGGTGATGTATTCCGGGCTGACGAACACGTCCGCCACCTCGTAGCCCTCCGCAGGCACGCCGCGGTAGATGCTCTCCTCCAGCAGCGGGATATCCCGCTTGGCATACACCTGCTGGGCTACATTGATGCGCGTGAGCAGCACGGATTCGCTGGTCACCTGCAGCATATCGCTGACGATGGGCTGGCCGTTGACGTCCAGCAGGGTGAACTCCACCGCGCGCTCCACCAGACCCTCGCGGGCGGGCAGCGCGTCCTGCTTGACCGTGACCTCTGCGCGGTCGATCTGCGTCACGATGGATTCCGGGCCGCTGACGGTGATCATTGCCGGATCGCAGACAGGCTCTGTGGCATAATACCCCACAGGAGCCTCCCCTTCCGTGATCACATTCACCCGGATGCGGCCCTGAGTGATGTACTTTTCCACATTCAACCGCACCGAGGCGGGGCTGACCTCGATCACCGAGCCATAGGCACTGGAATTGCTGGTCAGGATCCTGACGTCCTGCTCTCCGGGTTGGGTGATACGGCTCAGGTCAAGGCGCACATTGTAGTTGGAGGCCTGGGCGCCGGTATACTGCATCTGCGGCACGTTGACGCTCAGGTTCACGCCGTTGAGCAGCTGCGTCAGATCGCTGGTGACCACCAGACCATTGCGCTTGAGGGTATCCGTTCCGCTGACTGTCACGGCCACATTACGGAAATTCTTCTCACGCGTCAGCGTGGGATCCTGCGTGATCAATCCGCCCCAGAGGGCCACCGCCAACAGGAAGGCCAGGAGCTTGGAGCCCCAGTTGCGCTTGAGGATCTGCCACAGCATCCGCAGGGTATCCATCACCCGGGCAGGGATCACATTCTTCTTTACCGGGGACTGGTTGGGCGTCTGGCTCATACGGTCCCCTCCTTGTTCTCCTTGCGGCCGATCAGCTTGGGCAGCAGGCTCTGCGTCCGAGGCCGCTCATAGACGCCCTCCAGCAGCGTCCTGAGAGCCTTGACGTCCAGGTGGCGGGTCAGCTTGCCGCCCCTGGCGACGGAGATTATGCCGGTCTCCTCCGAAACGATCAGCGCGATGGCGTCCGTCGTTTCGCTCACGCCCAGCGCCGCGCGGTGGCGGGTGCCCAGGTCATGGCTGACGCCGCTGGCCTCCGTCAGGGTCAGGATGCACGCCGCAGACATGACCCGCGTGCCGCGGATAACCACAGCGCCGTCATGCAGGGGCGTATTGGGTTCAAAGATATTCTCCAGCAGGCCTGCGCTGATGGCGCCGTCGATGCGGATGCCATTCTCGATGATATCCTTCAGGCCCGTCTTCTGTTCGAATACGATCAGCGCGCCCACACGGCGGCGGCTGAGCTTGGTGACGCACTGCACGACGTCGTCGATCGCGCGGCTGATCTCATCATGGTCGTTCTGACGCACCTTTTCGATACGGGCGCCTCGGCCGATCTGCTCCAGCGCCTTGCGGATCTCCGGCTGGAAGAGGATCACCAGCACCAGCGCACCGTTGTTCAGCACCTGCATCAGCAGCCAGTTCAAAGCCGTCAGACCAAAGAGGTTGCTGACGCCCACGATGACCAGCAGCAGCAGCAGGCCCTTCAAGACAGCGCTGCCGCGGGTCTCCCGCGTCATCTTCAGCAGCTGGTAGATCACGACCGTTACCAGCAGGATATCCGCCAGGTCGCTCAGGCCGGGGCGGTGCAGCACGTTCCACAAAAACAGCTCGATCGTTTCCCACAACGTCGCCACGCAGATCCCGCCTCCTCACTTGCGTATATCTTCCACAGGACACGCCTGTATGATTCGCCCCTCTATTATACTACATATCCCTGCGAATATGAATGCCCTTTCTCAAATTTTTTCAGGAAATTCACAAATTCCGCACATTTGTTACAACGATGCACCGTCGGATTTCCCTGCAGGTTTTTGAAATTACCGCAGCAAAAAAGGCCTGCCGCAGCAGGCCCTTGTATGCAAATCAGAAATTGCCGCCGTTCCAGCCCCAGACGCCGATCTCCTCGTAGGTAATGTAAATACGGTCGGGGTCGATATCCAGCTCTTCGCGGAGGATGTCGGTCAGCTCCTCGGTCAGTTCCTCGTAAGCCTCCTCATCCGCAGAGCCGAAGAGCTTCACCTGGCAGATGGCACAGGGGGCGTCCTCTCCCTTGAAGAACATGGACACATTGTCCCGGAAGGACAGCATCAGCCAGCCCTCGGTCTTGCCGGGAATGATCTCAATGGCCTTGCCCATACGCTCCTTGATGCTTTCCTTCCTGCGGCCGGAGATGGAAACGTTGGTGCTGGTTGCAATGTACGGCATGATGATTCTCCTTATATCAGGCAGTCGTTTTCTGTAGGGTGATACGCCGCGCCGCCTCCAGGGCGACGGCAGCGATGCGATCCTTTTCGGTCAGGTTGGCGTTGTTGGAGAGGCTGCGTTCGTCCCATTCCTCGGCATCCAGATTGTCCGCCGCATAGAAGAAATGCAGCGCTTCCTTCCCGCGGAACCGGGCAACAGCAGCCACGGAGGCGCACTCCATATCCACACAGACACATCCGGCCCCCTTGCGCCGGGCGGTCTTCTCACGGGTCTCGCGGTACATCGAGTCCGTCGTCCACACTTTCCCGTTCACGCAGGAAACATGCAGCTCCTCCAGCAGGCTGCGGAACAGCCCTGCATGGTGAACATTCACCGGGATCTCATCCGAGGGCGGGGCGTAATGGTAGCTGGTTCCCTCATCACGCATGGCTGCATCCGGCAGGATGATCGCGCAGTCGGCAATGTTCCGGTCCAGCACGCCGCAGGTGCCAAAGAGCACCAGGCACTCCGCACCCAGGGCGTAGATCTCCTCCTGCTGCCCCACGCACTGGGGTGCGCCGACGCCGGAGAGGTACAGGGCCAGCTCCACATCATGATAGCGCACCTTGTACACCGGGAAGTGCTGACTGGCGCATTTCAGCGTCGCGATGATCTCCGCCTCCGGGAACAGCGCCAGCATCCGCTCAAAGGTGACGAAGGAAAAGCAGCTGACCGCCGCCTTAGGCATCCCCTCTGCGGGCTGAAACACCATCGACGGGGTAAAGATCGGCGTTTCGCCGGGATCGAACTCGTGCAGCAGCATGGGAATGCTCCTCCTTTTGCAGCATGGTCTATTATAGCCTATGTTGGCAGGAATTGCAAGGGTTCGGCCAGGATATCATCACAAGAAAGAAAGCCCGCCCCCGGCCGGGAGCAGGCTCCTTTCACATTCACAGATACTGCCGGATATCCACCGCCAGCTTTTCCTCCAGGTTGATCAGCCTTTTGGCGATATCCTTGGAGACCTCGTCCGCCGCCTCGTACTGGTTAAGGTAGCGGTTCAGAGACTTGACGCCCATGTTGCAGCCGTCGGTCATCAGGTCGGCGATGGTGGCGTCGGTGTGCTCCATGGCCAGCTTCATGCCGGTCTTCATGTGGGACATGCCCTTGGCCATGGGATTTGGTTCCTTGCCGTCGTCGTGGTAGCGATCCAGCAGCTTCTGGATCTCGTCCTGGAGTTCGTTGTGTTCCTGCTTGCACTGCGTCATACGCTGGCGGAAGGCGTCCCCCCTGACGTGATCCAGTACGTCGTCGATAGAGGCGGTGCCCATCTTGACCCCGGCGTCACACTCCCGCAGAAGCTTGATCGTGTCCTGTTCAACCATATGCTCATCCCCTTTCAGGATCAGCATGTCCAGCTTGCGCCAGTTCTACGCAAAGGAAAGAGCCTGCCCCATGAAAGAGCAGGCTCTCCCTATATACCTCGCAGGCCGGAATCAAGTCAGCAGCCTGCGCGGATCAGGTCATGATCAGGCGAAGTAATCCACGCCGCCTTCGAACAGGGGCTGGTACTTGTTGCCGGGGACGTTCTTGTACAGGTTCTCGCCGGAGCGCTCGGTGTGGCCCATCTTGCCCAGGACGCGGCCGTCGGGGCTGGTGATGCCCTCGATGGCGAAGTAGGAGGCATTGGGGTTAAAGCGCATGTCCATGGAGGCATTGCCGGCAAGGTCCACATACTGAGTGGCGATCTGACCATTCGCGGCCAGCTCACGCAGCAGCTTCTCCGGGCCCACGAAGCGGCCCTCGCCGTGGCTGATGGCGATGGTGTGGATGTCGTCCACGTCGCAGCGGCTCAGCCAGGGGGACTTGTTGGAGGCAATGCGGGTGCGCACCAGCATGGACTGGTGGCGGCCGATCTCGTTGAAGGTCAGGGTCGGGCACTGGTCGTCGGTGTCGACGATCTCGCCAAAGGGCACCAGACCCAGCTTGACCAGCGCCTGGAAGCCGTTGCAGATGCCCAGCATCAGGCCGTCACGGTTCTTCAGCAGCTCATGCACAGCGTCCTTCATCGCAGGATTGCGGAAGAAGGCGGTGATGAACTTGGCGGAGCCGTCGGGCTCGTCGCCGCCGGAGAAGCCGCCGGGCAGCACGATCATCTGGCTGCGGGCAATGATCTCGCTGGCCTTCTTGATGGACTCGGTGATCTTCTCGGGGGTCAGGTTGTTGATGACCAGGATCTCCGCCTTGCCGCCGGCGCGCTCCACCGCACGGGCGGTGTCGTACTCGCAGTTGGTGCCGGGGAACACGGGGATGAAGGCCTGGGGCTTGGCGAAGCTGGTCTTGGGAGCCACGCGCTTCTCAGCCTTGTAGGAGAACTTCTCGGTGGTCTCGCCGGTGCGGCCGCGGTACTTGAAGACCTTCTCCAGCTTGCCCTCGTAGATCTCCTGCATTTCGGCAAGGTCGATGCGCTCGCCCTCGTACTCCAGCACCCACGTGGGGATGGTGTCGCCGATCTTCTCACCGAAATCGACGTCCTCCGCGCACTCGATCAGCATACCGCCGATCTGCTGGGCAAAAAGCTCGCCCTCGAAGTCCTCATCGATGCGGGTGCCAATGGCGTTGCCCAGGCCCATCTTGAACAGGCCCTCGGCAATGCCGCCCAGGCCCAGGGCCCACGCAGCCACGATCTTGCCGGCCTTGATGGCCTCGTAGACATTCTCGTAGTTGGCGGTCAGCTGGGCGGTGTCATGGGCGTCGCAGCTCACCAGACGGATGGCATGGCCCGCCGCCTTGAATTCGGGAGAAATGACGTTGCTGGCCTTGCCGGGAGCCACTGCGAAGGAGCACAGGGTCGGGGGCACATCCATCTTCTCAAAGGTGCCGGACATGGAGTCCTTGCCGCCGATGGAGGCAATGTTCAGGTCCAGCTGCGCGTCAAACGCGCCCAGCAGCGCGGCGAAGGGCTTGCCCCAGCGGGTGGGCTCGGTGCCCATGCGCTCGAAGTACTCCTGGAAGGTCAGGTAGGCGTCCTTGTAGTCGAAGCCCGCCGCCACCAGCTTGGTCACGCTCTCGATGACCGCCAGGTAGCTGCCCTCATAGGGGGACTGCTCCAGCAGCTCGGGGTGCATACCATAGGCCATGCCGGAGACGGTGTCGGTGACGCCCTTCAGCACGGGGATCTTGGCGACCATGGTCTGATTGGGGGTCAGCTGCTTCGCGCCGCCGAAGGGCATCAGGACGGTCGCCGCGCCGATGGTAGCGTCGAAGCGCTCGCTCAGGCCCTGCTTGGAGCAGATGTTCAGGTTGCCGACCATGTTGGCCAGCTTCTCGGTGACAGTGTCGCCGGGGAAGGTCACCTGGTTCACGCCGTCCTCGGGGACAGCAACGGTGGTGTGCTTCTCCGCGCCGTTGGAGTTGAGGAACTCGCGGCTCAGATCAACGATGGTGACGCCCTTCCAGGTCATGCGCAGACGGGGCTCAGCGGTGACCTCCGCCACGACGGTGGCTTCGAGGTTCTCGCGCTCGGCGGCGGCCAGGAAGGCCTCTACGTCCTCTGCACCCAGCACGCAGGCCATGCGCTCCTGGGATTCGGAGATGGCCAGCTCGGTGCCGTCCAGGCCGTCGTACTTCTTCGGCACCTTGTCCAGATCGATCATCAGGCCGTCGGCCAGCTCGCCGATGGCAACGGACACGCCGCCCGCGCCAAAGTCGTTGCAGCGCTTGATCAGGCGGGTCACGTTCTCATCGCGGAACAGACGCTGCAGCTTGCGCTCGGTGGGGGCGTTGCCCTTCTGGACCTCGGCGCCGCAGGTCTCGATGGACTCCAGCTTGTGGCTCTTGGAGGAGCCGGTCGCACCGCCGCAGCCGTCACGGCCCGTGCGGCCGCCCAGCAGGACGATCTTGTCGCCCGCAGCGGGCACTTCACGGCGGACATTCTTCTCCGGAGCTGCGCCGACCACCGCGCCGATTTCGAGGCGCTTGGCGGCATAGCCGGGATGATACATCTCATCCACCAGGCCGGTCGCCAGACCGATCTGATTGCCGTAGGAGGAGTAACCTGCAGCGGCCGTGGTCACCAGCTTGCGCTGGGGCAGCTTGCCGGGCATGGTCTCGCTCACGGGCACCAGGGGATCAGCCGCGCCGGTAACGCGCATGGCCTGGTACACATAGGTACGACCGGAGAGCGGATCGCGGATGGCGCCGCCGATGCAGGTGGCTGCGCCGCCGAAGGGCTCGATCTCAGTGGGATGGTTGTGGGTCTCGTTCTTGAACATGAGCAGCCAGGGCTCGTTCACGCCGTCCACGTCCACGTCGATCTTGATGGAGCAGGCGTTGATCTCCTCGGACACGTCGATGTTCGGGGTCTGGCCGATCTTCTTGAGGTACTTGCCGCCCATGGTGGCAATGTCCATCAGGTTGACGGGGCGCTTGGCCGCCTTCTCCTCGCCATAGACGGTCACGCGGGCCGCCAGGTAGCGCTGGAAGGCCTTCTCCACCGCAGCCTTCTCGATGTCCATCTTGTCGATGGTGGTCAGGAAGGTGGTGTGGCGGCAGTGATCGGACCAGTAGGTGTCGATCATGCGGATCTCGGTGAGGGTGGGGTCGCGCTTTTCGGACGCAAAATAGTCGCGGCAGAAAGCCAGGTCGTCCTTGTCCATGGCCAGGCCGTACTTCTTGACGAACTCCTGCACGGCGTCCATATCCATGGTGGTGAAGCCGGTCAGGGTCTCCACATGGTCAGGAGTCTCGTAGACCTGCTGCAGGGTCTCCTTCTCCGCCAGGTCGGCCTCACGGGATTCGACGGGGTTGATGACGTGCTTCTTCACGCGGGCCAGCTCGTCCTCGGTGAAGTCGCCGTCCAGCAGGTACACGCGGGCAGAGCGCACGGTGGGACGGTCGCACTGACCGACCAACTGGATGCACTCCTCGCAGGAGGCGGCGCGCTGGTCATACTGGCCGGGCAGGAACTCCACGGCGAACACAGCCTTCGCGCCCTGGGGGAGCTCGGTGTAGGTCACGTCGACCTGGGGTTCACTAAACACGATGGGCAGGCACTTCGCGTACAGATCGTCCGCCACGCCTTCCACGTCGTAACGGTTGAGCAGACGCAGCCCGGTGATGGACTTAATTTGAAGAATATGACGAATTTCCCAGAGAAGACCCTTGGCTTCGACGGCGTAGTCGGCCATCTTCTCCACATAAATGCGCTTGACGCTCACAGGGAATTCCTCCTTAATCAGTCGGAATTCCAAATTCGGAATGCTGAATTCGGAATTCGGAATTTAGTTACTGGTTCAATGCCACTTCTGTGTATACGGCAGTTCGGGGAGCGGAATCCGAAACCACATTCTCAATTCCGAATTTCGCATTCCGAATTCCGAATTCACTCGGTCAGTGCGGCCATGCCGCGCTGACCGATATCGGAGCGCATGTGCATATCGGTGAAGCTGATCTTCTTCGCAGCAGCGTAAGCCTTGTCGATCGCGCCAGGCAGGCACTTGCAGCGGCCCACAACGCCCAGCACGCGGCCACCAGCGGTGACGATGTCACCGTTCTCTTTCAGCTTGGTGCCGGCGTGGATGACCAGTGCGTTCTCCCCTGCCGCTTCCAGGCCGGAGATGACGTAACCGGACTTGTAGCTCACGGGATAGCCGCCAGAAGCGATAACCACGCAGCAGGTCGCGCCGTTGTCGAATTCAACCTCGGTGTCAGCCAGGGTGCCGTTGACGGTCGCCTGCATGATGGTCAGCAGGTCGGACTTGAGCAGGGGCAGAACCACCTGGGTTTCCGGGTCGCCGAAGCGGCAGTTGTACTCGATGACCTTGGGGCCGCGTTCAGTCATCATCAGGCCGAAGTACAGGCAACCCTTGAAGGTGCGGCCCTCGGCGTTCATGGCATTCACCGTGGGCAGGAAGATCTCCTTCATGCAGCGCTCGGCCAGCTCGGGGGTGTAGCAGGGGTTGGGCGCGATGGTGCCCATGCCGCCGGTGTTGAGGCCCTCGTCGTGATCCAGCGCGCGCTTGTGATCCATGGAGGACACCATGGGCTTGATGGTCTTGCCGTCGGTGAAGGCCAGCACGGAGACCTCCGGGCCGGTCAGGAACTCCTCGATGACCACGGACTTGCCGGACGCGCCGAACTTCTCGTCCTTCATCATGGAGGACACCGCCTCGACGGCCTCCTCGCGGGTATTGCAGATCAGCACACCCTTGCCCAGGGCCAGGCCGTCCGCCTTAACGACGATGGGCATATCCGCATTCTGAAGATAGGCGACCGCCGCGTCGAAGTCCTCGAAGGTCTCGTAAGCCGCGGTGGGGATGCCGTACTTCTTCATCAGGTTCTTGGAGAAGACCTTGCTGCCCTCGATGATGGCAGCGGCCTTGTTGGGGCCAAAGGCCGGGATTCCGACCTCCGCCAGCGCATCCACCATACCCAGGCACAGGGGATCGTCGGGCGCAACGACGACGAAGTCGATGGCGTTGTCCTTGGCCCAGGCGGTGATGCCGGCCACATCGGTGGCCTTGTAGGGCAGGCACTCACAGATGCTCGCCATGCCGCCGTTGCCGGGGGCCGCATAGAGCTTGGTAACCTGCGGATTCTCCGCGATTTTCAGGGCGATGGTGTGCTCACGGCCACCGCCGCCAACGATGAGAACTTTCATTTGTTTTCTCCTAATCCTTCGTTACACTAATTCGCCGTCGGCAGACTCAATTCGTATCCGCCGGGTTTCCCGGCAGGGCGGGGCGTTTTCGGCTCTGCCGAAAACATACCTTACACGGAGGAACGGCCGGGAGCGAAGCGACCAGTGACGGAGTGCAAAACCTTTTCGTGAAAATGCCGCAGCATTTTCACGAGCCCGTCAGGGCATCAATGATGGAACAGGCGCATACCGGTGAAGGCCATCACCATGTTGTACAGGTTACAGGTCTCGATGACATTGTCATCGCGGATGGAGCCGCCGGGCTGGGCAACGTAGCTCACGCCGGAGCGATGGGCGCGCTCGATGTTGTCGCCGAAGGGGAAGAAGGCGTCGGAACCCAGCGCCACGCCGGTCTGCTGATCCAGCCAGGCGCGCTTCTCCTCGCGGGTCAGCGGGACGGGCTTCTCGGTGAAGAACTTCTGCCAGCGGCCCTCGGCGATGACCTCGTCGGGCTCGTCGGAGATGAACACGTCGATGGTGTTGTCGCGGTCAGCGCGGCCGATCTTCTCCACGAAGGGCAGCTCCATCACGCGGGGATGCTGGCGCAGCAGCCAGTTGTCGGCCTTCTGGCCGGCCAGACGGGTGCAGTGGATGCGGCTCTGCTGGCCCGCGCCGATGCCGATGGCCTGGCCGCCCTTGGCGTAGCACACGGAGTTGGACTGGGTGTACTTCAGCACGATCAGGGCCACGACCAGGTCGATCTTGGCGCTGTCGGGCAGGTCCTTGTTCTCGGTAACGATGTTCTCCAGCAGGTTCTCGTCAAT
>JAFQEB010000036.1 GCA_017399225.1 Clostridia bacterium | reverse complement strand
TTCCCCACCCATGTGAAGATCTCTTCCGGTCTTGGCAAGGTGGACTACGTCATCATCAACGCCGCTGAGTGCGAGCCCTACATCACGGGCGACCACCGCGCCTGCCTGGAGCGTCCCGATCAGGTCATCCTGGGCGCTACGCTGCTGGCTAAGTGCTTTGGCGTTGACAAGGTCTACATTGGCATCGAGGCCAACAAGCAGAATGCCGCTGACGTCCTGAACGCCAAGATCAAGGAGCTGAATGCCCCCGTTCAGGTGGTCGTGCTCCACACCCGTTACCCCCAGGGCGCTGAAAAGCAGCTGGTGCAGGCCGTCTCCGGCCGTCAGGTGCCCTCCGGCAAGCTCCCCGCTGATGCCGGCTGCTGCATCTTCAACCTGAACACCACCTGCGCCATCTACCGCGCTGTCTACACCGGTATGCCCGTGGTCAACAAGATCGTTACGGTGTCCGGCTCCGGCGTGATCGAGCCCAAGAACGTGGAGTGCCCCATCGGTACCCCCATCACGGCTCTGTTCGATGCTTGCGGCGGTCTGAAGGAAGAGACCTACAAGCTGATTATGGGCGGCCCCATGATGGGTCTTGCTCAGCACAGCTTCGATGTCACCGTTGGTAAGGGTACCGGCGCTATGCTGGCCTTCGCCGGTGACGAGGAGAAGTACGAGGCCGAGCCCCAGTGCATCCGCTGCGGCAAGTGTGTTGGCGTTTGCCCCATCCGCCTCGAGCCTATCTTTATGTATAAGTATCTCATGAAGGGCAACTACGAGGCCTTCCGCGATCAGCTCCATGGTATGGACTGCATCGAGTGCGGCGCTTGTACCTATACCTGCCCCGCCCGTCTGCCTCTGACCCACGCTTTCCGCCTGGGTAAGCAGCAGGTGAACAATGCCAGAATGGCCGCACAGGCCAAGGCTGCTGCCGAGAAGGCTGCCGCCGAGAAGAAGGAGGCGTAAGGAAATGACGGATTATAAGAATTTGAAGCTGATCGCTTCCTCCTCCCCCCATATCCGCAGCAATGAGAACACCCGCTCCATCATGCTGGATGTGATCATCGCGCTGCTGCCCGCCCTGGCCTGGGCTATTTACAGCTTCGGCTTCAAGGCTCTGCTGACCACCGTGATCTCCGTGGTGGCCTGCGTGTTCTGGGAGTGGGCTTACCGTAAGGTCATGAAGAAGAACCAGATGATCGGCGATCTCTCCGCCGTGGTCACCGGTATGCTGCTGGCTCTGACCTGCACGGCCAACCTGCCCTGGTGGATGCTGGTCATCGGCGCCTTCTTCGCCATCGTTGTGGTCAAGCAGCTCTACGGCGGCATCGGCTGCAACTTCCTCAACCCCGCACTGGGCGGCCGTGCCATTCTGGTGGCCTCCTATGCCGGCCTCATGGGCAACTACTCTCTGCCCAAGGCCAAGCTGGATGTGGTGGTCTCCACCGCTACTCCCATGCAGATCATGAAGGAAGGCACCGTGGAGCAGTGGGAGATCCTCACCTCCAATTACTCCGTGGGCGATATGTTCCTGGGTAACATCGGCGGCGCTATGGGTGAAGTTTCCGCTCTGGCTCTGCTGCTGGGCGGCGCTTACCTCATCATCCGCAAGGTCATCTCCTGGCACATCCCCGTGGCCTACATCGGCACGGTGCTGGTGCTGTCTCTGGTGGCAGCTCCCGCCGGCATCGATGCTGTCCAGTACATGCTCTACAGCGTGTTCGGCGGCGGTCTGATGCTGGGTGCCATCTTCATGGCTACCGACTATGCCACCTCTCCCGTGACCAAGCCCGGTCAGCTGATCTACGGTATCGGCTGCGGCCTGCTGACGGTGTTCATCCGTCGCTTCGGCTCCTTCCCCGAGGGCGTGTGCTACTCCATCCTGATCATGAACTGCACCACCTGGCTGCTGGATAAGTACATCCGTCCCACCATCTACGGTGCTGTGAAGAAAGAAAAGAAGGAGGCGGCGAAGTAATGAAGATCTCCGGTAAGTTTGTTCTGAAAGTCGCCGGCACTCTGACGATCATCGCTCTGGTGGTCGCCGCCCTGCTGGGCGTGGTCGATATGGTCACCCATGACAAGATCGACGCTATCAATGTGGAAAAGACCAATCAGGCGCTGGCAGCCGTTGCCCCCGAGGGTGCTGAGTTCACTCCCGTGGAGCTGAGCGACGCTGCTGTTGCCGCCGCCGCTGCCTACGGTACGCTGGACAGCATGTATGAGATGTCCACCGGCGGTTACGCCATGAAGATCGTGGCTTCCGGTTCTCAGGGCAGCATTGAGATGATCGTTGGCGTGGATGCCAACAAGGCACTGACCGGCGTCAGCGTGGTCAGCCACTCCGAGACCGGCGGTATCGGTACCAAGGTCATCAACAACGATCCTAACTCTGCCGGCACTCCCGTGCTGGATCAGTTCATCGGCATGAGCGGCGCCGGTTCTCTGGTGGTTGGCAAGACTGTCACCCCCATCTCCGGTGCTACCGTGACCACCAAGGGCATCACCGCCGGCTGTAACGCGGCGCTCTCTGCCGTGGAAGCAATGGGTTAAGAAAGGAGGAGGACTGAACTATGAATACGAAAAGACAGTTTATGGACGGTCTGATCCATCAGAACCCCGTTCTGGTGCAGCTGCTGGGCATGTGCTCCACGCTGGCTATCACCACGTCCTTCTTCAACGGTCTGGGCATGGGCGTTGCAGTGCTCATCATCCTGACGTTGTCCAACATCATTATCTCCCTGCTGCGTAAGATCATCCCCGATGAGGTGCGTATCGCCTGCTTCATCGTGGTCATCGCCGGTTTCGTTACCTGCGTGGATCTGCTGCTGAAGGCTTTCGTTCCCGCCCTGTCCGAGTCTCTGGGCGTGTTCATCCCCCTGATCGTGGTTAACTGCATCATTCTTGGTCGTGCCGAGTCTTTCGCCTCCAAGAACGGTCTGGGCCGCTCCGCTCTGGACGGTATCTTCCAGGGTATCGGCTACACCATCGTGCTGATCATCATGTGCGTGTTCCGTGAGTTCCTGGGCGCCGGTAAGTTCGGCGGCGGTCTCCTGGGCGGCGGCGGTCTGGGTGCTGCACCCGGCATCGCCATCTTCCCCGAGGAGTACGGTCTGGCTGTGCTGACCCTGCCCGTGGGCGGCTTCCTGACCCTGGGCGTGCTGATCGCCGCCATGCAGTGGGGTCTTGCCAAGGCTAAGAAAAAGGAGGCTAAGTAAGTATGAGTATCACGTCTTTGCTCGCCATTTCTCTTGGCGCGATCCTGACTAACAACTTCATCTTCTCCCAGTTCCTGGGTGTGTGCCCCTTCCTGGGCGTGTCCAAGAAGATCGACACCGCCGTGGGTATGGGCGGCGCCGTGACCTTCGTCATGGCACTGGCTTCCGCTTTCTGCTTCTTCATCAACAAGGTCCTGGTGGCCCTGAATCTGGAGTTCATGCAGACGGTGGCCTTCATCCTGGTGGTGGCCTCTCTGGTGCAGTTCGTGGAGATGTTCCTGAAGAAGGCTATCCCCACCCTGTACACCGCTCTGGGCGTGTACCTGCCCCTCATCACCACCAACTGCGCCGTGCTGGGTGTTGCCCTGCTGAACGTGCAGAACAACTACAACTTCATCGAGTCTGTGGTCTACGGTATCACCGGTGGTCTCGGCTTCCTGCTGGCCATCTTCCTGTTTGCCGCTGTCCGCGAGCAGACCGAGTTTTCCGAGACGCCCAAGGCCTTTGAAGGCTTCCCCATCGCCCTGATCACCTCCGGCCTCATCGCCCTGGCGTTCATGGGCTTCAGCGGCCTGAAGGTCTGGTAAGGAGGTAAGGAATCATGACGATTGCATTAGCTATTGCCGTTCTTGGCGTTCTCGCCATTGTGTTCGGCCTGATCCTGGCCTTCGCCGCCAAGATCTTTGAGGTGGAAGTTGACCCCCGCCTGCCCCAGATCCAGGCTGCTCTGGCCGGCGCTAACTGCGGCGGCTGCGGCTATCCCGGCTGCGCCGGCTGCGCTGAGGCTATGCTGGCCGGCAAGGCTCCCGTCACCGCCTGCGCTCCCGCAGGTGCTGAGGGTGCTGCCAAGATCGCTGCCATCCTCGGTATGGAAGCTCCTACCGGCGAGAAGATGGTGGCCCATGTTATGTGTAACGGCGGCTGCAATGCTCAGAAGAACTTCGAGTATCGCGGCGTGAAGGACTGCCTGGCTGCCACCAAGGTCTGCGGCGGTGACGCTCTGGCCTGCAAGTACGGCTGCTTCGGCTTCGGTTCCTGCGTGGCCGCCTGCCAGTTCGACGCTATCCATGTGGTTGACGGTGTTGCCGTCGTGGACAAGGAGAAGTGCACCAACTGCGGCGCCTGCCGTGAGGCCTGCCCCCGCAAGCTCATCACCGAGGTCCCCTACAAGCAGAAGGTGTTTGTCAACTGCTCCAACAAGGACAAGGGCCCCGCTGTTGCCAAGGTTTGCGCCAACAGCTGCATCGCCTGCGGCATGTGCGAGCGCACCTGTAAGTTCGACGCCATCCACGTCATCGACAACGTGGCTGTCATCGACTACGACAAGTGCAAGAACTGCACCATGTGCGCCAAGGCCTGCCCCAAGAACGCCATTGAGCCCATCCCCACTCCCGAGGAGAAGGAGAAGTTCAAGGCTGCTCAGAAGGCCGCTGCTGAGAAGAAGGCTGCCGCTGCCAAGGCTGCTGCCGAGGCCGCTGCCGCTGAGGCTCCCAAGGCTGAGTAAGCGCTATTGAAACACG
>JAFQEB010000035.1 GCA_017399225.1 Clostridia bacterium | reverse complement strand
GGCCTTGACGGTCTCGCGGGCGATGACCTTGCCGCCGATGGCAGCCTGGATCGGGATCTCGAACATCTGTCGCGGGATCACGTCCTTAAGCTTCTCGGCGATGTTGCGGCCGCGGCCGTAGGCCTTGTCGCGGTGGCAGATGATGGAGAAGGCGTCGCACAAATCGCCGTTGAGCAGGATGTCCAGCTTCACCAGGTCACTTTCGCGGTAGTCCTTCAGCTCGTAGTCGAAGGACGCATAGCCGCGGCTGCGGGACTTGATCTGATCGAAGAATTCGAAGATGATCTCGTTCAGCGGCAGCTCATAATTGAGCTTGATGCGGCTGCCCTCGTACTGCATGTCCAGGAAGACACCGCGCTTATCCTGGCAAAGATCCATGATCGCGCCGACGCTGTCCTGGGGCGTGTAGATCGTTGCGCTGACAAAGGGCTCCTCCATCATGGAGATATCACCGACCGGCGGCAGATTGGAGGGATTGTCGATGTTCACGACCGTACCGTCGGTCTTGGTGACGCGATAGATAACGCTGGGGGCGGTGGTGACCAGGTTCAGATCCCACTCGCGCTCCAGGCGGGTAGTGATGATATCCATATGGAGAAGACCGAGGAATCCGCAGCGGAAGCCATAGCCAAGGGCTACGGAGGTCTCCGGCTCAAAGGACAGGGAAGCGTCGTTCATGCGCAGCTTCTCCAGTGCATCCTTCAGGGCCGGATAGTCAGCGCCGTCGGCGGGATATACGCCGCAGTAAACCATGGGCGTCACCTGGCGGTAGCCGGGCAGCGCTTCCGCAGCGGGGCGAGCCGCATCGGTGATGGTGTCGCCCACGCGGGTCTCGCGCACATCCTTGATGGACGCCGCCACATAGCCGACGTCACCGGGCTTGAGGCAGTCACAGGCCTGATAGCCGGGGTTGAAGGTACCCACCTCGACGATGTCGAATTCGCCGCCGGTGGCCATCAGCCTCATGCGCATACCGGCCTTCAGGGTGCCTTCCTTCACGCGGACGAAGCAGATCGCGCCGCGGTAGTTGTCATAAAACGCATCGAAAATCAGCGCCTGCAGGGGAGCGTTCTCATCGCCTTTTGGAGAGGGGACGTATTCCACCACGGCCTCCAGCACGTCCTGAATGTTCAGGCCGGTCTTGGCGCTCACGCAGGGCGCGTAAGAAGCGTCCAAGCCGATCACGTCCTCGATCTCCGCCTTGACCTCCTCCGGCTGAGCACTGGGCAGGTCGATCTTATTGACGACAGGGATGATCTCGAGGTCAGCATCCAGAGCCATGTACACATTCGCCAGGGTCTGGGCCTCGATGCCCTGGGTGGAATCCACCACCAGCAGCGCGCCCTCGCAGGCGGCCAGGGCACGGCTGACCTCATAGGTGAAGTCCACATGGCCGGGGGTGTCGATCAGGTTCAGCGTGTAGGTCTCGCCGTCCTTAGCCTTGTACTGCATGTTCACGGCCTTGGATTTGATGGTGATACCGCGCTCCCTTTCCAGCTCCATGCTGTCCAGGATCTGTTCGGTCATCTCACGCTTTTCAAACACGCCCGTCATCTCCAGGATGCGGTCCGCCAGGGTAGACTTGCCGTGGTCGATGTGGGCGATGATGCAGAAGTTGCGAATCTTCGAAAGTCTGTCAGACAAAGTCGTTGCCTCCGTTCAAATGGGCATATCAATACAGAATATATTGTACCTGATTTTCCCGCGGATTGCAAGGGGACTTCATCCCTTTTCTAATCTTCGTCCCTTTTCATTTTCTGCTATGCTCTTGCATTACCGTTCACATTTAAGCAGCGCATACCAGCAGGCATCGCATACGCCCTGGTTGTTCCAGTCGGATTGGCGCAGTGTGCCCTCATACTTCATGCCGCATTTTTTCATCACGTCGCCGGAATGCGGATTGCGCGGGTCATGGCGGGATTCGAGCCGCTGATAGCCGACTTCATCGAATAAAAAGCCCATTACCGCCCTGAGCGCCTCGGAAACAATGCCCATGCGCCACCAGCTTCGTCCGATGCAATATCCGACTTCCGCCTTGCCGATGTGATCGTCATGGTTGACCACGGCGATGCTTCCGATGGGCTGGCCATCACACACAATGGCCCACTGGTAATAATCGGGCTCAGAGTAACGACTGACCCAGTCGCCGCATACCCAGGCGCTGACTTCAATGCTGCCGTGGGTCGGCCAGGCGAGGTATTTCGTAACTTCGGGGTCACTGGCCCAGTTGGCGTACATGGCAGGTGCGTCGTCCAGCGTGAAGGGCCGGAGGGTAAGCCGGGACGTGGTGAGAATCTGTGTACCTTTATGGATCAGCATGATAAGCCTCCTTTCTTATACGGAAAAGCGCACAGGTTTCCCCGTGCGCGATGATCATTTCTTTTCGCCGAGCTTGCGCTCCGTGCCCTTGAGGAGCCGGCCGATGTTCTCGTGATGCCGCCAGATGACCAGTGCAGCTACGATGAATGCCCACGGGATGGCGACCCAATGAGGAAAGCCTGTAACGGCTTCTGTAAGTGTAACTGCCACAGCAAACATCGATACCAGGCAAATGCTGCCCAGGGATACATACTTGGTCAGCGCAATGATGGCGATCGTGAGCAGATAGCACACCACGGCCTGCCAGGTATAGGTCAGGAAGATCGCACCGCAGACGCAGGAAACGCCCTTGCCGCCCTTGAATTGGAAAAATACAGGCCAGACGTGACCAATGATAACGAACACAGCTGCGATCAGCTTGCCTTCAAAGCCGCAGAGCAAGCTGCCGATGATGGAGGCGATCAGCGCCTTCAGGATGTCTCCGACAAAGACGATCGCGCCGCCCTTCTTGCCAAGGGCACGCAGGGCATTGGTCGCACCGGTGTTTCCGCTGCCTACTTCCCGCAGATTCGGGCCGCCCATCAGCTTGGAGGCGATCATGCCAACGGAAATGGAACCCAGCAGATAGGCGATCACTGCCGTAAGGACGTACATCAGGTAGTTCATGCAAAGCATCACCTTTCAAAATAACAGACCACTGGTCTGAATCGACCGACTTACGGTCTTTATTTGTCATCTTTCTTCTTTTCCCGCAGGATGAAGCGGATGGGGGTGCCGGTGAAATCGAAGGTCTTGCGGAAATAGTTTTCCAGATAGCGTTCGTAGGCAAAGTGCATCAGCGTTTCATCATTCACGAAGAGGATGAAAAGGGGCGGGCAGGTGGACTGCTGGGTGATGTAGTAGATCTTCAGGCGGCGGCCGTTGGTGGCAGGCGGCTGGAGATCAGCGGTGGCGTCGTTGAGCACATCGTTCAGAACGCCGGTGGGGATGCGCTTGCAGGCCTGAGCCCAGACCTGATCCACCATGTCCATGACGGTATGCACGCGCTGGCCCGTCTTGGCAGAGAGGAACATCACGGGGGCATAGTCCATGAACTTGAGGTCGTCAAGCACTTCCTTGCGGTAAGCCTCCAGGGTGCCGGTCTCCTTTTCGATCGCGTCCCACTTGTTGACGACGACGATCACCGCCTTGCCTTCATCACGGATCAGACCGGCGATCTTGGTATCCTGCTCGGTAACGCCGTCCTGAGCGTCGATCAGCAGAAGTGCCACGTCGCAGCGGCGGATCGCGGCAATGGAGCGCAGCACGCTGTAGCGCTCCAGACTTTCATCCTCGATCTGGCTCTTGCGGCGGATGCCTGCGGTGTCGATGATGTTGTAGTCCGTGCCGTTCACGGTGAATTTCGTGTCGATGGCGTCGCGGGTGGTGCCGGCGATGTTGGAGACCATGGTGCGCTCCTGGCCCAGGAGCTTGTTCACCAGAGAAGACTTGCCCACGTTGGGCCTGCCGACAACAGCCAGCTGCAGCACATGGGCTTCTTCCTCCATCTCATCCGCATCCGGGGGAGGCAGCTGCTCGCAGATGGCCTGCAGCAGATCGCCCAGACCCATCATATTCGCCGCGCTGATGCCGATGGGATCACCCAGTCCCAGCTCATAGAACTCGTAGATGTTATCCTGCATGTTGATGTGGTCGACCTTGTTGACGACCAGCAGCAACGGCTTGTGGGTCTTGCGCAGCAGGTTTGCGACCTCCCGGTCGTCATCCGTCAGGCCGTCGCGGCCGTCGGCAAAGAAGCAGATCACGTCAGCGGTATCCATAGCGATCTCTGCCTGGCGGCGCATCTGGGAGAGCAGCACGTCATCGCTGCGGGGGTCGATACCGCCGGTGTCGATCATGGTAAAGCGGCGGTTCTGCCACTCCACATCGCAGTAGATGCGATCACGGGTAACGCCGGGGGTATCCTCGACGATGGAGATGCGCTTACCGGTGATGCGGTTGAAAAAGGTGGATTTGCCAACGTTCGGGCGACCGACGATGGCAACAAGGGGCTTAGCCATTAGAACATTCCTCCAATCCGGAAATCGCGCGCCAGAAGCCTTCACCGCTGTTTTCGGTGATACGGAGGGGGGCGGGCAGCGCCTTGCGCACCTCCTCCACGGTCATATCGTCAAGAAACAGATCGCCCTCAGCGCGTATCATGCTGCGCACGATCAGGATCTCGTCTGCATCCACGTCCCGGCACTGATCGATAAGGTCGCCGCCAGTGATCAGTCCGGCCACGGTCACGGATTCGCCGAAGAAGCGGTTGATGATGGGCCGAACCTCCACGGTCGTGCCCTTGGGGGCATACTGATCCGCCAGGTGCTGCAGGAACGGGGCGATCGAGGTGCCTGTAGCGATCACCAGGCGGCGGGCCGGGGTCTGTGCTACCGGATAGTCATCGGCAGCGTATTTTAGATCGGTCTCAAACATGCGCAGCATTCCCACGCCGTTCTCGATCTGCGGATAATCCTCATATTCCTGATCCTCCGGCAGCGGAAGGCCGCTGAGGCAGTAGAACTCATCAGCGGGGAAAACGAAGCGTGTCCCCATCTCCGCCAAGAAACGCTCCTGCAGTGGCTTTACCGCTTCGATCAGCTCCGTGGCCATCTGCCGGTCATACGGCTTGATGTAAGGGAGACCGTCACGATGCTTGGTAAGCCCGATCGGCACCAGCGCAACGGACTGGGCTGCCGGGGCAAGCTCCGCCAGTTCACGGATGGAGCGCATCAGGATCTCACCGTCATTCCAGCCGGGGCAAAGCACGATCTGGCAATGGAAGCGAATGCCGGCTGCCTTCAGAGTTCGCAGATTATCCATGATCTGCGCAGCCTTGGGGTTACGCAGCAGCTTAACCCGCATGTCCGGATCTGTGCAATGCACAGAGATGTACAGGGGAGAAACCCGGCGGCGGATGATGCGGTCGAGCTCTGCGTCGTCAATGTTGGTCATGGTGATGTAATTGCCCATCATCAGCGATAGCCGCCAGTCGTCATCCTTGACATAAAGCGTCTTCCGCATCCCCGGCGGCATCTGGTCAATGAAGCAGAAGATGCAGTGGTTGCGGCAGGGGCGAGGAGAGGAAACGATGGTTTGATCCAGCGTCAGCCCCAGAGGCTCCCAATCCTGTTTACGGACATGCAGCGTCCGCATTTCCCCCTGGGCGCTGCGCACGACAAGATCAAAACGGGAACGGGCAGTCAGCGCCTGGTAATCGATCTGGTCGATGATCGGCTCGCCGGCAATGGATTCCAGCACATCGCCGGCGCAAAGACCGAGACGCTCGGCAATGGAACCCGGCTGGACGTGGGTGATCGCAGTGGACATGTCCGTTCCTCCTTTATCCGACATTTGACAATGACTTCAGGGTCCTGGATGCGCATACTATGCACATCATAGCATATTATGAGCGAAAATAGCCCAAAAGTCAATAAAGGAGGAAGGGTTTGAGGCATAAACGATGATATGAATCAGCTAATCCTGCCTGTTTTGCTGGCGAAAAAGACAATTTCCGTCACTCCGAATGAAGCCTTCAGCGCAGCACATCCTAAAATCCCGAAGGAGGATGAGAGCATGGCGACGTATCGTATCCGGCACTGTGAGCGGCTCTCCGGAGAGATCAGCATTCATGCGGCGAAAAATGCCGTGCTGCCCCTGATGTGCGCAGGATTGCTCACGCGGGAGCCCGTTACGATCGAGCACGTACCGGAGCTGACAGATGTTCACATTCTGCTGGACATCCTGCAGGACTGCGGAACGAGCATCCGCCGCGACGGCGATCGGGGCTCGCCTGAGTCAACGCTGACGCTGTGGGCGGAGGAGCCGCAGTCGCCATCCGCCAGCGACCTGCTCAGCCGGATGCGGGCCTCCGTACTGGTGATGGGCCCGCTGCTTGCAAGAACGGGATACGCCCGGGTGGCGCTTCCGGGCGGGTGCGCCATCGGTCAGCGGCCTATCGACCTGCACATCAAGGGGATGCAGTCCCTGGGCGCGCAGGTACAGCTGACGCCTGGTTCAGTTACGCTGCAGGGCAAGCTCCACGGGGGCAATGTCTATCTTGATTTTCCAAGTGTTGGCGCAACAGAAAACATTATCCTGGCCGCCGTCCTGGCAAAGGGGACGACAAGGATCGAAAATGCAGCCAAGGAGCCGGAGGTCGCAGACCTTTGCTCCATGCTCAACAGCATGGGCGCGTCGATCAACGGCATCGGCTCCGGGACCCTGGTCATAGAAGGCATACCGGCGCTCCATGGCTGCATTTACCGCCCGATCCCTGACCGCATCGAAGCTGGGACGCTGCTGTGCGCCTCGGCGATGACGGAGGGGAGCGTCCTGCTGCGGGGCGTCCGGCCGGAGCACATGCGTGCGGTGCTGTTCAAGCTGTCGGAAACCGGCGTGACGCTTCGGGAAACTCCAGCAGGATTGCGTATCACAGGTCGTGCCAGCCAGCCCATCCAGGTCAGGACGCTGGCATATCCCGGATTCCCGACGGATATGCAAGCGCCCATGATGGCCCTTGCGCTGAAGCTGCGAGGGACGTCCGTATTTCTTGAGACTGTGTTCGAGAACCGCTTTATGCACGCCCGTGAAATGGCGCGGCTCGGCGCAGGCATCCGCATCGAGGATCGGATCGCACTGGTCAACGGGGGACATATGCTGGCCGGCGCTGAGGTGACGAGCACCGATCTGAGGGGCGGTGCAGCCATGATGCTTGCCGGGCTTGCTGCCGAGGGCGAGACGTTGCTGCACGATCCCTGCGGGCATATCAGCCGAGGTTATGAAGACCTCCCAGGTATGCTCAACAGCCTTGGCGCAGACATCAGTGTGGAATAAATGTCCGCCGCAAAAGAAGATGAAATTCATCCGCCGAACCTTTGACATGCGCCGGGAAAAGTGCTATCCTGTTATGTATGTCTAAATACAGGAGGCGGTGATCCATTGGCACGCAAAGATGTGGATATGACGCAGGGAAATATCCTGAAGCACTATTTATCCTTTGCTGCACCTCTGGCGCTGGGGCTTTTGTTCCAGCAGCTTTACAACACGGTTGACGCAGCCGTGATCGGCAACTACGGCCCTCCGGGCGCACTTGGCGCGGTGACTTCCACCGGCAGCATCGTCAATATGCTGATCGGCATTTTCAATGGTCTGTCCCTGGGCGCGGGCGTTGTTATCAGCCAGGCCTTCGGCGCGCATGATGAAAAGCGTGTCGGAAAGATCGTCCATACCACCATCAGCGCGACGCTGATCCTGTGCGTCATCGCAACGGCCATTGGGCTTGTGATCGCAGAACCGGCGCTTACCTGGATGAAGACACCGGGAGATATCAAGCCCATGTCCGTCACCTACCTGACGACCTATTTCGCGGGCATCTCCGGTTTGCTGGTCTACAATATGGGCAGCGCGATCCTTCGTGCGGTGGGCGATTCCCGCAGACCGCTCTACTTCCTGATGTTCTCGGCCCTGCTCAACACCGGCCTGGATTTCCTGTTTGTAGTCGGTTTCCACTGGGATGTGTTCGGTGTTGCGCTGGCGACCGTCATTGCGCAGGGCTTGTCGGCCATTCTCGTGCTGATCGTCCTGTTCAAGGAGCAGGGTGCATACGGCCTTCGCCTGAAGGAGCTGCGCATGGACAGGGTGGAATTCGGCAACATCTTCCGCCTGGGTCTCCCTTCCAGCATTCAGCAGGGCCTGACCAGCTTTTCCAATGTGTTCGTCATGCGCTACGTCAATGACTTCGGCGCCGACTGCACCAGCGGCTGGGGCGCGTACAGCAAGCTGGATATGTTCCTGATGGTGCCGGTCATGGCCATCGCTCAGGCGTCCACAACCTTTGTGGGACAGAACTGGGGCGCAAGGCAGCTTCGCCGCGCCCGTCAGGGTGTGCGCTACGGCCTGTGGATGTCCCTGATATGTCTGATCACGCTGGCGGCAGTTATGCTGATCTTCACTGAGCCGCTGCTTCGCATCGTTACGAAAAACCCGGGCGAGATCAGCTACGGCGTCCGGTTCATCCGGATCATCACGCCCTTCTATGTTACCATCTGCTTCAATCAGCTGTATGCCGGCGCCCTGCGAGGGATCGGCAGCGCCCGTACGCCCATGGTGATCTTCCTGGCGTCATTTGTGGCGTTCCGGCAGGTATATCTTTTCGGGATAAGCCTGATGATCGAAGGCGGCCTGGTCATCTATCAGTCCGACGTACATTTCAAGCTGATGGCGCTTGCATTCCCGATGGGCTGGATGCTGGCCTCCGCGCTACTGATCATCTGCTATCGCCGCAGCCGGCTTTTCAGGGACGAAGAGGTTCATATTCCTGATGACGTCAAGGTAAAAGCATAAGCAAAACCCCGGCCATTACGGTCGGGGTTTTCATGTGTCAATTCGCAGCCTGCTGCGCCTGGATCTGTTCCCACTTCTCCTGCAGGAAGAGCCAGCGCTCCGTCGCTTCGTCCAGCTTATGCTGGGTCAGCGCCTGCTCTTCCATGAGTTGAGAGACCTTCACATAATCCGCGGCGTTGCGCTCGATCTCACCTGCAAGGTTTTCCAGCATTTCCTCCAGCTGCATGACGGTGTCCTCAATGGTCTCAAAGTCCCGCTGCTCCTTGTAGGAAAAGCGGAGCTTCGTCTGCTGGCGGCGCTGCACAGGCGTTTCCTTCTCGGCAGGCTTCTCAGGGGAAGCCTGTTCCCGTTTTTCTTCCTGCGCATCCAGATACGCCTGATAGCCGCTGATGTAGGGAACCATCCGGCCCTCTTCCACTGCAAAAAGGCGGCGGGTGATGCGGTCCAGGAAATAGCGGTCATGGCTGACGGCGATGATCGCGCCGCTGAAGCTGTCAAGGTAGTCCTCCAGCACGTTGAGGGTATCCAGATCCAGGTCGTTGGTCGGCTCGTCAAGGATCAGCACATTCGGCGCAGACATAAGGATACGCAGCAGATAGAGCCTGCGCATTTCGCCGCCGGACAGGCTGGACACCTTCTGGTATTGCATCGCGCTTGGGAACAGGAAGGTCTCCGCCATCTGGGACGCGGTCAGATCTCCGTCAGGGGTATAGACCTTGACGGCTACATCCTTGATTGCGTCGATGATGCGCGTATCCGGATCCAGTTCCGGACAATGCTGGGCAAAGTATCCCACCTTGACGGTTTCGCCCATCTCGATCGTCCCGCCGGCGGGCGGAAGCTCGCCGCAGAGGGTGCGGAGCAGGGTGGTTTTTCCTGCGCCGTTTCCGCCGATGATCCCGACTCGGTCGTCGCGCAGCAGCGTATAGCTGAAGTCGCGGATCAGTTCGGTACCGCCGATGGCAACGTCAAGATGCTCCCAGCTGACGATCTTCTTGCCAAGTCTGCTGGCAACGGACTTCATCGTCAGCTCGGCTTCGGGCGGCGCTTCCCTGATCGCCTCGGCTACCGCATCAAACCGTTGGATACGGCCCTTTGCCTTGGTCGAGCGCGCCGGAGCTCCGCGGCGGATCCAGGCCAGCTCCTTGCGGTAGAGAGACTTGTTCTTGCGAAGCGTAGCGGCCTGCATCTCCTCGCGCTGTGCCTTCTCCTCCAGATATCCGGAATAAGCGCAATTGTACACATCCACGCGGCCGTCGCCGACCTGGAAGATGCGGCCGAAGGCGCGTTCAAGCAAATACCGGTCATGGGTGACAACGATCAGCGTCTTGCGCCATTTCAGCAGCTTGTCCTCCAGCCACTGTGCCATATCCAGATCAATATGGTTGGTCGGCTCGTCCAGCAGCAGCACGTCGCTGTCACGGCAGAGAACGCCCGCCAGAGCCACGCGCATCCTTTGGCCGCCGGAAAGCTGGCTTACAGGCTGCTGAAGGTCTGCAAAGCCCAGCTGGGTCAGCAGCGTCTGCGCCTCGTAGGCTGCTGCGGCGACGTCCTCGCCGGGGCGCGCAGGCAGATAGGTCAACGCCGCCTGGGTGATGGTATCCTCCGGGTTCAGCACCGGCGTCTGCGGCAGGTAGGCGATGCTCATGTTCCGCTGCACGGATATGCTGCCGTCATCGGGCTTCTCAACGCCTGCCAGCAAGCGCAGAAAGGTGGACTTGCCGCTCCCGTTCTTGCCGACGACGCCGATCCTGTCACCGTCAGAGATGGTCAGATCCACATGGTTCATCAGCATTTTCTCAGAGTAGAAAATGGTCACGTCATTAAAGCTAAAGGCACAGGCCATGGGTTCAGCCCCTTTCATTTACAGGGCTATTGTAGCACAGTTCGTCGGCATTGGCAATCACAGCAGGAATGATCCACCTCTGTGCCGAATAGAAAAGCGATTCAGACTTCGGAGGACGAACATGGAGATCAAGTTTATCAACGACACTGCCGCCAGGCGGGAGATCGCCCGGGAGATCCTGGCAGACCTGCCGGAGTGGTTCGGGATCCCCGAATCCACAGAGGAATACATCCGTGAGAGCGGCGATATGCCCTTCTTTGCAGCGACTGACGCAGAAGAACATATCGGCTTTATGGCGATGAAGGAGACAAGTCCTTTTACCTGCGAGATCTATGTCTGCGGCGTAAAAAAGCGCTGTCACCGCTGTGGGGCGGGACGCGCGCTGTTTGCTGCCTTTACAGCATATGCCCGGGCAAAGGGCTATGAATATGTGCAGGTCAAGACGGTGGCCGCAGGGCATTACCCGGAATACGACGCAACGCGTCGCTTCTATGAAAACATTGGCTTCCGTGCCCTTGAAGTGTTCCCGATGCTCTGGGATGAAGCCAATCCCTGCCTGGTGATGGTAAGAGCCCTCTGAGCAGGACGCATCATGTATTTGCGTAGGAGGGCGCAGGGTTATAGAAGCAGTGGTTGCCGATGCGGATCTGGAAGTACCCTACAGATGAAGGAAAATTGTTGCGGCAGGTAGGGGAGTAGGGATTGTAAAACCACAGCGCTTCCCACAAATTGCCCAGCCGGTTTCCTGCGATGGCCCAGTTGGCAATGTCATAATGGATCTGCTGGGGGTTCATGTTATATACATTTTGAAGATTCTGTCTTCCGCCAAGCTCCGTTCGGGCGCAGTTGAATTGTCCCGTCTGGTAGATCACATCTCTGATGGTGTTGTATCTGCCGTATTCCCCCACGCGTGTGCGCACACGGTTCATCACCACGCTGGCGACTGCCCGCATACCGTTGTCGCCCTCGCCGCCGGCTTCACACTGGATCAGCCTTGCAAACAGCTCAAGCTCTGTCATGGCCGGATCACCTCCATGCCATGACCTATGCCAGAGACAATGTTTTTACAACTCGGACGATTGAATTTTCATGCCTGCAATGGTATAATGCAATTGACTGCTATTTATTACCGGAGGCCCTCTGATGATGAAACGTTTTGCCTTCCTGCGGCTGTGCCTGTTGCTGTGCTTTGCAGCTGCACAGGCTGAGGACGAGTCCATCACCCTGTCCTTCATTGGCGATTGCTCTATTGGCGATTCTATCCAGTACCGCGATTATGCCATCAGCTACCATTCCACCATCCGTGAGCAGGGGCCGGACTGGCCTTTCTCTCTGGTGGAGGATGTGCTGCGGGCAGATGACCTGACTGTTGCAAACCTGGAGGTCGTTCTGACGAACCACACCAAAACCCGCGACAGCAAGGAGCATAACCTGATCGGAGATCCCTCCCACACGGCGGTGATCCTTGAATCGGGCATCGATATCGTCAACACCGCCAACAACCACGCCTGGGATTTCCGGGCGGCTGGCTATCACGACGCCCTGTCGCATCTGGATGCTGCGGGCATCCCGCATTTTGGCACCCTGTACTCCGGCACGAAGGATGGCTCCGACATCTGTCCGGTCATTGACGTCAACGGCGTGAAGGTCGGCTTTGCCGGCTTCAGCTATCCTCAGGAGTATGATAAGCTGCGCATTAAGCTGCGCATCCAGCGCCTGCGGGAAATGGGCGCGCAGATCGTCGTCATGAGCCTCCATTGGGGTACTGAGGAGCAGCCCCAGCCCAATAGCGGACAAGCCTCTTACGCCCGTTACTGCATCGATATGGGCGCAGACGTCGTGTACGGACACCATGCTCACATCCTGCAGTCGGTGCAGTTCTATAAGGGAAAGCCGATCTTCTACAGCACCGGCAATTTCACCTTCGGAACGATGAGCAAGGTCGATCCCGACACCGGCATCTTCCAGCTGACCTACGATGTAGTGGACGGCGAGCCCGTGCTGAAGCGCTTCTCCGTCGTTGCCTGCCGCACGCAGGGCACCGGGGATTATCGCCCCTACATCCTTACGGACGAGGATGAGATCCGCACGATGCGTGAGAAGCTGGTGCATCGCAAGACGATCAAGAATATGACGACGGTCAGCCAGTTCTTCATTGAGAACGGATATATGGACTTTACCGACGGCATCGCTGTAGGTGAGTAATAAAGAAGGCGTACCTCCAACTCCAGGAGGTACGCCTTCAGACTGTCAACAAACCCAGGGAGGCGTCGGAGGGCTCGCAAGCCCTTCGACTTTAGATCGAAAATCGGCGACATGCGCGGCGATTTTCGCGCTTTTCCGTTAGGAAAAGCTTCCTTACACGAACGAACGGCCGGGAGAACAGCTTGCTGTTCGACCAGTGAGTGAGTGCGATATCTCGACAAAGTGCCTTCAGCACTTTGTCGATGCTTTGAAGGCGTACCTCCAACTCCGGGAGGTACGCCTTCTTCGTGCAATGATCACCGGCGGATGCCGCGGTGGCTCTCATTGAGGACGCTCTTGTAAGCATTGAGGTTGTCAAGCGCGCGTCCACAGCCCAGAACGACGCTCGTCTGCGGATCTTCCGATACGCCGCAGGGGATGTGCAGCGCGCTGTAGATGGCCTCGGGAAGCCCCTGAAGGGAGGCAGCGCCGCCGGTCAGGACAATGCCGTCGGTGAAGATATCAGAGGCAAGCTGCGGGGGAGTGCGCTCCAGCACTGTCTGGATAGCCTCCACCAGATCGGCCACGGCGTCCTTGAGGGCCTCGTAGACCTCGGTCGCATGGATCGTCTGGGCCTTGGGCAGGCCGGAGAGCAGGTTGCGGCCCGTGACCTCGCAGGTCATCCCGGAGGTAGGCGGTACAGCGCTGCCGATGGTGATCTTCACTTCTTCAGCCGTACGCTCGCCGATGAGCAGATTGTGTTTCTTGCGCAGATAACGGATGATGGCGTCATCGAAATAGTCGCCGCCGTAGCACACGCTGGCTGCCTCAATGACCTGACCGGTGGCCAAAACAGCGATATCCGTGACGCCGGCGCCCATGTCGACGATCATGCAGCCGTAGGGCTTGTAGAAGTCCAGGCCAATACCCAGGGCGGCGGCAATGGGACGATCCAGCAGCTGGGTGCGCTTGGCGCCCGCATCGAACAGGATGCTGACGATGTTGCTCTTCTCCGACTCGTTCACACCCGTGGGCACGGAAAGAACGACGCGGGGCCGCGCGAAAAATCGCTTGCCGATCACCATGCTCATAAAGTTGCGCAGCATCGTGTTTGCCAGCTCAAAGTCGGAAACCATACCCTGACGAAGGGGGCGGATCGCCAGGATATTGCCGGGCGTACGGCCGATCATCTTATACGCCTCTGTGCCGACCGCCAGTACCTTTTTGGTGGTGCGCTCAATGGCGACCACCGCGGGCTGCCGAAGGACGATGCCCTTGCCTTTCTGATAAATCAGCACGTTGGAAGTGCCGAGATCAATACCAAGATCGCTAACCTGCGCCATAATCAAAATCACCTGCAAATTGCTTATTCAAAGGTGCATATATACACACCTTACAATATTATAGCATCATTTCCTGAAAAGGTAAATATCTTTTTCGGACTTGCTGCTGATCTTCGCAGCTTTCGCATACCCTTGGGAGAGGTGATTGAGCATGGAGAATCTGTTTCCCCAAGAGGTGATCTCCAATGCGCCGAGGATGACGCTGACCGGGCGTGAGCTTCTGCATGTTGAGCAGCACCAGGGGCTGATCGCATACCAGCAGGAGAAAATCGTGTTCAGAACGGCTGCTGGCCTGGTGCATGTGACCGGTACGGAACTGTGCTTCAAGCGTTATTCTGCAGGTGAAGCTGTCATCACGGGAAATATCGAAAGCGTCGGCTACCCACGGCACGGAGGAAACGCATGAAAAAATGGGATATGACCTTCTATGCCGAGGGGATGAATCTTGAAAAGCTGATCCGGGCGGCCGGTGAGCATGGCATAAGGATCACATCGGTCAAGCGTGTGAACCATAAGAGGATACAAGCACAGACATGTGAAGACAACCTGTCGCAGCTTGCAGTGATCGCGGAAAAAGGCGGATGGATCATTACGCCCGGCAGACGTCTTGGACTCGGTAAACTGCTGGAAAATGCCGCCGGAAGGTGGATGCTGTGTATGGCAGTTGCTGCGATCATTCTTTGCTGCATCCTGTGTACGCAGGTAGTCTGGTATGTTGAGCTGGAAGGTGCAGGCACATACCGGGCGGATCTGATGATGACGCTTGAGAAAATGGGGATCAGCGCACCGATGCTGCGCGCAAAAATCGATCCAGCCAGCATCCGGCAGGCGCTGGAATGGCGATATCCCCGCGTCGCATGGTTTGAGTGCGGCTGGCGGGGGATGGGGTTTGTCGTTCGTGCAGTGGAGGGCGTCATCCCGATGGAAGAAGATGCTGCTGCCGGTGCATGCGACATCATTGCCGCCCGCGCCGGTATCGTTGAACGTACTGTCACCAAGGCAGGAACTCCGCTCGTCAAAGCCGGCGACCTGGTCATGCCGGGGCAGGTGCTGATAAAAGGTGAGGAGCGAACCGTCGAAGGAAACGTTCGCGCTGTTTCGGCAAGGGGAAATGTGTATGCCCGAGTCTGGGACTGTGCCACTGTTTCTGCATCCCTGTATGAGACAGAAACGCAGTATTCCGGACGCACGCAGACGGTATATCAAGCTGTATGTCCCTGGTTCCCGCTATGGCATACGGAGCCGTCGGGATACACCTGTCAGGATGTTCACGTTCGCACGCTTCCGCTGAGCGGTTTTTTCCTGCCGCCGACGCTGCGGCAGGAGACCAGGATGGAGGCTTCCATCACCCAGCAGGCACGCAACATCGAGGAATTGAAGAGGGAGCTGGAGGCAGGCGCGCGCCAAAAACTGCTTGAAAAGGCTGGCGGAAAAGAATCCCTTGTTGACAATTGGGTGAATTGGAGTATCATAGATGATGAGATACTGTTGGCTGAAGCCATCTGTGAGCGGGTGGTGGATATCGCACAGCAGGAACGCGATTCCGGCATGACGGCTACGGAATGAGCGAAACCCGGATAAGCCGCGAGGAAGGAAGGTCCTGTCTTTGATACAGACCAAGAAAATGATGCTGTCCGTGGACTCCATGGATGCATACATGACCCTGTTTGGTTTTAACGATCAGCATGTTGCACTGATCGAACAGGAGTGCAGCGTGACGATCGCGCTCCGAGGCGCGGAGCTTGCTGTTTCCGGTGAGGAAGCAGATGTAGAGCTGGCCTTCAGCGTGATCGGCAAGCTGCTGGATATGATCCGCCGGGGCGACCTGGTGGATCGCAGCCGCATCCGATATGCCATCGCACTGGCGCGGGAGGGCAAGGTCGATATGATCGACGAGATCCTTCGCTCGGTCGTTGCGATTACCCATCGCGGAAAGCAGATCCGCTGCAAGACCCTGGGTCAGCAGCAGTATGTGGAGGCAATCCGCAATCACGATCTGACCTTTGCCGTTGGCCCTGCAGGCACGGGCAAAACCTATCTGGCCATGGCTCTGGCGGTGGTCGCGCTGAAAAACAAGGAGATCGAGCGCATCGTTCTGACCCGTCCGGCGGTGGAGGCAGGCGAGAAGCTGGGTTTTCTCCCCGGCGATATGACGCAGAAGGTCGATCCCTACCTGCGCCCGCTGTATGACGCCCTCTATGATTTTATGGGGGTGGACAGCTACCAGAAGCTGGTGGAGCGCGGCGTGGTTGAGGTCGCACCGCTTGCATACATGCGCGGCCGCACCCTTTCGGATTCCTTCATCATTCTTGATGAAGCGCAGAATACCACTTCAGAGCAGATGAAGATGTTCCTGACCCGCCTGGGCTTCAACAGCAAGGTCGTGGTGACCGGCGACGTTACCCAGACTGATCTCCCTTACGGAAAGCGCTCCGGACTTGCAGAAGCCCTTGAGATTCTGAAGGATATCCCCGAAATCGGGATGATCCGCCTGACGAGCAAGGACGTCGTACGCCATGAGCTGGTGCAGCGCATCGTTGACGCATACGACCGTCATTTTGAGCAACAGAAGCGGGAGCAGAAGTGAACCGCACATACTTCCCGCCGGACACGGCGTTCGTTGACGCCGCATGAGAAGGAGTGAATGAAATGCTGCGCAAAAAGAGTGATAAAACCTCTGTCAGATCAGAATGGGTACGGCGTATTGGCGCGTGGTTCCACGGCGTCAGCGCACAGTCCCTGCTCATCATGGCAGTTGGCGGCCTTGTGCTGTTCATGCTCTTCAGCGTGGTCTGCATGTCCCAGCGTTACCATTTGAATGTCGGCGACATTGCCCATGAGACCATCGTCGCAACCAAAGACGTTGAGGACACCGTGACAACCGAGGCGAGGCGCTTTGCCGCTGAGCAGTCGGTCGATACCGTATATCTGATTGATGAAGCAGTCAATGCACAGATCCTTACTGAGCTCGATGCGCTTTTTACAGAGCTGAGCATGGTGCAGGAATATGGTCGCGGGCTGCGGGAGGAAAAGATCACTGCCGGCACATCGGCTGCAAGCTTCAGCAACGACGAGGTTGCCCATGCACAGTCACTGCTGACGAATTCAAAGCTGTCCTCAGCCTATCAGACTCGGCTGATGCTGCGTACAGAGGGCGAGAACTTTGACATCATGTGCTACGAGGTACGCCATGCTGTCGAACGTGCCCTTGAGAGGCAGATCACCGCAGACAACAAGGACGAGATCATTCAGAGCATCTACACTCAGTGCCAGTACCGCGTGGATGATTATCTGAGAAGCAACATCGTTCGGCCGGTGCTGGAGGAGTGCATCCAGATCAATGTCGTTGCCGACGTGGAGGCGACCAACGCCCAGAAGCAGGCGCAGCGCGATACGATCGAATCCGTGATCGTCAAGCAGGGTGATAACATCGTTACCGCGGGCAGCAAGGTCACGCTGAACCAGATCAGAATGCTGGAAAAGCTTGGCTTGTTGGACGATTCCACCTATGATTTTTCCAGCTTTGCTGGCGCGCTGCTGCTGATCCTCTGCGCCATGGTCATGCTGGGGCTGCTGCTCAAGCTTTTCACGCCCCACATCCTGGGTGAGCCCCGCAGCGTGCTGGTGATCATGCTCGTGCTGATCATCAGCGAGGCCCTTTCCGTCATTTGCGTCAAGCTGATCAATGTTTACCTCTCGCCGATCGCTCTCAGCGCAATCCTGCTCACGAGCCTCCTGGGGCCCAGGGTGGGCGTTACGGGCGGACTCACCATTACGGTGATCATCGCCAGCCTGGCGGCTGCAAGCAGCGGCGCTTTCTCTGCTGAAATGGTCAACCTGATGCTCTGTGGCATCGTGGGGACGGCTGTTTCCGTGCAGTTCCTCACCGCCAAGCCCCAACGCGTCCGCGTGGTGATCTGCGGTGTGATCGTTGCTGTTGCAAGCCTGATTATCATGCTGGCGGTCGGACTGATGACTGCTTCTGATCTGCACAACACCATGGGCAGTGCCGTATGGGTCATGGCCGGCGGCATTCTCAGCGGCCTGATTGCCCTGGGCTTCCAGCCCGTGTTTGAGGCTGCTTTCAATCTGGCGACTCCCAGCAAGCTGCTGGAGCTGGCCAATCCCAACCAGCCCCTGCTCCGGCGTCTGTTGATGGAGGCGCCCGGCACCTATCATCACTCGATTATCGTTGCCAACCTGGCCGAAGCCGCCGCAGAGAAGATCGGTGCGAATCCGCTTTTGGCCCGAACCGGAGCATATTTCCACGATATAGGCAAGCTGAAGCGCCCCATGTACTTCAAGGAGAATCAGCGGGGAGAGAATCCCCACGACCATACGGATGCGTATGTATCTGCGGCCATCGTTACCGCACATACCCGGGATGGACTTGAGCTTGCCCAGCGACATCATCTGCCCCCGGAGGTGCAGCGTATCATCTACGAGCATCATGGCGATACGCCGGTGATGTACTTCTACCACAAAGCTCTGCAGCAGGCCGACGGCAAGCCGGTCGACGTGAAAGACTTCCGTTACAATGGCAGCAGGCCTGTATCCAAGGAAAGTGCGATCGTCATGCTGGCCGATACCATTGAGGCTGCGGTGCGCTCCATGGCCGATCCTACGCCGGAGTCCATACAGCGCTTCATTGAACGCCTGGTTCGCGGGAAGATCGAGGATGGTCAGCTGAGCAGTTCGCCACTCTCGCTGCATGATATCGACGGCATTTGCGAAGCGTTCAGCAAGGTGCTCAGCGGCGTTTTCCATGAGCGCATCGAGTATCCCACTGTGCAGATGAACGCCGCGGGCGAGGCGGTCGCAAGCGCGCCTGCAGCGCCTGCCGCCGAAGCAAAGACTGTGACCCCGCCAGCGCCTGCGGACGCAATGCCGGAGCCCTACAATGCACCGCTTCGGGATGATGAACTGCCCAAGGCAGACGCTGTGAAGGCTGAAGACGCAAAAGGGGAGGCAGAGTGATGAAGCTGCTGTGGCAAATCGACACCTCTGTTGAGCCCTCCTGGCTGACGCTGATGCAGTCTGCTGCCGACTGCGCTGAGATCACGGAGGGAATCGGTCGCCCCTGTGCCGTCAGTATCCGGCTGTGCGATGACGAGGTCATCCATGAGATCAACCGTGAGTTCCGTGAGGTCGATCGGGCGACGGACGTACTGTCCTTTCCGACGGTGAATTACCCCGTGGGGATGACCGCGAAGGATGCAGACCGCCTGCTCAAACGCGAATTTGACGACGAGCTTGACGCCTGTATGCTGGGCGACCTGATCCTGTCAGTTCCGCATGTGCTGGCCCAGGCTGAGGAATACGGCCATACGCCCGAACGGGAAGCTGCGTACCTCATCGTACACGGCCTGTGCCATCTGATGGGCTATGACCACATAGAAGAAGATGATAAGCGGAGGATGCGTGCAATGGAGGAAAAGATCCTTTCTGCCATCGGTCAGACGCGTGATGGTACGGCGTCTGTAACGGACGAAGCGCTGCTTGCGCTTGCCCGAAAGGCTATGGAGCGCAGCTATTCGCCCTATTCGCACTATGCAGTCGGAGCAGCGCTGCTTTGCGGTGACGGTCGCGTGTTCCAGGGCTGCAATATCGAAAACGCTTCCTTCGGCCTAACCAACTGCGCCGAGCGCACGGCCATGTTCAAGGCCATCAGCGAAGGCGCTGAGGAGTTTACGACCATCGCCATCGCCGCTTCCGGATCTGCGCCCTGGCCCTGTGGCGCCTGCCGGCAGGTGCTGAATGAATTTGCCCCGGAGATCCGCGTGATCGTCACCTGGGACGGTCATGTCGAAGAGATGCCGCTCAGCGGTCTGCTGCCACATGGCTTTGGCCCCAAGTCCCTCGAATAAGAAATGTCCTGCAGAAAAGGAGATCAACTTTACAATGGCTGAAAACAAGAAATTCCGTTCCGGCTTTGTGACCATCGTCGGACGTCCCAACGTTGGCAAGTCCACGCTGATGAACGCGCTGGTCGGCGAGAAGGTCGCGATCGTCTCCAACCGTCCTCAGACGACCCGCAACCGCATCATGGGCGTCATGACCCGTGAAAACTGGCAGATGGTCTTTCTGGATACCCCCGGCATCCACACGCCTCGCACCAAGCTGGGCAATTACATGATGCAGTCTGTCCGGGAAGCGATGGACGGCATGGATGGCATGATGGTGCTGGTGGATGCAACGCAGGTCGGCGAGCACGACCGCAGCATCGTCGCGGATATGGCGACGCGCAAGGTGCCCAAGCTGCTGCTGCTCAACAAGATCGACCTTCTGCCCCGCGAAAAGCTGCTGGCACTGATCGCCTCCTTTGCCGACAGCGGCTATGACGCAATCATTCCCATCAGCGCCCGTACCGGCGACGGCCTTGAGGAGCTTACCAACGCCATGGTGGAGAAGCTGCCGGAGGGCCCGAAGTACTTCCCAGACGACATGATGACCGACCAACCCGAGCGGCTGATCTGCGCAGAGATGATCCGCGAGAAGGCCCTGCTCCACCTGCGGGATGAGGTGCCTCACGGCATCGGTGTGGAGATGATGGGCATGAACAAGGAGTCCGAGGACTTCATGGAGATCCATGCCACCATTTACTGCGAGCGTGACGCCCACAAGGGCATCATCATCGGCAAGAAGGGCAGTATGCTTCAGCTGATCGGCAGCGAGGCCCGAAAGGACATCGAAGCGCTGCTGGGCCTGCATGTGAACCTGAAGCTGTGGGTGAAGGTGCGGCCTGACTGGCGCAACCGTATGGATGACCTGCGCAATCTTGGCTACGAGAGCAAATAAACTTACGGGATGCGGCAAGAACTGCATCCCTATTTTACATTCGCGTTCAGGGCTCCTTGATTGACACCCGCTATATCCGGTGGTATAATGGTGCAGGATTCTCAGTATGTGGGATGTGTATCGTCCCAAGCGTTTGGATATGAAGGAGAGTAATATATGGGCAAGTATTTCGGTACTGACGGCTTCCGCGGGGAAGCAAATATGAACCTCACTGCCGATCATGCCTTCAAGGTAGGCCGCTTTCTTGGCTGGTATTTTGGTGAAAAGAAGCGCCGCGCAGGGGATGATACCCCGCCGCGCATCGTGATCGGTAAGGACACCCGCCGTTCCAGCTACATGTTTGAGTACACCCTCGTAGGCGGTCTGGTCGCTTCCGGTGCGGACGCTTATCTGCTGCACGTCACCACCACGCCCTCCGTAGCCTATGTGGCCCGTGTGGATGAGTTTGACTGCGGCATCATGATCTCTGCAAGTCATAATCCCTATTTCGACAACGGCATCAAGCTGATCAACGGCCAGGGCGAAAAGATGGATGAGGAGACCCTGGCGCTGATCGAAGCATACCTGGACAATGAGCTTGTGGCCTTTGGGCAGAAGTGGGATGAGATTCCCTTTGCACACCGGGAGAAGATCGGCTGCACGGTAGACTACGTCTCCGGCCGTAACCGTTATATCGGCTATCTGATCTCTCTGGGGCTTTATTCCTTCAAAGGCAAGAAAGTCGCGCTGGACTGCGCCAACGGTGCATCCTGGAATATCGCCAAGGCCGTGTTTGAGGCTCTGGGCGCCAAGACCTGCGTGATCAATGCGGACCCCAACGGCCTGAACATCAACGAGAATGCCGGCTCTACCCATATCGAAGGGCTTCAGAAATATGTCGTGGATCATGCGTGCGACGTGGGCTTTGCCTATGACGGCGACGCCGACCGGTGCCTGTGCGTGGATGAAAAGGGTCAGCTGATCAGCGGCGACCACATCATGTACATCTACGGCAAGTACATGAAGGAGAGGGGCCAGCTGATCAACAACACCGTCGTTACGACCGTCATGTCCAACTTCGGCCTGTTCCGCGCCTTTGATGCGGCAGGGATCGACTATGCCAAAACCGCTGTGGGCGACAAGTATGTGTACGAATACATGGTGCAGAACAACTGCCGTCTGGGCGGCGAGGACTCCGGTCATATCATTTTCACCAATTATGCGTCCACCGGCGACGGCATCCTGACCAGCCTCAAGATGATGGAAGTCATGTGCGCCAAGAAGGCAAAGCTTTCCGAGCTGGCCAAGGAACTGGTGATCTACCCGCAGAAGCTGGTCAACGTGCGCGTGAAGGACAAGGCTGCCGCTCAGGCTGATGCGGATGTGCAGTCCGCCGTCAAGGCCGTTGCGGAGCAGCTGGGCGCCACCGGCCGCGTGCTTGTGCGCGAAAGCGGCACGGAGCCCGTCGTGCGCGTGATGGTCGAAGCAGAATCCATGGAGCGCTGCGCCGAATGCTGCGAAAAGATCGTCAGCGTCATCCGCAGCAACGGGCATTGCGCCTGACCATCATGATATAACAGGGTTGATATGCAAGAAATGAAAGGCAAGATTCTCCCGGCGCAAAGGGCTGGTTATCAGCGCTGCAAAAGGCTGTTTGATATCATTGCGGCGCTGCTCGCTTTGATCCTTCTGCTGCCGCTCATGCTCCTGATCGTGTTGCTGATCTTCCTGCAGGATGGCGGTGCGCCGCTCTACACCCAAACCCGTCTGGGAAGGTGCGGCAAGCTGATCCGCATCTACAAATTCCGCAGTATGCGCAGAGGTGCAGAAGAGGCATGGCATCTGCTCAGCGAAGCGCAGCTGGCGCAGTACCGGGCGGAATTCAAGATCGACGACGATCCCCGGGTAACGCCGCTGGGGTGCCTTCTGCGCAAGACCAGCCTTGACGAACTTCCGCAGCTCTGGAATATCCTGCGCGGCGAACTGAGCTTCGTCGGCCCGCGGCCTATTCTTCCGGAAGAGATCAAAATGTATTCACCCGTGCAGCAGACGCTGTTTCTCAGTGTGCCCCCGGGGCTCACCGGCTATTGGCAGGCATGTGCCGGTAAGAACGATACTTATACGACCGGAAAACGTCAGCAGATGGAGCTGCACTATGCAGCACATGCCGGTATCCTGTTCGACCTTAAGATCATTCTGCAGACCTTCGTCGCAGTGCCGAGGAAAGCGCTGCAGAAAAGAGCATAATCTGTGCACAAAGACAGCTCCCGCCGGGTTTTCATCCAGCGGGAGCTGTTTTGTAATTTTACCGATTACTCGACAGTTACGGATTTTGCGAGATTGCGGGGCTTATCGACGTCACAGCCGCGATTGACAGCCATGTAGTAGGCGAGGAGCTGTACCGGAATGATGGCCAGCAGCGGCATGAGCTCCGCCCGGGTATCCGGAACAAGCCACATTTCATCCGCTTCCCGCTGAGCCTTGTCCTGAAGCGCTTCCGGGCAGATGATCAGCGTCTTGGCGCCGCGGCTCTTGACTTCGCGGACGTTGGAGAGGGTCTTGTCGGCCAGCTGCTCCTGGGACATCAGCGCGCACACGAGCGTGCCTTCTTCGATCAGGGCAATGGTGCCATGCTTCAGCTCACCCGCAGCATAGGCTTCAGACATGATGTAGCTGACTTCCTTCAGCTTCAGGGATGCTTCCATCGCCAGGGCATTGTCGATGCCGCGGCCGATGTAGAAAACATGCTTGCGATCATAGTACTTGCTGGTGAAACGCTGCACATCGCTCTCGCAGGCCATGAGGGCTTCTGCCTGAGCGGGGATCTCAGCCATCTCCTTCAGGAAAGCCTGCGCCTCTTCGGCAGTCATCTTCCCACGCTTTACGGCCAGATCCACCGCGATAAGCAGCATGACCTCCACCTGGGTGATGTAAGCCTTGGTACTGGCGACGGCGATCTCAGGGCCGGCATAGGTATACATGACGTTCTTGCCTGCCTCGCGGGCAATGGAGGAACCGACTACATTGGTCAGCGCCATCACCTTGGCGCCCAGACGGCCAGCCTCACGCATGGCGGCAAGGGTATCGGCAGTTTCACCGCTCTGGCTGATGGCCATGAAGAGATCGCCCGGGCCCATGATGGGATCGCGGTAGCGGAACTCAGAGGCAACGTCGACAGTAACGGGCAGCCGTGCGAGCTTTTCGATCACATACTTGCCAACAACGCCGGCGTGATAAGCCGTGCCGCAGGCAACGATAGTCAGGCTTGTGAGCGACTTCGCTTCCTCCTCGGAGAAGGGGAAGACCTCCGGACGCAGCGTCATCGTTTCAGGATCGACGTGGGCGGAGAAGGTCTTCTTGAGGGCGCCGGGCTCTTCATGGATCTCCTTGAGCATGAAGTGCGCATAACCGCCCTTCTCGGCTGCCTCAACGTCCCAGTCAACATGAATGGGCTTTAGGGGACGCTCCACACCATAGGGATCGTAGACCTTCGCCTCACTGCCGGAGAGGACTGCGATCTCCTTGTCATCCAGCAGTTCCACTTCGCGGGTGTGCATGATCAGCGCGGGAATATCGCTGGCGACGATCTGCTCGCCGTCAGCCAGGCCGACGACCAGGGGACTATCCTTGCGGGTGCAGTAGAGCTTATCGGGTTCTGCAACGCTCAGGACGCCCAGGGCGTAGCTGCCCTCCAGCATACCCTGCGCCTTGAAGAGCGTGGAGAGCATGTCGCCATCGTAAAGTGTGCTCAGCAGATGAGCGACAACCTCGGTATCGGTCTGGGAGACGAAAACGCATCCCTTGGCCTGCAGCATCGTGCGCAGTTCATCGTGGTTTTCGATGATGCCGTTATGGACGATGGCGATACCGCTCTTCATATCCGTATGGGGATGAGCGTTGATATCGCTGGGCTCGCCGTGGGTTGCCCAACGGGTATGACCGATGCCGATGCAGCCCGTGAGCGGCTCGTCAGCAACGCGGTCCATCAGATTCTTCAGGCGGCCTTTGGCCTTGCTGAGCTTGATCGAGGCGTCGGACATCACCGCGATGCCGGCACTGTCATAGCCGCGGTACTCCAGACGGGCCAGGCCGTCCAGCAGGATCTCCTGCGCCTGACGATTGCCGATATATCCAACGATACCACACATATGCGTTCCCTCCCGATGAAACGTATTATAACGTCTTATATTATACACGCATCAGTGACAGATTGCAACCCTCTTTTCAAAATTATGTGAAAATCAATTGATTATGCGCATCGGATCAATCGGTTTACCATCCTGCCAAATCTCAAGATGCAAGTGAGGGCCAAGGTTGCGCTCGCTGATATGCGTGTTGCCTGCAAAACCGATCGTCTGCCCCTGGCGGATGCGATCGCCCTTCCGGAGTGCGCCGAGCATTGAGAGCCCGGCATATTTTGCAACGCTGCCATCAGCATGATTGACAACGACCCATGCCCCCTCCAGTCCCTCCTCGGCCAGGTCAGCCACCGTTCCTTCTGATATAGATAATATTTTCTCACCAGCGGAGGCCTCCAGGTCAACACCGGTATGAACAGACCAGATCCCTGTCACACCTGATTGGACAAGGATCTCTCCGGAAAACGCCCGCAGTACCTTCAGTTCTTTCAGAGGAGCGGTACATTGTACAGGACTACGAGTGGGCAGGGGAGTGATGAGCGTAGCCTCATGTAATGACTGCTGCAGCTGCAATGCCGCATAGCCTGCTTCGGCCGGGGGCGGCGTTGCTGCAACATATACGCCATCATTGCTGCGCGTCCACACGGCTGTTGAAGCGATCACGCCAACACAGATGGTAACAAGTAGCGGAAAACCGGCTTTGTCACTGAAGGTTTTCAATCCTTCTGCTACGGGTTTTAATCGTTCCAACATCTTCATTAATCAGTCAGCCTCCTGTTTTTGACTATTATGGTGCACAATGACTTCCTTCATGTATCGGGTACCAGGAGCCATCATGAGAAATAATGGTACAATATACCATATTTATACAATTTTGTTGCAAAATTTGTCCTTCGCGGAAGATTACCGACCAAATACTTAATGAAAACGCGCTTCGAAATCAAAAAAATTTGCTCAAAATCCCGAATTCACCTTGACGAATCACCCTATATGTGTTTACAATAGATAGCGATAAGGACTTGAAAGATGAACTCATTCCAGCCAGTAAGACGGGGCGCTCCTGAATGCAGATTGCCAGGCAGCTGCTCTGCCTTTTGCTGCGTCAATGAGATGTCTTTCAAATCTGCGGATCGCTGTATGCAGCGGTTCACAGTCGTCTGTGCTTCAGCACCGGTTGCACAGGCCGTACCTTTCAGGTGAACGAACCCGCAAGATAAAGGATTAAGGAGCGTGTTCCCATGAAGAAGAAGACTTGTGTCGCCATGCTGCTGGCAGGCGGCCAGGGCAGCCGCCTGGGCGTCCTGACCAAGAAGGTTGCCAAGCCTGCCGTTCCCTATGGCGGCAAGTACCGTATCATCGACTTCCCGCTGTCCAACTGCACCAACAGCGGTATTGACACCGTCGGCGTTCTTACGCAGTACATGCCTCTTGAGCTGAACAGCTACATCGGCTCCGGCGCTCCGTGGGACCTGGACCTGTCCAACGGCGGCGTGTTCGTTCTGCCCCCCTACCAGACCGGCAAGACCGGCGACTGGTATCGCGGCACCGCAAACGCCATCTATCAGAACATGGCCTTCATCGAGCAATACAATCCCGACTATGTGCTCATCCTCTCCGGTGACCACATCTATAAGATGGATTACAATGCGATGCTGAACTACCACATCCGCAAGGGCGCTGACGCGACCATCGCCGTCCGTCCCGTGCCGTGGGAGGAAGCCAGCCGCTTTGGTATCATGAATACCGACGCCGAGGACAACATCGTCGAATTCGAGGAGAAGCCCAAGAATCCCAAGTCCAACAAGGCTTCCATGGGCATCTACATCTTCACCTGGGAGAAGCTCCGCGCCTATCTGACCGCGGACGAGAACGACAAGACCTCCTCCAACGACTTCGGCAAGAACATCATCCCCGCCATGCTGAATGACAAGCAGGTAATGGTGGCCTACAACTTTGAAGGCTACTGGAAGGACGTGGGCACCATCGAGTCTCTGTGGGAGGCGAACATGGATCTGCTGTCCCAGCCCATGCCCATCGACCTGCATGACAAAAAGTGGCGCATTTTCGCCAAGAATCCCGGCCTGGCCCCCCACTACATCGCCAAGGGCGCAGTGGTGACTGATAGCCTGGTGACCGAGGGCTCCGAGATCTACGGCAAGGTCGAGCATTCCGTCATCTTCGCCGGCGTCCAGATCGAGGAAGGCGCTTACGTGGTCGATTCTGTCATCATGCCCGGCTCCGTGATCAAGCGCGGCGCTGTGGTTCGCCGTGCCATCATCGCTGAAAAGGCCGTTGTCGGCCCCGGCGCGCTGGTGGGTGAGGAGACCGGCAACATTGCCGTCGTCGGCAATGGCGTGACCCTGCCCGCAGGCGTGAGCGTCGCGGCCGGTCAGCAGATCGACGAAACTGCGACCTTCTGAGAAATACGCTGATTCCGCTCCAACACAGCAGCGAAAGGATTGAAAGCAATGAAGAACGTTATGGGTGTTATTTACACCGGCGAAAACGACGCTCGCCTGCGCGAGCTTACGCTGATCCGCGCCATCGCCGCCCTGCCTGTGGCCGGCCGTTACCGCGTGATCGACTTCCTGGTTTCCTCCATGGTGAACTCCGGCATGAAGAACGTCGGCGTCATTATGCAGAAGAACTACCACTCCCTGATGGATCATCTGGGCTCCGGCAAGGAATGGGATCTGCACGGCAAGAACGACGGTCTGCACATCCTGCCTCCCTTCCTGACCCGTGAGAATGTCGGCGTGTACACCGGTACCCTGGACGCGCTGCGCTCCAACGCCGATTACCTCAACCGCTCCAAGCAGGAGTATGTGGTGTTCTCCGGCTCCAACATCATTTACAATGCCCATCTGGATCAGTTCGTGAAGTATCATCAGGCTTCCGGCGCTGACGTGACAGTCATGTACACTAAGGACGCCTCCATGAAGCGCGACGAGTATGGTACTTACCTGACCGTTGCCGAGGACGGTGCTGTGGCCGAGATCGAGGTCGAGCCCACTCATCCCAGCCTTGAGATGACCTACATGGAGGTCGTCGTCATGAAGCGCGAGCTGCTCCGCTCCCTGGTGGACAAGGGCGTTGCTCACGGTCTGCATGACTTCCGCCGCGATGTGCTGCTGCGTATGGTGCAGGAGGGCAAGGCCCGCGTGAACGCCTGGGAGTACACCGGCCCCTGCTGGCGCCTGGATTCCGTGCAGAGCTTCTTCAAGTTCAACATGGACGTGCTGGACAGCGAGAACCGTCGCCGTCTGTTCCCGGCTGATCTGCCCGTTTACACCAAGGTTCGTGACGAGATGCCCGCCCGCTACGGTGAGGGTTCCTCTGTCGTGAACAGCCTGGTCGCTGACGGCTGCATCATCGAGGGTACCGTCGAAAACTGCATCCTGGCCCGCGGCGTCCGCATCGCTGCCGGCGCGCATGTGAAGAACTGCATCATCATGCAGGATGGCCAGATCCATGCCGGCGCTGAGATCGAGAACTGCATTCTCGATAAGCAGGCTGTCATCAAGCGCAACGCCCGCCTGATCGGCCCTGCCGCCTATCCCATCGTGATCGCCAAGAATGTTGTGATCTGATAAGCGTTGTGTGCCGCGCCAATTTGTGTTATACTGTTGGCGCGGCCTTTTGCTTCAATGCGATGTGCCGCCAACACTTTCAGACTTCAATTGGAGGTTGAACCAGATATGAAGATTCTCTTTACTGCCAGCGAATGTGTCCCCTTTGTCAAGACCGGCGGTCTTGCTGACGTGGTGGGCGCACTTGCACCCGTGCTGGCCAAGCAGGGCCATGACGTGCGTGTGATCATGCCCCTGTACGCCTCTATTCCCGAGAAGTATACCGAGCAAATGACCCATGTTTGCGACTTTGAGGTCGAGCTCGGCTGGCGCAAGCAGTACTGCGGCATCGAAATGATCGAGCAGGACGGCGTGAAATGGTACTTCATGGACAACAAGTACTACTTTGGCCGCCCCTACATCTATGGCATGGGCGGCGACGAGTACGAGCGCTTCGGCTTTTTCTGCCGTGGAAGCCTCAATTTCCTGCCCATCGTCGATTTCCAGCCCGATGTGATCCATGCCCACGACTGGCAGTCCGGCATGGTGCCCGCGCTGCTGAAGATCCAGTACGCTCATCTGCCCTTCTTCGCGGATATCAAGACCATGTACACCATTCACAACCTGCAGTATCAGGGTGTGTTCGGTATCAATCAGGTCAAGGATATCCTGGGCCTGGGCGACAGCCTCTGGACGGATGACAAGCTGGAGTGCTACGGCTGCGCCAACTTTATGAAGGCCGCGCTCGTCTACTCCGACCTGATCACGACCGTCAGCCCCTCCTATTCCGAGGAGATCCAGACCGCTTACTACGGCGAGCGTCTGGATGGTCTGCTCCGTGCCCGTAAGCATCAGGTGTTCGGCGTCCTCAACGGCATCGATATGGTGGACTATGATCCCGCGATCGACGCCCGTATCGCCAAGAACTACACCGCTGATGACCTTTCCGGCAAGGCTGCCTGTAAGGCTGCGCTTCAGGAAAAGCTGGGCCTGGACGTCAACCCTGACACCCCCATCATCGGTATGGTTGGCCGTCTGAGCAACCAGAAGGGCCTGGACCTGGTGGACTACATCATCGGCGACCTGCTGAAGCAGGACGTGCAGCTGGTGGTGCTGGGCATGGGCGAGAGCCGCTATGTGAACCTGTTCTCCTGGGCTGAAGGCGAATACAAGGGCAAGGTCGCTGCGCGCTTTGCGATGGATCACGCCCTGGCGCACCAGATCTACGCCGGCTGCGACATGTTCCTGATGCCCAGCCAGTTCGAGCCCTGCGGCCTAAGCCAGCTGATTGCCCTGCGCTACGGCACGATCCCGATCGTCCGCGAGACCGGCGGTCTGCGCGATACCGTGCTGAGCTACAATGAGTTCACCGGCGAAGGCAATGGCTTCTCCTTCTTCAACTACAACGCGCACGACATGCTCAACGTCATCAACCGCGCGATCGATTACTACAAGAATCACAAGGATGTTTGGGGCCTGCTGCAGCAGCGCGGCATGACCGGCGATTACAGCTGGACCAATTCTGCCGGCAAGTATGTGGAACTGTACAACAGCCTGATCGCTGCTGCTCCTGTCGAAGAAGCTGCTCCTGCTGTTGAGGAAGTTCCCGCAAAGCCCAAGAAGCCCCGTGCTCCCCGTAAGAAGAAGGTCGAAGAGCCCGCTGCAGAGGTCGTGACGGAGGAGAAGCCGAAGCGTACCCGCAAGAAGGCTGCGCCCGCCGAGGCTGCTGCGGAAACGCCCGCCGAAGAAAAACCCAAGAAGCCCCGCGCACCCCGCAAGAAGAAGACTGACGAACCCAAGGCTGAATAATCAATGCTTACTGCGCACCTGCCAAACGGCGGGTGCGTTTTTTATTGAATGATCAAATTGTTACATATGGTCGTGACAGAAGGGGAGGAATGTGGTACAATCATGCTGTATTGAGGCGGATGAGCTGCTTGTCCGTACGAGGAGGAATCCCGATGACCTTTCGCAGGCTGATGTGTTTATTGACTGCCGTGTTTATGCTGACAGCAGCCATGCCTGTTCATGCAGAAGAACCAATGATCTATGTACGGTCTGCCCCCATCTCCAGGGCAGCAGACACGCTGGATGGTATGGTACGCGTATACCTGTCGTCCATGGGCAGCCTTACCTCCATGGACGTAACGGTCGTTGGCAGCTACTCCGTGGATGGCGCTGCCAGTTTGTATCTCTATGACGGGCAGCAGGTACATTTTGCATTCGATACAGCATCAGGCAATATTGCGATGACCGTCAACGGCACCACCTACGCAATGGGCAAGGAACTGCGCCTTTGCCGCCATCAGACCAGCGGCGGCAGCGCGCTGAAGATCGCCCAGTCAAATCGTCCGAATAACCTCTATCCCGGCGACCTGCAGCTGGTAGCCCGCAGCAGCGGAAATGCCTATAAACTCTATCCTATCGTACACGTTTATATCGAGTATTATCTTTACGGCGTCGTGCCCTATGAAATGAGCTCTTCCTGGCCCATCGAAGCGCTCAAGGCGCAGTCCGTCGCGGCCCGCACCTACACCCTGAACCGTATGAACGGCCGCGGCAGCTATATTTACGACCTTGTCGATACATCCAGCGATCAGGTTTACAACGGCTATGTGGGAAGCGAGACCAACGCGACCCGGGCTGTTGACGCGACCAGGGGCATCGTCATCATGAATGACGGCAAGCTTTCCGGAACGTACTATACCGCCTCCAACGGCGGTCAGACCGAGGCGGTGGCCAACATATGGGGATCCAAGCTATATCCCTATCTCGGCGTCAAGGATGATCCCTTTGACCTTGCCAATCCCAGCACCAACAAGCGAAAGCTGACCGTGTACAGCAGTTTCAATGCGTCCTCCCAGAACAGCACCCTGAAATCCCTCCTGACCTCCAGGGCGCAGGGCATCTACGGCAGCGGCGTTTCGATCCGCTCTATCAACAGCATTACGCCCCATACCCCGAAATACGCAGCACCCAGCCGTCTCTATACGAAGCTTGACTTCGGTGTCACCCTGTCGACCGGCGGCAATGCAACGCTGACCTTCGGCATTTTTGACGAGCTCGAGGGCGCTCTTGGCTTGTCCATCAATTCCTCCAAGAATGAGCTGTGGTCTGTTACCCGGGAGAACGGGGATTTCCTGATCACCATCACCCGTTACGGACACGGCGTCGGCATGAGCCAGCGCGGCGCCCAGCAGATGGCCAACATGGGTTATACCTACGATCAGATCCTTGGCTTCTATTATGAGGGCTGCGAGCGCATTCAATATACCTTTACGCATACGATCCTGCCATCTGTAGGTTCCGGGGATGATCCGGTCGTCAGCACGGAAGCGCCGGCGACCATTGCCCCCGGAAGCGATGCAAATGCCCGGGTACAGCTCGTTGGCGTAGGGGACAGCCTGCCCCTTCGCTACACGGCTTCCGATACCGGCAAAACGCTGACGGTCATTCCCAACGGCACGTCCGTGTCCGTGGTGGATTATGCTGCATCCTGGACGCTGATCCGGTACGGCGAGATCGTTGGATATGTTCCGACCTCGAATCTGGTGATCACAGGCACGCCGCCCCAGTCTTCCGGGCATTCCGCAACCAACATCACGCAGTGGGCTTCTGTTACCGGCAGCTCGTCCCTCAACCTGCGTGACAGCGGGAGCTATTCCGGCAACGTGATCGGCTCCATCCCTGGCGGCGGCATCGTCGTCATTCTTGATTATGGTTCTACCTGGTCAAGGGTGCAGTACGGCCAGCAGGTCGGATATTGCATGACCAGCTATCTGACGCTCAGCAATACCTATCCAGCGAGTGTTTCCGGCAGCGGCTCCACAGCGATGGTCAGCCTGCCCGGCGGGATCGGCTCCGCGCCGCTGAGAAGCACTGCATCCACCGACGGCACCATTATCCTCTTTGTGGATCATGGTACGCAGGTCACCGTCTACAGCAACGACGGCAGCTGGTGCCGCGTTTCGGCGGCCGGCGTGTCCGGCTATATGCTGACCAGCGCGCTGGATTTCAACGCCACTGGTACAGACGCGACCGCGCCTCCGCTTACCGGAGAGGAAATATATGCAATTGTCGCCTCTGAAGCTTCTACGCTGAATCTACGCAGCGGCCCCTCGACGACCTATGATATCATTGCAGAGATCCCCAAGGGAACGCAGATCGTTGTGACTTCCTACGGCAGCGACTGGTGCGCGATCCGCTGGGGCAGCCTGACAGGCTATGTCATGACAATGTATCTGTCCTTTGATACGGATGCTCCCAGCCAGTCACCGGCCACCCCGTCTCCCACACCGACCAACGTGCCTGTTGGCAGCCCTGCGATCACCCTGGAGTTGTCCGGCCTGTACACTTCTCCCAGCACGGACAGCACGATGCAGCTGATGCTCCCGCCGAAGCAAACGGTCACGGTGCTCAGCTATGGCGACACTTGGACGCAGGTAAGCTACGTCGGCATGACGGGCTATATGCTGACCAGCACCCTGCAGCTTTATCAGGATATGGAAAACGCTTCGCCGACTCCCTCCGCTACACCCACGCCAACGCCCACACCGACGGCAACGCCAAGCCCCACGCCGGTGCCCACCTTTAAGCCAGCAAACCAGCCGGCCACCGTCGTCCTTGACGCCCATCTCCGGGAAGAACCCAATACCGGCAGCACGCTGCTGGGTTCAATCCCCGCCGGCGCAGAGGTCACCGTCACCGCCATCGGAAGTTCCTGGTGCGAGGTGGCCTATAACGGCATGAGCGGCTGGCTGCTGACTTCTCAGCTGCACATCACGGAGCAGCCGGAGGAGCCTGAATCCTCTCCGACGCCGACCATAACACCAGCCGTCACCCCGGTTGCGGATGAGGCTTTCGACGGCAAGCCAGACGCGGAAAAGGAAGGCGTCGTTGCCTGGATCTCTTCCACAGTGACAAGCGTGAACCTGCGTTCTGCCGCCTCTACAGAGGCGGAGATATACACGCAGATCGCCTCTGCTGAAAGCATTACCGTCCTTCACGAGGGGGAAACCTGGAGCTTCGTCCTTTACAAAGGCATGACTGGATATGTGTTTTCTCAGTACATTACCTATGCAGAGCCGCTCAGCGCCATCGGTGTGCGATATGTGAATACAGCCATCGATCCGCTTGCCCTTCGAGACAAGCCGACCACCTCCAGCACTGTGCTTCTGCGCATGAGGCGCGGCAGCGTCGTTACCTTGCTTGAAAACCTGGGCGATTGGTGCTATGTGCAGTACGGTCAGTCAAAGGGATACTGCGCGACCCGGTATCTGTCTTCAGAGAAGCCCGAGACCCACATCACCGATGATACACGGCTCCTGGATTACACCCTTACAGAGGTCACCGGCTGGGAGGGCGTCGTAAAGGCCAAGGAAAATGGCTCCATCTTTACCCGGGAATGGTGCTCCACTGAGGCGCCTGAAGTCACAGAGCTGCAGCACCTCACACGCGTCACGCTGCTGCAGAAGGGCAATATCTGGTGCCTGATCACATACGAAGGGGAGGAAGGCTATTGTCTGACCAGCCAGTTGGAACTGATCGGGCCGGAGAACTGATCTGGGAAGGCGAGCGCATGGACGATTTGCAGCTGTCCGGACTGCGGATCATACAAAAGCAGGGCGGCTTCCGGTTTGGAATGGACGCCGTCCTGCTGGCGGATTTCGCCCGTGTGAATCCCCGCGATCATGTGGCCGACTTCGGTACCGGCACAGGGGTCCTTCCGCTTCTCCTGGCAGGACGAAATCGTGGCGTCTGTTTTGAGGCCTTCGAACTCCAGGAAGATATGGCGGAGATGGCCGCACGCAGCGTCCATCTCAACGGCCTTGCTGACCGGATCAGAATCCATTCTTGTCCCGTGGAGCAGGCAGACCGCTTGCTTCCACCGTGCTCCCTGGACGCCATTGTGTGTAATCCGCCCTACGGGCTTCCCGGATCGACACTGCTCAATCCAAATGCAGCGCTCTCCATCGCCCGTCATCAAACCCCGGAGGGACTATCTGCATGGTATCGCATGGCATACCGTCTTCTGAAAGGAAAGGGACGCTTTTCCATGATCTATCCGGCTCCCAGAATGCTGGAGGCCATGACGGCTCTCTCAGCGTCAAGGCTGGAGCCCAAGCGCTTCCGGCTGATTTACCCCACGGCTGAGAAACCGGCCAATCTGGTGCTGATCGAAGCTGTCAAGGACGCCAGACCCATGCTGCATCCGGAGCCGCCGCTTATCGTATACCAGGCCGACGGCAGCATGACCCCTGAACTCATGCGCATTTATCACATTACGGATTCATCCTTGCCAGAATGAAATTCAGGATCCCCGCAAAGGTAAGCCATAACTGATAGGGCACCAGCAACCAGCCAGCCACAGCACTTTCTTTAAAGAACTGCCAGAGCATGATACCTGCAAGCAGCCAGAGCAGTATCAGCCAGAAAAAGGCAAGCCCCAGGGCCTGAGCGGTAAAGAAGATATAGGGCCATATCAAATTCACCGCCAGCTGTGCAAAGTACAGCCCCAGCAGGATAAAGCGATCACGGCCCTGACCACGCAGCACAAACCACATTGCCGTGGCCATTGCCAGATAGAGCAGCCCCCATGCAACCGGAAACAGCCATCCCGGAGGCGCAAAGGCCGGCTTGTTCAGCCCCTCGTAAAAACTCGAGTCCCTTTGCGTCAGGAAGCCCACAAGTCCTCCCAGACCCAGGGTTATAACGCACAGCACAACAAGGGAGCGCCACGTTGGCTTCCGGGTATTTTCCTTTTCCATCATCATCACCTCGCTGGTAGTGTACGCAGAAGATACAGCACGCATTCGGGCTGTTTGTGAATACCAGCCTTTCGCAGCAGCGCTTGACCGCCCTGCTGCTTTTCTTGATTGCAAGAAACGAAAATCCCATGTATAATATCATCATCTGATAATCAGGAGGCATGTGCATGAGCAGCGTGATCATCATCGGCGGAGGAGCCGCAGGCATGGCAGCAGCCATCGCGGCCGCGTCGTGCGGAGATCGGGTGACTGTGCTTGAACGAATGGATCGTGTCGGAAAAAAGATCCTCGCCACCGGCAACGGCCGCTGCAATCTGATGAACACCGGTACGCTGCGCTATCCTGGCGGCAACAAACTGGCCGGGGCTGTTCTGACCCACTGTGGTGCAGAGGAACAGCGGCGATTCTGGGAGCATCACGGCCTGCGGATGCGCCAGGAGGACGGCGGACGTGTCTATCCCATCAGCGGCGCGGCGACCTCTGTGCTGGATACGCTCAGGCACGCCATGCGGGCGCTCCGCGTGGAAACGGTGACCGGCGCTCACGTCCTGGACGTCAGCAAAGTCCAGAACGGGTGGTGCGTCCGCACAGCTGAGAATAGCTATACTGCACAGCGTGTCATCGTGGCGGGCGGAGGCTGTGCGCAGCCCAAGCTGGGCAGCGACGGCAGCCTTTGGCCTGTCATGACCGCTCTGGGCCACAGGCTCGTTCAGCCACGCCCCGCGCTGACGCAGATCATCACAGACACGGCGCCCATACGCGGACTGAGCGGGATCCGCGTTCGCAGTGAGGTCAGGATTACCTCCGGCACCGCAGAAAAGTACCGGGAGGCGGGCGAGGTTTTGTTCGCCGATTACGGCGTTACCGGCGTGTGTGTGATGCAGTGTGCAAGGTATGCCGCCCCGGGAGATCTACTGCATATCGATCTGTCCAAGGCAATGGGCTTTGCCGATCAGAAAGAGATGAAGGCTGAACTCCTCCGGCGCATAAAGCTGTGGGACGGCGCAGCGGAGGGGGAGGCAACTGAACTGCTGACCGGCCTGTGTGTGCCGAAAATTTCCCTTGCGCTGTTCCGTGCAGCGGGTATTGATCCGCATACAGCTGTGATCACAAAACACAGCGTCGATCGGCTTGTGCAATGCGCTGCCGACTTCACGCTGAAGATCAAGGGCGTCAAGGGCTTTGAAAGCGCCCAGGTGACCGCCGGCGGCCTGGCGTGTGAGCAGTTTGATCCCTGTACCCTTGAATCCAGAATCCTCCCGGGAATACATGCCGCTGGAGAGATCCTGGACGTGGACGGCGACTGCGGTGGCTATAACCTGATGTTTGCCTTTGGCAGCGGGATCCTTGCCGGTCTGAATGGTCGCACTGCGCCCTGGTGAGCCCATATTTTTGAAACGGCGATTCTTATCAATAAGATTTGCTTTTTGCTGCATTGCATGGTATAATGTGTGTTGATTCAAATTCAGCCTGTGGAAGGAGTGTGACGGCTTCGTGGATCAGCCTCCCTGTAGTCCTGTGCCTGCGTGGTCGGTCATGACCTCGCGGGCTGGTGTACCGGTGCGTTTTTCGGCGCGCCTCAACCATGAAAGGACTGCTTGATTCCATGTCGTCTGAAATCTGGATGCTGATTGCTATACTGATATGTGTAGCACTGTCCGCATTTTTCTCTTCCTCTGAAACTGCCTTTACCTCTGCCAACCGGGTCAAGCTCAAGACCATGATGCAAAACGGCAACAAGCGCGCCAAGCTTGCGTATGAACTGGCTGAGGACTATGATCGCCTGCTCAGCACGATCCTGGTCGGCAACAACATTGTAAATATCGCTGCATCTTCGCTGGCTACCAGCCTCTTTCTGATTCTCCTGAAGGATAACCAGGGGCTTGTTACGCCTGTTTCCACGGCTGTCATGACGATTGTTGTGCTGATCTTCGGCGAAGTGACGCCCAAGACCGTCGCCAAGGAATCGCCTGAGCGCCTCGCGATGGCCTTTGCTCCGGCGCTGAGATTCCTCCGCACCATTATTTCCCCGATCAATGCCCTCTTTGCTGGCCTGAAAAAGCTGCTGCATCGCATCTTTAAGCCTGCTGAGAGCGAATCCTTCATCGAGGAAGAGATCATGACGATGCTGGAGGAAGCCCAGAGCGAGGGCGACATCGACGCCCATGAGGGCGAGCTGATCCGTTCTGTGATCGAGTTCAGCGATGACCGCGACGTCAATTCCATCCTGACGCCCCGCGTAGACGTGACTGCTGTGGAGGATACGGCGACCATGGAGGAGGTAGGCGAGCTGTTCCGCAACAGCGGCTATTCCCGCCTGCCGGTCTATCATGAGGATATGGATCATATCGTCGGCATCCTCAACGAAAAGGACTATTACCTGCACAAGCATCAGGGCTGCGGCGACATCACTCAGATCATGCAGCAGCCGGTCTACGCGCCCACGACCCTGGCCCTTTCCAAGCTCCTGAAGCTCTTCCAGTCACAGAAGACGCACATTGTGATCGTTCTGGATGAATTCGGCGGAACCGAAGGCATCGTGACCATGGAGGACGTGCTGGAGGAGCTGGTGGGCGAGATCTACGACGAGCACGACGACGTGGACGAAGAGCTCGTCACGATGGACGACGGCTCCCGCCTGGTTGACGGCAGCATGGAGCTGGCCGAGCTGCTGGATATGCTTGGCGTAGAGGACATCTACAATGCCGAAACCGTCGGCGGCCTTGCAGCCGAGGTGCTAGGCATCATTCCCTTTGAAGGCGCAAAGTTCGAAACCGACGAGCTGCGCGGCATTGTCACCCGCATGGAGAAGCGCCGCGTGACTCAGCTCCGAATTTGGAAAAAGGAACCCGCTCAGTCTTCCGATGAAAAGGAAGCCTGATCACAAAATCGAATGGAGGCATTATCATGAGCAACCGTGTTGAAAAGAAGCACAACAAGAAGGAAGAACAGAAGAAGCTGGTCGTGCGCATCGTCTGCATCGTGCTGGTCGGTGCCCTGCTGCTGACTTCTCTGGTCAGCCTGCTGAATATCTTCTGATAAAATCTACAAGAGGGGAGAACGCAGCTTGAAGAACCACGTGCGTCGCGGCGTATCGCTGGGAACGATCGTCATGCTTGCACTGACATGCCTGGTGGCGGTCGGCCTCGGCTATGTTCTGCCCAAGCTGATGGGCTCGGCTGATATTCTGATGGAGGATCGTGCAATGCGGTCCTCCACAAATCTGAACGGAGCCCTGCCTGAGCTTGCGCTGAAAGAAATCCCCATCGCCCTCGCTGAGAGCGGCCCCCAGGGCACCAGCCTACCCGAAAATACACAGGCGCTCCCTGAGATGACGCCCGCATTGTCGGCGCAGCAAACGGACGCCCCCGCCCCTGCCGTTCCCATGGCCCCCAAACAGGGCGGCACCGTGTCGCTGACATTCGGCGGAAGCATCGTCGCGGATGATCTGATCCGCAAATCCGGTTATTATGCTGATAGCGACAAGTACGATTTTACCGATAACCTGTCCCTGATCGCCGAGGAGCTTGATAGCGACCTGACCCTTGTGAGCGTTGAAACAATCACAGATCCTTCACGCAATGTAAAGCAGATCCCCAATGCCCCGGCGACGATATGGGATATGCTCTCCATAGCCAATATCGACGTCGTTGCTCTGGGCTACAGCCGTGCTTATGATTACGGCAGCAGCGGTCTCCAGGCGACGCTCAACCAGGCACAGAAGCGTGGTCTCTCTGTCATCGGAGCTTACGAATCGCAGGAGGATGCTGACACGATCCGTTTCTTCGAGATCGATCAGGTCAAAATTGCGTATCTGCATTACACCCGCAGCATCAGCAGTACGGGCAAGAAGCAGATGAAGTCTGCAGGCAGCAGCTACGCGATCCCTGCCGCCGCCTCTGACAGCGATATCTATGCCATCGCAGATGACATTGCCGATGCGCGGAAGCAGGGTGCTGACGTTGTGGTCGTTTCGCTGAACTGGAGCGGCTCGGAGAGCCTCAGCACGACTTCTTCAAAGATGACCCGCTTCATGCAGTCCCTTGCCGATGCAGGCGCTGATATCATTGTCGGCGCCGGCACAAAGGCGGTGAGGGAAGTTGAATTCCTTACCAGCACCAGTTCAGACGGCTCCGCCAGGAAGACGCTCTGCATCTGGTCCCTTGGCAGCCTGATGAACGGAGAGCGCGGCAATGGCAATGTGACCGGTATGCTGGTTCACGTTACCCTCAGCCACGATGGCGAAGCGCTGGGCTTTGACAGTGTTACTTACACACCTACATACATCTGGCGCTTCAAACAGGATGGGCAGCAGCGCTACCGCGTTGTTGCCAGTGATCTGCCTGCGCCGGACGGCATGGACGAAGATCAGGCAGATTTTGCAAAGCGAGCCTTCGAGAACCTGAAAAACACCCTTGGTGATTCACCCGTTTCGTTGAGAACACCTCAATAACCTGTGCTGCCGGCCAAGTCCGGCAGCTTTTTCATAAAGTCGTAAACTTTTCTTCCAAGGCTTGCAAAGGAATCCTTATGCGTGTACAATGATGGTGTATTCACTGTAACGGAGGTGTTGCTATGCGCCGTATCGTCCTGATGCTCCTGCTGGCCATTGCTGCCTTATCTTCCATTGCCTTGGCCGAGGAAGGGGAGATCTCCTTCTGGGACGTGATCGAGTTTGATCCCTCTCTTGCGATCGAAGCTGAGCCCCTTTACACGGAAGAACCGGCCGATACACCCGACATTGCCGAGGAAATGCCGGTACTGACGCCCCGCGAGGACTTCATCGAGCGCATCATTTCCTATGGGCATGAGCTTTATATCAAGGCGGCCGGAAAAGCCCAGCGAGCCTGGAAGAAGGGCGATATCTACCTGTGCAAGAATTTCACCACACATATCTTCAATGAGCTCCGGGATGATTTCTGCATGGCAGAGTTTCCTGACGTCAAGCTGCGCATCCCCAACAACATTACCGAAGCGGACGCCAAGCCTTATTACAAGGGCGTTGGCTGGGAAGAGATCAGCGCGGAGAAGGGAAACCCTTTCTATGAGGCTGCTTCCTTCCGCTATGATACCAGCCTTTCCAAGGAGGAGAACCTGAAGCTCGCTGAAGACTTTATGCGCCAGGCGCAGCGCGGCGATTTCTTTCAGATGAATGCCAATTACGAATACGGTACTGGCCCCCACAGCGCCATCATGATGGGCTACGACGCAGAAAAGGACGAGATCCACTGGATGGATTCCAACATGCGCGGCCACAGCAAGACCGTGAACGGCGAGCGCGTCCGTTATGGCATATGCCAGTTTGACGAAGTGCGCAGCGTGGAGTGGTGGGCGTCTACCTTCTGTCATAAGAAGCGCGGCGCGACCCTGTACCGCCTGCGCGAGGACATTGCTTACCGGGAGGACTGAACATGGACTTCGGTATGCCGTATCTGCTTGAAATGCAATCCATCGAAGAATGCTGTGCCCTGGCTCATCAGCTGGGGCTTTCCTTTGTTGAGCTGAACGCCAATTTTCCAGCCTGCTCGATCGAATGCCTCGATCCCGCATCCCTCAAAAGCCTTGCAGGGAAGTACAGCCTTTACTTCACACTGCATGTGGAAGAGGAATGCGATCCCTTTGCATTTAACCATGCTGTTCGCACCGCCTGGATGAAAACGCTCTGTCATGCTTTGGCACTTGCCGCTGCAATGGAAATGCCCATCGTCAATATCCATTTCCCCAAGGGCGTGTACATCACGCTTCCTGACCGGAAGGTATTCCTGTATGAAAAGTACAGCGACGAATTCCGCGATGCGCTGACCGCTTTCCGAAGCATGTGCGAAGAAGTCCTTCAAGGCACTGCTACCCGCATCGCCGTCGAGAACACCAGCGGTTGGATGTCCCATGAACAGAGAGCCATCGAGTTTCTGCTTGAATCCCCCGTCTTTGGGCTGACACTGGATATCGGCCACAGCCACGGCGTTGACAATGCAGACGAGCCCTTCTTCCGCAAGAATGACGGGCGGCTCATCCATATGCACGGACATGACGCGCTGGGAAGGAAAAATCACCTTGCACTGGGCGATGGGGAGATCGATCTCAGGGAGCGCTTCTCCTGGGCGAAGAAGAATGAGGCTCGCATCGTACTGGAAACGAAAACGATCGAAGCACTGCGGACGAGCGTAAGCCGACTGCCAGAATTTCTTTGAGAAAAAGCAAATTTTTCTTCAAAAACCACTTGCATTTCAAGGAAGTTATGTGCTATAATAATCGGCGTGATATACGGGCGGTCCGCTTTCCGGGTACTCTGACCTCATGCAGAGCCGGATATGAACGTCTATGATGGAAGGAGGAACCAACATGAGCGAAATTATCCGTTCTATCGAAGCTAAGCAGTTGCGCAACGACGTGCCTGCCATCGCCATCGGTGATACCGTGCGCGTGCAGGTGAAAGTTGTTGAGGGCAAGACCGAGCGTCTGCAGGCCTTCGAGGGTGTTGTCATTGCCAAGCGCAACGGCGGTATCCGCGAGACCTTCACCGTTCGCCGCGTCTCCTACGGCGTCGGCGTGGAGCGTACTTTCCCCGTCCACAGCCCCCGTCTGGGCAGCATTACCGTGATCCGTCATGGTAAGGTGCGCCGCGCCAAGCTGTACTACCTGCGCTCCCTGCAGGGCAAGGCGGCCAAGATCAAGGAAGTCAAGCGCGTGTAATCGCAGCCTGCTCCGGTCATTGGAAACAGCTGAATCAGCGAGAGAGATCCCTCTCTCGCTTTTTTGTTGCCACAAATCTGTCATACACGTAAGACAAGGCCCATACCATTGGACAGACGTCGAAACGCTGATCTGATGGAGGGAAACGTCATGGAAAACGGATCGAATTTCAACCTGTACCGCGATATTGCAGAGCGCACAGACGGCGATGTGTATATCGGCGTCGTCGGCCCTGTACGGACGGGGAAAAGCACACTGATCTCCCGGTTCATGGAGCAGCTGGTGCTGCCCAAGCTCCCTGACACGCCCAGAAAGGCAAGGATCGCCGACGAGCTGCCGCAATCGGGCTCCGGGAGGTCCATCATGACCACGCAGCCTAAATTTGTCCCCGGGGAGGCAGTGACGGTATCCCTGAGCGAGAACACGCCTGTGAGGATCCGTCTTGTTGACAGCGTTGGCTATCTCGTCCGGGGCGCTCTTGGGGCAGTCGATGAAGACGGCGCACGAATGGTGCATACGCCCTGGTTCGATCAGGACATTCCTTTTGAGCAGGCTGCAGAAGTTGGGACGCGTAAGGTAATGACGGATCATGCAACCATCGGGCTTGTTGTCACCACGGACGGAAGCATCGCAGATCTTCCGCGCAGCGCCTATGTAGACGCCGAAGAACGTGTGGTCGGCGAGCTGAAGGCGCTTGGCAAACCCTTCGTGATCGTGTTGAACTCTGCCATGCCTCGCATTGCCGAAACGCTGACGCTGCGGGATGCGCTGGAGGAGAAGTACGCAGTTCCGGTCATGCTGCTTAACGTCAAGGATATGCAGGTTGAAGACATCCAGCGGGTTCTGGAGTCTGTTCTGATGGAATTCCCGCTGAGGGAAGCACGGCTGTCCGTTCCGGCATGGATGCGCGCGCTGGATACGGGGCACTGGCTTGTCCAGCATGTACTGGATGCCGTCAGGGCTGCAGGCATCGAGACCCGCGTCATGCACGAGACAGATGTATTTGACGACGCCTTTACCGGATCGCCCTATGCAGAGCCGGTACGCATCGATAACACCTATCCGGGCGAGGGACGCATGGATTTCTCGCTTCCGATGAAGGATGGCCTGTTCAACCGCATCCTCGGCGAGGAGTGCGGCACGGAAATCCGCGGGGACGCCCATCTTCTTGCGCTGATGAAGGAGCTCGTACACGCAAAGGCTGAGTATGATCATGTTGCGGATGCGCTTGCATCCGTGCGCAGCACCGGATATGGCCTGGTCACGCCGACCACGAACGAGCTGACGCTGCAGGAACCGGAGATCGTGAAGCAGGGGAGTCAGTTCGGCGTCAAGCTGAAAGCCCATGCACCGTCCCTGCATCTGATTCGCGTGGACATCGAAACGGAGGTCACGCCCGTTGTCGGCACAGAAGAACAGTCCGCAGATCTTGTGCGACAGCTGACCGATGAATTTGCAACCGATCCCAAGAAGGTATGGGAAACAAGTTTCTTCGGAAGATCCCTTGACAGCATGGTGCGTGAAGGCCTAAGCAACAAGCTGATGCGTATGCCTGCCGATGCACAGGAAAAGGTACAGGAGACCCTGACGCGCATCGTCAATGAGGGCGACGGCGGAATGATCTGCATTCTCCTTTGAATTCAGCTGGCAGCAGATGCTGTCAGCTTTTTGCGTCCTGAAATTTTCCGGAAAGATTGCATTTTCCATGCAAAGCGTATATAATATGAGGGATTGACAATCAACAAATACGAAGGAGAATTTCTCATGAAGCTTGGCGTTGTGGGCCTGCCGAATGTCGGCAAGAGCACCCTTTTCAATGCGATCACCAAGGCGGGCGCGCAGGCCGCCAATTACCCCTTCTGCACCATTGAGCCCAACACCGGTATGGTGATGGTGCCCGACAGCCGTCTGGATGTGCTGGCGGACATGTATCATCCCAAGAAGGTCACTCCCACCACCATCGAGTTCGTGGACATCGCCGGTCTGGTGAAGGGTGCGTCCCACGGTGAGGGCCTGGGCAACAAGTTCCTCAGTCACATCCGCGAGGTGGACGCCATCGTTCATGTCGTGCGCTGCTTTGAGGATGAAAACATCATCCATGTGGACGGCTCCATTGATCCCGCCCGCGATATCGAAACCATCAACCTTGAGCTGATCTTTGCCGACATGGAGTCCGTCCAGCGCCGCAAGGACAAGGCTGTCAAGGGCTTCCGCGGCGGCGACAAGAAGCTGGGCGCTGAAGTGGAAATGTGCGAGCGTATTTATAACCACCTCGAATCCGGCAAGCCCGCCCGTACCTGCTTCATGAACGAGGAAGAGCGCGCCATGGTGGAAGGCTGGTTCCTGCTGACCACCAAGCCCGTCATCTATGCCGCCAACATCGCGGAGGACGCGCTGAGCGCCGATCCCTCCGAGATTCCCGGCCTGGACAAGGTGAATGCCATCGCCCAGTCCGAAGGCGCGGAGGTGCTGGTCATTTCCGCCGCCATCGAAGAAGAGATCGCCCAGATGGATGCGGATGAAAAGGCCGAGTTCCTGGAGGAACTGGGCATCGGCCAGTCCGGCCTGGATCGCCTGATCACCGCCTGCTATCGTCTGCTGGGCCTGATCTCCTTCCTGACCGCTGGCGAAGACGAGTGCCGCGCCTGGACGATCAAGACCGGCACCAAGGCCCCCCAGGCCGCCGGCAAGATCCATACCGACTTCGAACGCGGCTTCATCCGTGCCGAGATCGTGCCCTTCGACACCCTGGTGGAGCTGGGCTCCATGAACGCCTGCAAGGAAAAGGGCCTCGTCCGTTCCGAGGGCAAGGAGTATGTCATGAAGGATGGCGACATCACCCTGTTCCGTTTCAATGTTTAAGGGTCTTCGACCCGTTTTGGCGCTGCCGCGCGGCGATGGCTTCTTTGCAGGAGTCACGGAGCGCGAAGAGCGCTCCGCGACGCAGTAGTGCAACTTTTTCACGAAAGGAAGGTCACCCCAATGAGCCGTCTTTCGTATTTTTTTAAGCGCCTTGTCAAGATGGACTGGAAGGCCATGTGGAAGACTACCGCCCTCCTCAAGGAGCGCAGCGATAAATCCCGCATCTGGCTCCTTTGTGATATGCTCAAATGCGCCGTCAAGTACAACGCGGGCTATGTCGATTACAAGATCGCCCAGATGTACAACCTGAATGACGCCCAGCGCCGCACAGTTATCACCCGCGGCATCTCCAACGGCATCGTCCGCCGGATGAATCCCAAGGAGTACTGGCACTTCTTTGACGACAAGACCCAGTTCAACGAGCTGTTCAAGGAGTGGATCCCCCGCAAGTGGCTGCTGATCAATGACAGCACCACCGCTGAGCAGGTCGCAGACATGATGACCCTGCCCAGCCTGATCGGCAAGCCCCTGGAGGGCTCCAGCGGCCAGGGCATCTACAAGTACACGCCTGATGACTGGGCCCAGGGTGCTGAAGCCTTCCTGGCCCGCCTGAAGGGTGACGGCATCGGCATTCTGGAGGAGATCGTCATCCAGCATCCCGAGATGGCCCGCATGTGCCCCACCTCCGTCAATACCTGCCGCATTGCGACCCTGCTGGGCGACAAGGCGGAGGGCATCGTCTACGGCTTCCTGCGCATCGGCAACGGCAAGGTCATGGACAATGTGGACTGCGGCGGTATGGCGGCCCGCATCGACCTGGAGAGCGGCAAACTCCTCACCGTCGGCGCTGACAAGGCCGGCAACACCTTCACAAAGCACCCCATTACCGGCACGGACATCATCGGCTTCACCATCCCGTACTGGGAGGAGGCCAAGGCCATGTGCATGGAGGCTGCCCGCAAGGTGCCTCAAATGCGCTTCATCGCCTGGGACGTGGCCATCACCGAGAACGGCCCGACCTTCATTGAAGGCAATTCCTTCCCAAGCCATGCGGTTCCCCAGTTTGCCGCACATTACCCGGACGGTATCGGCATCCTGCCGGAGTTCCGCAAGTTCATCGACTGCTGATTTAAGGCTGGCGGAATTATCCGTCAGCCTTTTTGGAGGATCCATATGCGAGTTTATCACGTTGTCTGTGACCGCCCTATTTCGCTCGGGCAGGTCATCTGTCTGGACGAATCAAACCACACCGGCGTTTACACCCGTGTGATGAAGCTGGCTGATAAAGCAGCCGACGTTCTTGCACACCCCGAGCAATACACGGACGAGCTGGAATATCCGCTGATGGTCGCCCTTCGTGAGCTGGCACTTGAGGAGGTACGACGGGAAAAATTCCCGGAATATCCTTCCCGTATGGCCTGCCTGTATGCTTCCAGTGATGAGGAGCCTGCTGTTCGCTGGGCGGACTATTTCGTCCGCCTGGGGCGTCCCACATATGCAGTGGTGGAGCTCGAGGTCAACGGCCGATGCTTCATCGGCGATGCCCTCAACTGCTTTGACGGCACGCCGGATGCAGCTGCGAACCGTTACATGGCGGAGCGTTACTGGCGTAATGAGCCCAACGATGAGGGAAAAGAGCCGATCCGCGAAATGCTGGTAGATGGCGACAGCCGCGTGGTGCGCATCGTCCGGGAATACGGCGCAAACATCCCTACATAAAAAACGAGCTGAACGCCTTTGTACGTTCGGCTCGTTTTCTTATGAGAGATCAGCCCTGTACCATACAGACTGCACGGGCGCTAATGCCTTCCTCCCGGCCCTCGAAAGCAAGATGCTCCGTGGTCGTCGCCTTCACATTGACACGATCCAGCGGCAGCGCAAGCAAAGAAGCAATATTCTGCCTCATCTGCGGGACATAGGGGAGCAGCTTGGGCCTCTGCGCAGCGATGGTGACGTCGCAGTTGGTCACGCAGGCTCCATGCTCACGCAGAAGCGCGGCAACATGTTCCAGCAGTTTCATGGAGGAAATACCGCGGTACTGTTCGTCCGTGTCGGGGAAGTGCCTGCCGATATCGCCCAGCGCCATGGAACCCAGCATAGCGTCCATCAGCGCGTGCAGCGCAACATCAGCATCCGAGTGCCCCAGCAGTCCAAGGTGATGAGGCACCTTTACACCGCACAGGATCAGGTCGCGCCCCTCTACCAGGCGGTGTACATCGTAGCCCTGACCAATGCGCAGGGCAGGGAAGTCATTATGCAGGAATGCTTCTGCCATTTGCATGTCCTCCGGTGTCGTCAGCTTGATATTGCGGCGGTCGCCCAGCGTCAGCCTCACAGGAATATTCAGCCGTTCAACGAGGGAAGCATCATCTGTGCCGATAAAGCCGGCCTCCTGCGCCTTACGGTGCGCTTCGCGGATAATTTCAAGGCTGAAGCCCTGAGGCGTCTGAACGGCCCTTAAAGCGCTTCTGTCGGGGGTTGAAACGACCAACTCCTCAGCATCCGTTTCCTTGATCGTATCGATCACAGGGATCGCCGCTACGCCGGTGCCGCACTCAAGAACGGATGCTTTACACCGCTCGATGGTCGCCTTGTCCACCAGGCATCGTGCACCGTCATGGATCATCACGTGCGTACACGCTTCCGGCAGAGCACACAGACCATTCCAGACGGATTCCTGCCGCGTGGCTCCGCCTATAACGATCCGGACGTCAATTCCGGCCTGCGCAGCCGCCAGCTGCATCTGCTGCATATCCTCGCTGCGGGAGACGAGGATCATCCCGTCCACCATGCCAGCAAAGGCGCGGAGGGAACGCGCAATCACAGTTTCTCCGGCGAGGGGCATCAGCACCTTGTTCATGCCGGCGCCCATTCGGCTGCCGCTGCCTCCCGCAAGGATGATCGCATACCACATCGCTTATTCCTCCGCCTGGCGCTCGCTGGCCATTGCTGCATCTTCCTCAAGGATGCGGTACAGATCCGCCGCGCCTTCCTTGCGCACCGTAGCCGGTACGGAGAGAATCTCATAGCGGCCCAGATGATCGCCGAAACGAATGGTCATCACATCGCCGGACTTCACATCAGCACCGGGTTTGGCTACCTTGCCGTTGAGGGTCACTCGGCCGCCGCTACAAGCCTCATTGGCAACGGTTCGGCGCTTGATGATCCTGGATACCTTCAAAAACTTGTCCAAACGCATATTGGCATACCTCCTGATACGAAAACAACCCGCAAGATTGTTCCTGCGGGTTGTGGAAGGCTTGTAATTACTTCACGTTCACAGCGTCCTTCAGGGACTTGCCGGCCTTGAAGACGGGAGCCTTGGAAGCGGGGATGGTGATCTCCTGCTCGGGAGCCTGAGGATTGCGGGCAACGCGCTCGGGGCGATCCTTCACCTCGAAAGAGCCAAAGCCAACGATCTGCACCTTATCGCCCTTCACCAGGGACTCGGTGATGACTTCCACAACAGAGTTCAGGGCCTTCTCGGCATCCTTCTTGGTGAAGCCGGTCTTCTCAGTCAGGGCGGCAACCAGTTCGGTCTTGTTCATGGAAAACTTCCTCCTTGTAGTACCCATGCGTAGGCTGCATGGAAATATGTCTGGGTCTTATCTGTTGGGTTTGCCGTGCATTCCACCCAGCTTGTGGCGGACGCAGCTTGCTGGTCAAACCCCGTCAAGTCCGCGCTTCTGCACGGCTTTGACCCTATTCCAGTATACATCCATTTCCGCTAAAGTCAAGCCCTCGAGCGATTTTCCATCAGAAATAATGAGATTTTCCATTGCCGTAAAGCGCTTGATGAACTTTTCCGTTGCGGCTTTCAGCAGCAGCTCCGGCTCCTGCCCGGCAAGACGGGCTACATTGACACAACTAAAGAGCAGATCTCCCAGTTCCTCGCCAGGATCGCGCCCTGCCTCCAGCTCCGCAAGCACCTCGTCCGCTTCCTCGTGGATCTTGGGCAGGGCTCCGATGGCGTCATCCCAGTCAAAGCCCACGTTCGCAGCTTTCTTCTGCACCTTTGCCGCCCGCATCAGCGCGGGGAGGCCCTGGCTGACGTCTGCAAGAACGCTGCCCTGCGTCGTGAGCCCCTTTTCTGCCTTTTTGAGCTTCTCCCAGCTGTCCGTGACCTCCGCCGCCGTCTCGCAATGTACATTGCCGAAGATGTGAGCATGGCGGTAGATCATCTTGCGTACGATGGCGGTCGTAACGTCATTGATGCCGAATTCACCCATATCAGCCGCAATATCGGCATGGAAGGCAACCTGCAGCAGCACGTCGCCAAGTTCGTCTGCCAGGTGATCCATATCATCTTCGTCGATGGCGCCGACCGCCTCGTACGCTTCCTCGATCATATACTTCCGCAGGCTTTCGTGCGTCTGCTCGGAATCCCAGGGGCAGCTTTTGCGCAGGGTGCGCATTACATTCAGCAGATCTGCAAAACAATACCGGTCACGCATCTGCATGTTCATTGCAGGGATATACAGGCACACCGTATGGTCATAGGTCCGCTGGCGATCCAGCTCCATCAGCGGAAGCACCAGAGGCTTCCGGTTGATCTTTACGCTGGAGGGGAACAGTACAACCTCTGCTTCATCTCCATAGACGTCGCTCAGCTGCAGTTTGAGGTCGCTGGCAAGCACGCGGTCAAAGAGCTCTGTTACCAACAGGGGCGTATCCGGATCCGGTGAGGCAGTCAGGGCATCCATGGCCGGTAAGATACGGACGCTTCCGCTATGCTCAAATGTGTCCGGGAGCAGCGCAAGGCAGCTGTCCGCCATGCTCACGCCCGGGAGGATCGTCAATTTGCCATCGGCCGGCCGCTTTGTCCGAAGTGCCCGAACCGCACCGTCGGTAGAAGCGTCGATCACCGCGAAGGTAACCGGCGTCTTTGAAGCCGCTGCCCACAATTCCTGCGCCATGTTCGCATGGAGCTCATCGAAGTCTTCAAACTGATCGTAGAGCTCATCAAAGTCTTCATATGCAACGCCGTTTTCGTCGAGCCACGCAACAGCCCTGTGTTGCGCCGTGCGCAGGATGAGACGTCGGCTCTCCAGCAGCGTATCGCAGGCCTGGCGGGTCAGAAGCTGATGGCTGCCCGGGCCGAGGGAAACAACGGTGATGACCGGTTTCATGTTAACACCTCTTGTATTTACTTTCTGCGACGGAAGGCACGCAGATCTTCCTTGGTGACGGCTTTGATCGCCAGTGCAGCCGCTGCATAGACCGCTACGCCGACTGCAACCTCCAGCAGCGTCAGCAGACGGTGGGAGGGGAGGATCAAGCGCAGCAGCCAGACCGCAAGTCCCATCGCCGCCGCCGCAATTCCGGGCCGCACAAGCCAGCCCATCAGGTTAAAGCGAACCTTACCATACTTCAGCACATAGTACAGGTTCGGTACCAGGGAAACGGTGTAGCATACCAGCGAAGCAATGGGAGCGCCGTGGATCCCGATTCCGGGGATGCCAACAAGCACATAGTTCAGAATGACCTTGCAGACCACGCCTGCAACCAGCGTATACATCGGGATCCGCTGCTTGCCCAGCCCCTGAAGTATGCTGCTGGTGGCCTGTACGACCGTAAACAGCACGATCGTCATGCTTGAAACCGCCAGAAGCTGTCCGCCGGTGATCAGGTAGGCTTCTTCCATCGTATTTTCGTAGAAGAAGCGCATGATGGGTTCAGCCAGCACGCTCATGCCGACAGAGCAGGGGAAGCCGATCAGGAACGCAAATCGCAGACCAAGATCGGACTGCCGGCGAACCGTTTCGTCATCATTGAGGGCCTTGGCGGAGCTGATGGCAGGCACGAGGGACATGCTGACCGCCAGCGCCAGCGCGGTGGGGATATTGATGATTCGGATGACCGTTCCGGTAAACAGGCCGTAGAGCTGCTTGGCTGCGTCATAGGCATTGCCTGCAGCCTGGAGCCGGTCCATCAGCATGGCACTGTCGATCCACTGGGACAGAGGGACGATGCAGGCGCCGATGGTAATGGGGATCGAGATCGCCAGCAACTGCTTCATGACAGATCCACCGGTCTCATCCTCGGCTGCGTGCTGCGGCAGAGCGTTGAAGCGGCTGCGGTTGCGCAGGTACAGCAGGAGCATATACACAAGCGCTGCTGCCTCTGCGATGGTGGTGCCGAGCAAGGCGCCCGCTGCGCCATAGGCGGCGCTCATGCCACTCTTCGCGCCATAAACACTGCCCAGGTGCGCCAGCGGCAGCGCGATGCCAACCTTGCCCACCTGTTCGATCAGCTGGCTGATGGCCGTTGGGGTCATGTTCTGCTGCCCCTGCATAAAGCCGCGGAAGCTGCTCAGCACGCAAACCAACGCCACACAGGGCGCGATCAGCTGGAAGCCCAACTGGCTTTCCGGGATCTTGACCCGCTGAGCCAGCATACCGCTGCCGCCCAGGATGATGATCGTTGCTATGCAGCCAAGAACCGTAAGCAGCAGCAGCGCCGTGCGGAAAACCTTCTTTGCACTGCGTGGATCGTCCTTGGCAAGGCTCCGGGCGACCAGTCGGCTCACAGCCACCGGAAGGCCGGCGGAGGAAATGGTCAGCAGCAGATTATAGGTAGGGAATACCGCATTGTAAACGCCCAGGCCCTCCAAGCCGATCATCCACTGCAGCGGGATGGAAAACAGCACGCCGACAAGCTTGCAGATCACGCCAGCCAGGCCCAGGACGGTCATGCCGCCAATAATGGATTTCGTTTTTCCAGAGGTCGCCTTCATTTTCTCAGACATCGGATGCATCCTTTCCACAGGGGATCACATCCTATTATACGCCTCTTTTGCACAATGTACAAGGCAGAAATGACAAATCGTGACGGGTCGGCGCCTCAAGCTCCGACCCGCCACAGAGATCACTGTTCCATCTGCCGTCCCACAATGCCTGCCGCCGTTTCCGCTACCTTCAGCTCCGTGTCGCCCATGCGCACGCCGTTTTCGCGGCTCATGAGCAGCACTGCGCCAATCGCCTCGCCGTCCGCAATGATCGGGCTGATGACCTGGGCAGTGTAGGCAGCGTTGGCGTCCTCCTCTGTCGTGACAGCCATGGTTCTGCTGCCGCTCTGGCGGTTGAGGGCCACCGTCTGGCGGCTGGCAATGGCCGTTTCAAGGTCGCGGGAGATCGGCTTGTCCCACAGCTCCTTGCGCGGCACGCCACTGGCGGCAACCACCTGATCCCGATCAACAATCACCGCAATATGCCCCAGCGAGCGGAATAGGCTCTCGGTATAATCCTTGGCAAAGGACGACATTTCGCCTATGGGACTGTACTTTTTCAGAATGACCTCGCCATCCCGGTCTGTATAGATCTCAAGCGGGTCGCCCTCACGGATACGCAGCGTGCGGCGAATCTCTTTGGGGATCACGACCCGTCCCAGTTCATCGATGCGCCTGACGATGCCGGTTGCTCGCATGATACATGCCTCCTTCAAATCTTCGGGTTCGGGGCTATGTTGTCCGGGCAGAGGAAATATCATGCTGGAATTTGCTGCATAAGTCCCATGCGTGAATGGAATCCGCATCGCAAAAGAAAACTCCCGCCGCAATAGCAGCAGGAGTAGTATCAAAGCTTCTTGTACAGCGTGAACCACATGGTAATAAAGCAGGCAAGACCGCCGATCGCATTGGAGATAGGTTCGGCCAGGAACACGCCCTCGACGCCGAACCACAGGGGCAGCAGATACGTCAGCGGCACAACGATCATGGCTTTGCGCAGGAGGGAGAAGAAAATCGCCTGCTTTGCCTTGCCAAGGCCCTGAAAGGTGCTCTGACCGACGAACTGGAAAGACATGAAAACAAATCCGAAGAAATACATGTTGAGCATCGGTGCGCCGATACGTATCGTCTCCAGGTCATCTGTGAAGATGCCCATCAGAAAGCCCGGCAGCAGCATCACGATGATCCATGCAAAGGCTGTATAAGCAATGCCCAGCATGGACATGAACCGAATCCCTTCCTTAACGCGCTCATTCTTTCCCGCGCCGTAATTGTAGCCGAGGACAGGCTGCGCGCCGCTGCTGATGCCGCCCACCGGCAGCGACAGGATCTCACGGACGGAGTTGATGATCGTCATCACGCCCACATACAGATCGCCGCCGCCTTCAAATAGCGCGCTTCCATAGGTCTGCAGCTGCGTATTGCAGGCGATCTGCACCAGGCTGTTGGTGCCCTGCATCACAAAGCCTGGCAGCCCAAGGGTCATGATTCGCTTCGTTCTTGCCTTGTCGATACGTATCTGATCACGCCGCAGCCGGAGGATCGCTCGCTTTCCCGTCAGGAACCTCAGTACCCATACCGCAGAAATCACCTGACTGATCACCGTGGCCAACGCTGCGCCCCGTACACCCATATGCAGCACGAATATGAAAATGGGGTCAAGCGCGATATTGATCACAGCGCCGATGATCGTCGTGAACATCCCGAATCGCGGAAAGCCCTGCGCGTTGATGTATCCGTTCATGCCTGTTGTGATCATCGAAAAGAAGGTGCCGAGCAAATAGATCTGCAGGTACTGATCCGCATATTCATAGGATTGGCTGCTTGCGCCGAACAGATACAGGATCGGCTCACGCAGGAAGTAGCAGAATACAAACAAAACGACTGAAGAAACTGCCAGCAGCGCGAATACGTTGCCGATGATCTTTTCTGCCTCTGCCTCATCGCGCTTACCGCGAGCGATGGAGAACAGCGGCGTTCCTCCGTTTCCGAACAGCGCTGTGAAGGCGGCAATGATCACAATCACCGGGAAAGTGACCCCCAGTCCGGTAAGGGCAAGTTCGCCATCCTCCGGCAGGTGCCCGATATAAAGCCGGTCCACGATATTGTACAGAAGCTGTACGATCTGCGCCAGGGTCAGCGGGATCGCCTGCGCGATGATCCGCTGGCGTACGGAGCCGACCGAGAAATCATTCGCTGATCCGCTCTGCATTTTGTATTTTTCCGTTTCATCCATAATAAAGCGCCTCCGTTGCTCCAAGCATAACCTCTATGATTATACGCAATCACGCCCGCATAATCAAGCCAGCAGGGGAGAGAAATACTGCAAAAATCAAAGGTTGACGACCTGAGGCGCTTTGTTGTAAGATATCCGTGTACCAAGAGGGAGGTGCAGCTATGGCATTTGATCTCACACAGCCGCTGGTCATCGGGATATCCTCCCGGGCCCTTTTTGATCTGGAGGCAGAAAACCAAGTGTTTGAACAACAAGGCCTTCAGGCATACCGCCAGTACCAGCAGGAGCATGAGCAGGAGATCCTGCCGCCCGGGCCTGCATTCTCGCTGGTCAAGGCTTTTTTGAACCTGAATCGGCTTCAGCACGGACAGCGGACGGTCGAAGTCATCATCATGAGCCGGAACACTGCCGATACAAGTCTGCGTATATTCAAATCCATTGAACATTACGGCCTTGACATCACCAGAGCTGCGTTGGTCGGCGGCGCGGAGGTAACGCCCTACCTGAAAGCCTTCCGCACCGATCTTTTTCTCTCTGCACACGCGCCGGACGTAAAACAGGCTGTGGATCACGACATTGCTGCCGGTATGATCCTCGTTGGCAACACCCGCACCAATCCCGAGGATGAAATCGGCCAGATCCGGATCGCCTTTGACGGCGACGCTGTACTCTTCTCCGCCGAATCCGAGAAGGTCTTCAAGCAGCAGGGGCTGGACGCCTTCATCCAACATGAAATGAGCAACGCCGATATGCCGCTTTCCAAGGGCCCCTTTGCCAATTTCCTGATGACCCTTTCAAACCTCCAGCATCTGTATCAGGATCGCGAGCAGGCGCCCATCCGCACGGCGCTGGTCACCTCCCGAAGCGCGCCGGCCCACGAGCGCGCCATCAAGACGCTGCGCAACTGGGGCGTTCGGGTCGACGAAGCCTTCTTCCTGGGCGGCGTTTCAAAGACAGATATCCTCGCATCCTTCGGCGCACATATATTCTTTGACGATCAGCATGTGCACACAGATCCCGCTTCAGCCGTGGTGCCGTCCGCCCTTGTACCTTACCGAGAAGGGGACGACCCGCTCAAATGATGCGCCTGCGGCATTTGAACACTGAATTTCACGTGGATGATTGACAACCGGCCTCATTTTGATTATCATGAAATAGTGCGCTTGTATGCACCAATCACAGAAAGGAGCGACTGACCACATGGACGGCGACCCGTACAGTAACAATTCAACAGCGGCAGTGCGCTCCAACCGTACTCATGGCTGATCAGCACTGCCGTCCCTGAAAGAAAGGACGAAGTGTGCCATGAGAAGGATCTTTAAAACCGTAGAGGATCACCTGATCGAATGCACCACGCTTGAAAAGGGCGTTTGGGTGCATCTGCAAAGCCCTACAAAGGAAGAGGTCGACGGACTTACCACCCGTTTCGGTCTTGATCCCACCTTCCTGCCGGCCGCCCTGGACGAGGAAGAATCCGCCCGTGTCGACTATGACCCGGATAAGCAGCAGACGCTCATCCTCGTCGACATCCCGTATGTCGAAACCGAAGGCAGCGGCTATGTGTACAGCACCATTCCTTTGGGCATCGTGCTGTGCGACGAGGTGATCATCACCGTCTGCACCCGCGACACCCCCATCATCAACGATTTCACCGAAGAGCGCATCCGCAATTTCTGGACCTACAAGCGTGCCAGATTCATCCTGCAGCTCCTCCACCGCAACGCAGGCCGCTTCCTGTCCTATCTGAAGCAGATCGACAAAGCCAGCCTGCTCGTGCAGGAAAAGCTGGAGAAGGCCAGCCGCAACCAGGAGCTTCTGCAGATGATGAAGCTGGAAAAGTCCCTGGTTTATTTCAGCACCTCGCTGAAGGGCAATGCGCTTGTTCTTGAGCGTCTGATGCGCCAGGACGTGCTGAAGCGCTATCCGGAGGATACGGATCTGCTGGAGGACGTCATCATCGAGAATAAGCAGGCTATCGAGATGTGTTCTATTTACCGTGATATCATGAACAACACCACCGAAGCCTTCGCCTCCGTCATCAGCAACAATCTGAACATCACCATGAAGACGCTGACCTCTTTAACGGTTCTGCTTTCCGTCCCCACAATCATCGCTTCTCTGTGGGGTATGAACGTTGCAGTTCCTTTCGAGGGCAGCAGTTGGGGCTTCTGGATCGTACTGGGCATCGCCGCAGTTGTCGCGCTGGTTTCCGCATTCTTTATGGCAAGAAAGAATATGTTCCACTGACGTCAGAACCGACAGCATGCTGCTGTCGGTTTTTTCAATGGCGGTGAATTATACTATCAAGTGCAACACTATAGGAAATAAAAGAAGTTCATACAGATCTCTGGTATAATAGAGTTACCACACACCAGAATACCGAAAGGAGAACTGTATGAACTACCATCATCTTACCATAGAAGAGCGC
>JAFQEB010000034.1 GCA_017399225.1 Clostridia bacterium | reverse complement strand
CATCATCATCGTGCCGTAGAAATCCATGTCAAAGCCCGCGTCGGTCGGCGTGCAGTTGAACATGGTGTCGTAGTAGTTGATGGCGTACACGCCCTCAGCAGTCACGGTGTAGGGCAGGTTGTTGGCCGTGAAGCCGGCCATGGTGAAGTCCGCCATGCCATTGTCATGGAAGACCAGCGCGTACTCCGCGCCCAGCATGGAGGCGTCCATGGTGTAACCCGCAGAAGTGTAGGTCTTGCAGATGAACTTGACATTCAGGCGCTCCACATTGCCGCCGGTCGGTGCAGCAGGCGCAGCAGGGGCAGCGGTGGGAGCGGGAACCGGCGTGGCCGCAGGAGCGGGAGACCAGGTCGCGCTCTCATTCTGGCTGAAGACCATGTAGCCGGACATCTCCGTGCCGTAGCGCAGGAAGCCGCCGTCCAGCAGGAACAAGGGCATGCCGGAATCGCCGAAGCGCACCTGGCCCTCATCATCATACCAGCTTCCGCTCTCGTCAGACAGGCCGGTCATCACGCCCGTGCCGTCCGCATTCAGCACCAGCTTGCCGGTCAGGCCCATGGAACGCAGATCACCCTCCAGGCCACCGGTAGCCAGATAGCACAGATGCCAGGTTCCGACGAAGGGCTGCAGGGTCTCGGGCAGGTCGGCAGCAGGTGCTTCGGGAACAGCGGGAGCTTCGGGAGCAGCGCCGCCGGCCTTGGTGAAGACCAATTCCAGTGCTGCGTACACCAGACTGCCGCCGTCGTCGATGTAGAGTTCATCACCCATGATATTGGCCTTGCCATCCACGATGGACCACACGCCTGGCTCGGCTTCGCCCATCATCTCCATCGCGCAGGTGCCGTCGGGATTCAGGGTCAGGATGACCTCCATGCCGAACATTTCGCCATTCCAGGCGCCGAAATACGGTTCGCCCTCAGCGCCGATGGGCTGAGCTTCGGGCATGTCGTAATCTTCGTCATCCTCGCCGTAGTAGGCAGACAGATCGCCATCGCGGCTGAAGATCTGGAAGATGCCCTCGTCGTTGGTGATGATCAGGATGCCGTTCTCCAGGACGATGGGAAGTCCGCTCCAGGGGCCCTCGGTGACGACCGCAGCGCCGTCCACCACATCCCATGCATAGGTGTCCACCCAACCGTCGAAGGAATAGGTATGGGTCAGGGTGCCGTCGTCGACGAGGGTCAGCTTGTTATCGTAGTCGTCGTACCAGTCGCCCAGCAGCTCGTCAGCGCCTTCGATGACCTTCACGTCCACATGGGGCGCAAAGACGATCTCGGAGCCGTCCTGCATCATCTGCAGGTTGCCGTTCATGTCAAAGTAGATTTCCACCAGCGCGCTCATCGCCGGGCCGACATAGGCAGAGTAGCTTTCGGCATACCAGCGCAGCTCGTAGGGTTCTTCCTCGCCCTCGGTCATCTGAGCAGTGCCGTCAGCGTTCAGGATCAGGGTCGTGGGGCCGACCAGCTCGGCGGGATAGGTTTCGCCATCAACGATGTAGCTCACAGCGTCCCAGGTACCCACGTAGTACTGGGCCTTGTCAGCGTCCAGCTCGGGCCAGGGCTTCTCGGGGATGGCGGGGGTTGCGTACTCCACGCCCTCCTTCTCCATCAGCATGATGAGGCCGCTCAGGTCGAGGCACATGCGGGCATTCTCGTCCAGGGTGAAGGGCATGGCCTCCTCCGGCACGGGCTGACCGCCCTCCTCCAGGATGGGCGCAAAGATGGCCGTGCCATCCTCCACGTACCAGCCGCCGGGAGCCGTGTCGCCGTCAATATCCACAACGCCGGTGCCGTCGTCATTCAGCACAGCGGTCATGCTGATGCCCAGCAGATCCATGCCGTAGAAGTCGGTGCCGTCGGTGACGGCCACGGCAGTCCAGTTGCCGATGTAGGGCGCGCCGGCCTCAGCGTCCAGCTTGGGGAAGGAATAGGGCTCGATGATGGAGGCCTGGACCACAGCCTTGGGCGCGGAGGGCGCCATGTAAGCTGCGAAAGCGTCCACCTGCTCCTGGGTGGTGCCGTAGGGCAGGAGCAGCTGCCAGGCGTCGCCCTTGACGCCCTCGAAAGCAGCCGCTTCATAGGCGGGCACATCAGCAGCGGGATAGGAGATCGCGCTCAGATAGCTGCTGGAGAAGGCGCCGTCGCCCACATTCGTCAGGGTGGAGGGCAGGGATACATAGGTCAGAAGCTCGTGGCCCAGGCTGTACCGCCCGATGGTTTCCACACCCTCGGGAATGATGATGCAGCACACATTCGTTTCGAACGCGAAGTCCGCAATGTGCTT
>JAFQEB010000033.1 GCA_017399225.1 Clostridia bacterium | reverse complement strand
GTCGGGCAAGCTGGGCAATGTGCAGCTGTACGTCAAGCGGGAGGATCTCAACCACACCGGCGCACACAAGCTGAACCACTGCATGGGCGAGGTGTTGCTGGCCAAGTATATGGGCAAGAGGAAGGTGATCGCTGAGACCGGTGCAGGTCAGCACGGCGTGGCGCTGGCAACAGCAGCAGCTTACTTCGGCCTGGAATGCGACATCTACATGGGCGCAGTGGATATTCGCAAGCAGGCCCCGAATGTGGCACGGATGGAGATCCTCGGTGCGAACGTGATCGAGGTAACGGAGGGCTTGCAGACGCTGAAGGAAGCGGTTGATGCTGCCTTCGCTGCTTACTGTCGGGAGTACAAGGACGCGATCTACTGCATCGGTTCCGTGGTCGGGCCGCATCCCTTCCCGATGATGGTGCGCGATTTCCAGAGTGTGGTGGGCATCGAGGCACGGGAGCAGTTCCTCGAAATGACAGGCGAGCTGCCGGACGCCATCGTAGCCTGCGTGGGCGGCGGCTCCAATGCCATGGGCCTGTTTTCCGGTTTCCTCAATGACCCGGTGGACATTTATGGCGTGGAACCTCTGGGACGCGGCTCCGCACTGGGCGATCACGCCGCCAGCCTGACCTACGGCGAGGAGGGCATCATGCACGGCTTCAACAGCATCATGCTCAAGGATGCAGACGGCGAGCCTGCGCCGGTTTACTCCGTTGCCAGCGGGCTGGATTATCCATCCTCCGGCCCGGAGCACGCCTTCCTGCACGATCTGGGGCGCGTGAAGTACGACGTGGTGACCGACGACGAAACCATCGACGCATTCTTCGAGCTGTCCCGGATGGAGGGAATTATTCCCGCCATCGAAAGCTCCCACGCCGTCGCCTACGCCATGAAGCTGGCAAAGACGATGAATAAGGGCTCCATCCTCATTAACCTCTCCGGACGCGGCGACAAGGATATGGACTACATCATTGAGAAGTACGGCGTACGAAAGAAGTAAACATATAGCAAACGCCAGGAGACCACACCATATGTGGGCCTCCTGGCTCATTTCAGTTGAAGTCGGTTACTCGATCTCTTTTGCCTCCCCCAGCATCCAATCAATATATAATCCATACCCTTGCTGGGGATCCGCCACGAATACATGCGTCACCGCCCCGACGATCTTCCCGTCCTGGATGATCGGACTGCCCGACATGCCTTGCACGATGCCGCCGGTGGCGCTGAGCAGGCGCTCGTCCGTTACGCGGATCACCATGCTCTTGGGGGCCGGGGCCGTCTGCGGGTTGACGCGGGTGATCTCCACGGAGAATTCCTGCACGCCGGTGCCGTCCACCGAGGAAAGGATGCTCGCCTTGCCCGTGTGGACGCTGTCGCGCAGGCCAATGGGCAGGCCGTCGGGGTAGAGGTTGTTGACAGCCGGGTTCTCCAGCGTGCCGTAGATGCCCAGGATACTGTTGCGGCGGATGTCGCCCAGCACCTCGGCTTCCCGCAGGAAGCTGCCCTTGAGCTCGCCCGGCGTCCCCCTTTGGCCCTTCTGCACCGCCACGATGTTGGCCCGCAGCACCTGCCCCCGGCTGACGGAAAGCACCGCTCCCGTATCGCCGTCGGTGATGGCATGACCCAGGGCCGCATAGCGCTTCGTGTCCGGGTCGTAAAAGGAGAGCGTGCCCACGCCTGCGGTGCTGTCCCGCACCCAGGCCCCCAGGCGAATGGCCCCGGAGGCCTCGTCCCGGTGGGGCGTGAGCATCGCCGTCATCGGGCGGCCCTCCCGGAGGAACTCCAGCCGCAGCGGCCTCTGCCCGGCAGCAGATACCAGCGTGGTCAGCTGCTCGGCCGTGGCGATCTCATTGCCGTCCAGGCTGCGGATCACGTCGCCCGCCTTCAGCCCGCAGTCCCGGGCGGGGCTTATGCCGTCAGCCACCTCGCTCACCCCCACCACCAGCACGCCATCGGTACGCATGGCCACACCCAGGGCCTGCCCGCCGGGAATGAGCCGCTTTTCCGGGCTTACCTCCACCTCCACCCGCCGCAGCGGAATGCCCAGGAAGGACAGCAGCAGCTCCGAGGCGCCAGCCTTATGCGCCACGACCTCCACCGTGCCGGCGGCCGCGAGGCGCTCATCCTGCGAGGCAGTCACGGTCAGGGCGTCGCCGCTGGCCGTGAGACCCCCGAGGGTCAGGGTGCTCATTTCACCCTGGGTCAGACGGATGCGCTGCGGCATCTCCCGCAAGGCCTGCTGCACCGGGGAAAACCATGAAAGCGCCAGAAATGCCGACAGGATCAGCCCTCCGGCCCGCTTCAAATCAGACGGCTTGCTCATACAAAAAACCTCCCATCCTCTCCGGCAGTTTCGCCGGATGGCACGGGAGGTATGCTGGAAGGTTATGCAATGGGCCGCAGCGAATCAGTGCGCCTGCTGCGGCAGATACTCCGCGGTGACGGCCGCCGCGCCGCCCGCGACCGTCCGCCCCTGGGCGTCGCGCATCTCCATGCGCCAGGAGCCGCCGGCGGGCGCAGCCACCCAAAGCACATTCCGCTCGCCGCACAGGCTGATGCGGTAGAATCCGTTTTCGCCCTTCGTCAGGGTGAACCAATCCGGGCCGCCGAATTCCCAGCCGTCGCGCATCAGATGCAGCGTCACGTCCTCCGCCTTTACCGTGGCAGGGATGCTCGCCGCGCCGAAGGTCAGCTTCCAGTCGGCCCAGGGGTTATCCACATAATCGGCGGACAGATCCGCGCCGCTGACGGCCCGGTTGAAGGTCCACACCGGGTCTGAGAGGAAGGAGCCTCCGAAGCCGTAGACGGTCTTGTTCCGCCAGGCCCACGGGGGATTGGCTTTGTCTTCGCCGTTTGCTCCCCCGAAGGGGTTATTGCCGTCGAAGGCCCCGTAGGAGCCGAACACGCCGGTTCCGTCGTAGGGGCCGTTGCGGAAGGCCCACAGCTCCGAAAGCGGCCGCAGGTCATAGGCGCAGGGGTTATCTTCAAAGGGCCCGTTCCAGAAGAGCGGCGTTTCCGCGCTGCCGCCGTAGACATAGCGCACGCCGCTGTTTCCAACTGACCAGTAGGTGCTGTGCCCCGCCGCAGCCTCCACGCTGTGCCCGCAATTCTTCAGCGTGCCATTGGGGGTGATATACAGGCAGGGCCGATGGCCATTCAGCGCCATCTCGCCGCCGTAGCGGGAGCCCGCCAGCATCTCGCCGGCGGTCTTTCCGTTGGCAAAGTAGAAGTACAAATTGCCGTGGCCCTGGGTGTACATCATAGCCGGGGCTTCAAAGCCCTGCGCAGATTTTGGCACGCAGAGCATGACGCCCTCCATGTCGTTCTCGTGCATGTCCAGCCAGATCTCCGCATCATCCCGGGGATGATAGAAGTAGTAGCCGACAAAATAATGCGTGTCCGTTTCCTGCACGGAGTAGTATACCACCGCGCCGAGGTCACCCCTGCGCAGATTCTCCCAGTTATTCAGGCACAACCAATCGCCGTCGTAGTTGACCGCGGTGATGAAATCGCCCCGACCCCCGGCGGAGAGCAGCACGTTCACCGCCTGGTCGATTTGCGGGGCATAGTGAATGGCGATCTCCTCATGGGTGAGGGCGCCGTCGGCCATGGCATCCTCCCAGGAGAGATGCACCTCCTGCCATTTGTCCAGATCGTTGGGGCTGTCCAGATAGTCCCACGCGTACAGCAGCCGCCAGCCAAGGACGCCGACGATGTGGATGAGCAGCAGGAGGCCCAGCCATTTCAGGATGCGCTTCAGCCTTTTTTTCATTCGTGGCTCCCTCCTCTCACCTGTATATACGTCCCCCGCAGCCGTTTTGTTTCATATTCGCGGGTCATTCGGCCGGCAGCTCGGAGAAGGTCATGATATCCACATTCTTCTGCCCGTTCTTCCACACGGTTTTGAGCTTACCCTTGCCGTTGCGGTACATCAGCGCGCTGGAGGGCCCGCCGTCCAGGTTGTAGGCCCACTCGGGGTCGAACTCCGCCTGCAGCAGCTCCACCACCCGCGCCATGGTGAGGCCGCCGTTCTTGCTGGTGACGGTAAGGATCAGGTAATTGTTCGCGTCCATTTTGGCAATGACGGTGCGCATCGCCGGGGTATTGGTGAACTTCCACTCCGGGTCGAGGATGGACTGATGATCCAGGATGACGGGGCACTCCACATAGAACGACCAGGTGTGCCGGGGCTTCTGCGCCAGCACCTCCAGGGGATCGTCCCCCACATGGAGGCGCAGACCGTCGGTGTTCAGCGTCAGCCCATAAAAGGGTACCCCCTCCAGGCAGCGGAAGACCTCGCCGTCCGTCACCGTCACGGAGCCCAGGGGCGTGTAGTAATAGTCGCTGTTTGTTCCGGGGTAATTTTCGGGAATCCACTTGTAGGTTTTTGTCACATAGCCGCTGGCATTGATGATCAGCGAGGCCTCCGGCGCGCGCTTGGCGATGTCGGCTGTCTGCATCACATTTTTGCGCCAATCGGCGGTCGCTTTGCCGATCTGCCGCCCGGGATCGGCCATCCACACCTTGGTGACGTAAACATTGGCCTTGTCCACCTTCGTCTTTTCGATCGTCCAGACGAGGCTTTCCGACCGGTGCTCCGCCACAGCCTCCCCCACAAAGGTATGGGGATACTCCGGCAGGGGCAGCTGGGGCTCCTCCTCCGCAAGGGCAGCGAGGGGCAGCAGGCACAGGAGCAGCAGCAACAGCTTACGCATGGCAGTTCTTCCTTTCCGCATAACGGTCATTGACTGCCTTCATGATACCACAACCCGGCAGGATTGAGAAGTAAAAATTCATTTTCGATTCATGCCCGCTTCACGCTGAGGTCACAGCGGCGGGATAGGATATGGTCACAGGCAGCCGGAACGCTGCCGGAAAGGAGGAAGCCATGAAGATCCGTCAGCTGGCAGATGCAGCCATCGTCGCCGCGCTGCTGATGGCCAGCATCCCCGGCGCCGCCCCCGACCTGACCCCCGCCGAGCTGCTCTCCGTCGCCGCATACACCGCCGACGCCCCCCTCCCCAACGAGCCCGACCATTCAGCTGCCCGCGAGCTTTCCTGATATACAGCTTATTTTATCTTATGTGTCACCCCTCCCGGAGGCTGCGTGCGGGACGCAGCCTCCCTTTTCCTTTGCAATCAAGCGACGGACGCAGCCGCCAGGGGGCAGCAGGCCGTGGTTGATTGGATTGCGTTTTTTGTATGACTGTGACTGAACGGGTGCGTAAATTTGAATTTGACGCACCGAAAGGCTCTCCCTCCGGGGAATTCGTTCGAGGAAGCGCGAGCTTCCTTCCTTAATAAAGCCTCCCGGAGGGAGCCTTTTGGCCGCCTTAAGCCGCGGCCAGCAAAGAAAAGTACAGCGAACATATTGCCAGCCTCCAGCGGCTGCAGTACAGCCCGCAAAGGAAATGTAGCGGCGAATTTGCAGAGGGTTTCTTCCGCTGAAAGCGGAAATTCAGAGAAACCCTCTGCAACCCGAGCCGCCCTGCACCGCAGCCGCAAAGCGGACTACTCATAGGGAAAAGAGGGGGGACCGGGGGGAAAGCACCATTTTGCACTTTAACATTCACCTGCCACTTTCGCCTTTGGCGAACTCCCCACTGGGGAGTCGTG
>JAFQEB010000032.1 GCA_017399225.1 Clostridia bacterium | reverse complement strand
CTTTGATATGCTTTCCAAACGACTTTTGCCATCAGGATACGTCGTTGGCTAAGGAATTCCATATAACCCATGCTTTCGAAATTCTCCGGCAGCGCATGATCTTCACACGCTTTTCGATAGCCCTCTTCACCGAGCATTTGACGATAATGCTCCACATATTCCTGTGGCGGCTTGTCAGAAATTTCGATATTGGTGGCATAGTCCAGATAGGTAAAATTCGCAATCTGATTCCTGTCACGGTCACTATCAAAACCAATACTGGTCAGATGGTGTTTGGGGAATATATGATGCTTATCGATCGCGTTTTTCGTTCCGCTTGATCCAAGGATAAAATACTTGGATACTGGCGTGTTGCTGAACAGCATGGGCGTATTCAAAACAATCTGCGCAGCCACATATCCATACCAGGCAGGAGAAATAGCTGCAGCACTGTTCAGCTCATTGGGCAATGTCAGGCTGAAATAGTCATCGGTAAAGTGAGTATCAATCACACGGTCAATGTAAGAGATGAATTCACTGGCGTTGTGGACATCACGCAAATCAGCGAACTGCTTCTCCACCTCAGATTCAGTAGATCCTGTATAGAAATAAGTAATAGTGCTCATGAAGAACCACTTGCTGATACACTTCTTGAGCTGGGCTGCATCCAATTTGTAATCGTATTTTGCGATCAGATACAGCACATAACTGAAGACAACGGCATTAGACGACGCTATCAGCTTTTCGCTGATATAGCCAGCCTCAGCGACAATATTGATAAAGCCGTGCCAGTTGTTCAGATTCATAACCTTATCTAAGGCTGCCTTGAATATCTGCAGGTTTTCGTTGCGCACTTCATCAGAGAATTTCCCTGTTTCAAGGTTTTTACCACGAAGCAGCATATATGCATACCGGAGCCGAGCTCGCCTAAAGCCCACACCAACAGCCATACGGATCAGGTGCGACGGTTCAACAGCAAGAAGCGTATTATAGGAGGTATTATCTGCTGGGATTCTGGAGGCTGCTGCGAACTCGTTGATTTTGTCACTTGTCTGGTTCTCATAAACAGAAATAAGAGTCTGGATAAAGTTGTTCTCCGTAAGGCTCTGTCCGCCAGAGTTTACACGCACGAAAATATCAGCTACATCCTGCTCATCTGCGTTATAACTGATTTCAAGTGTTGGCAAGGAATAGTCAGATAAGTTCAAAAGAGCATTCAGACTGTCCTCGATGGTATCTTCGTCTTCATCGGTCAGCAAGGGCAGATTCTTTTTCATACGGCCTTCATTGGCATCTTTAATGAAGCGCCTACGCAGAGAACTAATAGAGTTATCTTCTTTCGCCAGGAAGACATCGCTGATGCGGCTGATCCATTCTGTATCTTTTTCATAAGCCTGTGACCATACGGCAAATTCTCTTGTCAACGGGTTATAAGAAATTTTGATTTCTCTATCAGCAAAGTTCTTATCTTTAACCTTCACACCGTACATAGCCGCAACAAGAGCAGTCAAACGCTGTTGACCGTCAATAACCAGTTCTTTGGGTTCGACATAGGTTTTTGAATTGTCACCGATAGTGCTCTTCTTGGTTTCATAATCAGTCGGAGATTCCCACAGCATAATATAGCCGATAGGATACCCTTTCAGCATGGAGTCAAAAAGCTCACGCACCTTGTTATCACGCCAGACAAATGGACGCTGCAGATCCGGAAGGCCAATGCGGCCATTCCGAACATCCTTCACCAGATCACCAACTTTGCTTGGGATATTCTTAAACAGCTCTTTACCCATATTTATTCCTTCCCATGCTATGAGAAACAGCATGACATCCGAATCAAGTATCAACTTCCTGCAATTTCATCCGGGACTACTTCCATGATCTCGCCAATGTCACAGTTAAGTGTTTTGCAGATACGTACCAACACATCAGTCGTTACACTTTCGTTCTTCCCGAGTTTCGCCAAAGTGCTGGAGCTAATCCCCGCTGCAATACGCAATTCCGTCCTCTTCATGTTCCTATCGATCAAGAGCTTCCACAATTTGTTGTAACTTACAGACACTCCATACACCTCACATGAACTGTATAGGTGGATTATATCACAGATGTTCGGATTTGCAAATATTATATTTAGAATAGCAGACGTGGTCTAATTCAATCAGCTTTGTTTGTTCTTGTCGAATCTACGCTTGAATTAACACATCTGAAGTGGTATAGTAATGGTGGGGTAGTATGCGATCATGCATCCGTCTCAGTTCTTTGCAGCTCTGTCAAAAGCAGCATCTCGCATCCTCTGTCTTTGGTGTCAAAGGAACACCTATAGCATTTTTATTCCGAGGTGTATCCATGAAGATAAGTAATGAATTCCGCAACGACAATAAGGTCACTTTGTACAGCGGTGATTGCTGTGAGCTATTGAAGCAAATTCCTGACAATTCAGTGGACTTGGTCATTACTTCTCCGCCCTACTGCATTGGTAAGGCCTATGAGAATCCACATGATGATATCGAAACATTCAAGCAACAACACCTTGCTATTTTCGATGATATCTACCGCGTTGTGAAACCTGGAGGAAGTATATGTTGGCAGATCGGCTACCATGTATCCGAAAAGTGCCTTATTCCTCTAGATTACATTGTCTATGATATTTTCACCAGTAAGAGCAGTCAGCTAGACCACCCTTTCATTCTGCGAAATCGCATTATCTGGACATTCGGACATGGCTTGAACAGTACTCGCCGATTTAGCGGACGGCATGAAACCATCCTGTGGTTCACCAAGGGCGAAAATTTCGAGTTCAACTTAGATTGTGTACGCGTCCCGCAAAAGTATCCTGGCAAGCGTTCGTACAAGGGGCCTAACAAAGGAGAACTAAGCGGCAACCCACTCGGCAAAAATCCCACCGATGTTTGGGAAATCCCCAATGTGAAAGCAAAACATGTAGAAAAAACCTCACACCCTTGTCAGTTCCCAGTTGCTATCCCTCAAAGGCTGATCCGAGCTCTCACTAATGACAATGCGTTGGTATTAGATCCGTATATGGGCTCCGGAACAACGGGCGTTGCGGCAATTGTCGAAAACAGAAGATTTGCAGGTGCTGAATTGCTAGCCAGCTACTATGACATTGCTACTGAACGCATCATTGATGCAATAAACGGCAAGGCGAAAATCCGGGATGACATACCGGTGGTTGCTCCCAACCCTAATGCAGCAGTAGCCAAATTACCTGAAGAATTCGCTCTAGCAAGGAGGAATAACGATGCAGACTAAAAAGAAACGTGCAAAGAAGCCCCTCACGCCAGAGAAGAAGAAGCAACTTGCCGAGCGAAAAAAAGAACTAGCATTCAAGAAAAAAATCCGATCAACGTTCACAGATGCAGGTTTTGATTATCTTCCCTCAAATGGGAAGACCTTCCACATTGGCCATCGTGATGTGGAGCTGGACTATGTTTTCATTTATGACAATGTCATTCTTATTTGCGAGGACACTTGCCAACAGAATAACAAGAAAGATCATGTCCTCAAAAAAAGCGAAGCTTGCAAGGTAATTAAGGATAACACAAAAGAGTTTCTACAGTGGCTATGTAGTACTTTCCCGGAAAAACAAGCATTGATCAACAAGTATAGACCTGATCGGTACTTGGTCTATTTCCTCTATATTCCTCAGGATGAGCTGCCTCTTACTGACGAGGATCGCGCAAGATTTGACAACCTTGTGTTTGTCGAGCCGGAAACGCTTTCATATTTCAGCCGGATGAGTCAATGTATCCAGCGCTCGGCGCGGTATGAAATATTCAGATTTCTTAACATCAAGGACGATCAGCTAGGACCTAGTAGTAGTGAAGGTGGCAAAACCACGATCAAAGCCCCCATCATTTATCCAGACGATATAACCGGCCTTCGTAATGGTGTTCGTGTAGTTTCATTCATGATGTCTGCAGAAAAACTGCTAAGGACCGCTTATGTACTTCGTAAGGATAACTGGGAAGAATCCATGTATCTCTACCAGCGCCTTATTGAAAAAGAAAAAGTTAAAAGCATTCGAGCCTTTTTGGCCACCAAAGGCGAAGCGTTCTATAACAATATCATTGTCGCTCTACCTGATAGTGCAAAGTTCGAAAACGATGCTGGTATGACTGTTACAATAGAAAACATTGGTCCTTTCCAGCCTTGTAAGCTCGTTATCCCTGATGAGATGAACAGCATTTGTGTCATTGATGGGCAGCATCGGATCTTTGCCCATTATGAAGCTTCAGGTAACGATAAGTATGAGGAACGAATTGCAGAACTTCGCAAGCAGCTGCATTTATTGGTCACAGGGTTGATTTTCCCGCCAACAATGAAAGAAGTAGAACGCAAGCAACTTCAGAGCGAAATATTCCTTGATATCAACGATAACACCAAGAAGGTTGCAGCGAATGTGTTGACTCATATTGAGATGATCAAAGATCCCTTCTCTGATATTGGACTGGCTCGTCGTGTCATTGAAAAACTAAACAAGAAACGAGTATTCCTAAATCGTTTTGAGCTATCTGCACTTGATGAAAACAAAATAAAGGTTGCATCAATCATCAAGTTTGCTCTGCGCTATCTTGTGACAATAGCGCCCGCGGAAGGGAAATGTAGCTTATTTACCCTATGGAATGGTGATAAAGAAGCGCTGCTTCAAAAAGATGAAGCAGCACTTGATTCCTACCTTGATTTTTGCGCTACAGAGCTTAGCACGTTTTTTTCTGCCCTGCGCGATGCACGTAAAGAGGATTGGAATGATCCTAATTCAAAGATTCTCTCTGTCATATCAATTAACGGTTTCATCATTGCCTTGAATAGACTATTGAAGAAGAACGGCATCGCTGATTTCGAGACCTACCGTGCCGCCTTTGGAAAGTTGAATATTAGCTTCTCAAGAACTGATTTTCCTTTCACATCCAGTCAGTACAGGAAATTTTCATCAGATATCTTGCGGGAAGCTTTCGGTTTTACGGATGAAGATTTGACTAATACTTAAACTGCAATCACATGTGAGATTCTGATGCGCCTTAAAATAATATGGAGACCGCTTTCAACTTCGTCGACAAATCCGTCTATGTTAAAGCTATTCAAATCTCTACTCATGCAGTATTCAAGCGTAAACACCTCAAGATTTTCCAATTGTTCTCTTGTGAAGTGGTTCTCAAAAAAGTAGAGATCGCCACGAATACAAATCTCAACAGCTTCCACTCCCGTTCCCCTTTCCATGTGGTATCTTTTCCACACTCCTTACTGCCTAATCCAGGCAGTAAGGGGTTTTTATAATTTCCGACTCAAAACACATTATTCATGTCATCAAGCAAATACTACGTTGATTCTCAGGCACAAACCTTCTGTTGGTATTTCCATAAAGGACCCCACCATCAGTCATCAGACTGATGGCTGGTTTGTGTAATTACCGAATAACCTTAACTAATTTTACTCCCTTGTAGAACATGAATCGTTCTTGTCCCGAACAGAAACAGAGAGTTGATCTGACACGACTCTCCCTTGCAGCTCCTGCAATAATCGCGCCTTTTCCCGCAGATCATACAGCGCCGTCCCGATGGTATCAAAGGCCGCAGCTGCCTCCCGCTGCAGATTCTTGTGCGCCATGCTCTGCAGCCCCATTGCATCCCCCTCGTAGAGCGCGATTGCACCTTCTACCAGTAGCCTGATCTCTGCAGCAGCATCGCTGGATTTCCAGAGATACTCATTCATGCTCATGCGTACACCAACTCCGTCAAGATAATTTCCTCGATCTGGGCATGGATGCTGTTCATTGCCCCCACCCATGCCAGCTGATCGCGTCGTTTCAAGTCCTCGGTCACGCCTTGCTCTTGCATCATCTGTGGAATCATCTGATCCAGCCGCTCCTGGGCCGCGCTGTCGATCTCCGTCAGGTGTTGAAACAGCGTTCCGTTCAGGACAAGGCGGTTCAGGAGCACCGGGCTATGCTCCTTCAGGTACGTCCTGCGCATGCGTCCGTATTTGCCGAGCGGCGGCGTATTCTGCTCACCGACAGCCAGGTTGGGCAGGTAGTAGTCTCCGACCTGCGTGTAAGTCAATTCAGTCATGGCGATGCTCCTTTCCGTGGCTATTGCCACCATCAGCGTACCGCACTTTCGCAAAAGAATCAACTTTGCCGATTTTCACTTTCCGCGTCAGCCAACCGCTGATCCCTCCGTTCACCGCCCTGCAGCAGAAAGCTCGGCCTACCGGTGCCAATCCCCTCAAATGCCGGATTCACCAGCAAACTATCCAGCGTCAACGCGCCATTATCCTCGTTGCGCAGATGCTTTGTTGCCTCCGCAATGTACTTCCGCTTAGCTTCCCGGCGATCATGCTCCCGCTGCTGCTCCGGAGTAAACTGCATCCCATTCGCTACCATCATATCAAACGAAGTATCCGGCGTGGCAGCGGCATAGTGAATCTCCCGACACTTCTCCCGGATCTCCGCCACCGTGGGCAGCCATTTCGACTGGGATACCAGCTGCATCACCGCCAGCATCACAATGTCTGACGGTATGTCATGCAGCGTCACCGTCCATGTGCACAGCAGCATATACTTCTCATCCTGGCTCATTGCCTTGAAAGCATAGCTGTAATTGGCTTTCATGATGGCCAACAGCTGATTCACGTCCTGCGTCGTCATGCGTTACCCTCCTCCCAGGGAAGCGGCACAAAGCCGCTGCATACAGGCGGTGCGTTCAGATCGACAAAGCCCTTGCCCTGGCTTACGCCTGCACCTGCCTGCATTCGAGTATGATTTATATTATTAACTTTAGGATATGGGGACATTGTTGGGTGCATTTTTGTACCTAACCTGGCCTCCTGTTCCGTATATCCGGGTGCATCGTTGGGCACAGTGTTAGGTACATGGTTAGGCACAGTGTTGGATGCACCGCTGGGAACATTGTTGGGTACATTTTTGCACCCAACTGTGAGGTAGTTGAGTTTGTAGGTCGGGTTGCGCTTGTTCTTCACGCCCGGCTGGAAGTCGAGGACACCGCGCTGCTTGAGCGTATTGCGCAGCGTTTCGATGGCCCGCTTATCAAGGCAGCAGTACAAATTCAGCTCGCCATTCGATACCTGAATGAAGCCATCCGGCCACTCGTACTCTGATGTCTGCTCGTTGTACACCGCGCGGTCGTTGGCGATGTAGAACAGAGCGATCCAGAGCATACGCTCGCGCAGGGACAGGTTATAATCACGGGCATATCGCATGATGGAGTTGAATTCGCTGACGAAGTTTACCTTGCTCATGGGGGACTCCTTTCAAAATTCTTCTCGTCAAAATGACGAAATTTGTTTTGGCAACAAAAAACCTCTGACCAAGTCGGTCAGAAGCCGAAAAATGCCCATTTTCGGGGCTAAAACAGGGCAAAAACCGGGGTATCAGCAATTTCGTTGGTTTCATAACCAAATGGCAATTTCTGATTAGTTTTGGTCAATAATCGAGAAGGAAACGGTACATTCGCATCCCAAGTTTTTGAGTGCTCCGGGAAAAGGAAAAGAGCTCTCTAACCCTTGTTAGAAAGCTCTATTTTGGAGTGGAGCTAACGGGATTCGAACCCGTGGCCTCTACAATGCGAATGTAGCGCGCTACCAACTGTGCTATAGCCCCAAATTTTGTATTGATTTTTTGTGTAAGTTCACCAACTTGCGGGGTGGGTGCCGGGGATGCGCAAGAGGTAGTTCGTTCTACCAACTGTGCTAATGCCCCAAGTATTCACTTCACGGCCCACATTTCTGTCAGCCACGTCGATTAGTATAGCACAGATCGCACCACAGCGCAAGAGCTTTTTGCAAATTTTCGAAATTCTTTATACCGTCAGGTTATGCGGCGAAAAACGCCTTGACATCTGCGCCTGATGCGTTACAATAAGTACAGAACTCTACGATCTTTCAAGGAGGAATTCCATATGGCTATCACTACCCGTCCCTTTGGCGTGACCAAAGCCGGCCAGGCCGTTACCCTGTTCACCCTGACCAACAAGTCCGGCGCTTCCGTTTCCCTGATCGATTTCGGTGCCATCATCACCAGCATCATCGTGCCCGACAAGCACGGCAAGATGGCCGACGTCACCCTGGGCTTTGATACCTTCGACCGCTATGAGGGCGCTCACTCCTTCATGGGCGATATCGTGGGCCGCTACGGCAACCGCATCGCCAAGGCGAAGTTCACCCTGGACGGCGTGGAGTACCAGCTGGCCGTCAACGACGGCGTGAACCACCTGCACGGCGGTAAGGCGGGCTTCAACCAGAAGATGTGGACGGCTGAGGCCATCGAGGGCCAGGGCATCGACTCTGTGAAGCTGCACTATGTCTCCCCCGACATGGAGGAGAACTACCCCGGCAACCTGGACGTCACCTGCACCTACTCCTGGGATGACGACTGCAACCTGCACATCCGCTACGAAGCCACCACCGACAAGGCCACCCACTGCAATCTGACCAATCACACCTACTTCAACCTGGCCGGCCACGACCACGGCACCGTGCGCGACCACATCGTCTACATCGATGCGGACGTGGTGACCGCCGTTGCCAGCGACCTCATCCCCACCGGCGGCTACATGCCCGTGGCGGGTACGCCCCTGGATCTGCGCGAGGGCATGATGATCGGCGACGGCCTGGACATGATGGACACCTGCGTGCCCATGCAGTATGCCAAGGGCTACGACCACAATTACGTCCTGCGCAAGGGCAGCGCAATGGCCATGTGCGCCTTCGTGGCTCATGAGGAGTCCGGCCGTGTGATGGAAGTCATCACCGACCAGCCCGGCGTGCAGCTCTACACTGCCTGCACCACCGATTGCGAGGGCGGCCGCGGCGGCGTGCGCTACGGCAACTTCTCCGGCTTCTGCCTGGAGACCCAGCACTATCCGGACACCCCCAACCACTCCAACTTCCCCACCACCGTGCTCCGCCCCGGCGAGAAGTATGACACCACCACCATCTATGCCTTCCGCATGGAAGAGGATGAGTAAGTCATCAGCCATCGGTGGCGCTTGCGCCTGACCAACCGGCGTGGATCGCGCTTTGGCATAAATAGGCGGCCTGCTGAATTACATCGGCAGGCCGCCTTTTCCGTACCATGTTATTGCTATACCCAGCTGTTTCCGCTCCCTAGGAAGAACCAGGCCGTCTTGTCAGAGAGGGCGTGATGATGTCCCAGCACCATTCTGAGCAGCGTGTACAGCAGCACAAACGCCGCTGCCGCAATGAAAATTCCGATTTTCGCATCCAGGCCCATCACCAGCATTGCGCCGCCGAGGCCCAGTCCCAGCGCATTATCCATCCGGTAGCGCGCCACATCCTTCACGCGGCCTTGCCAGGGCCCGCGCCGCGGGCGCAGCGGAGGCAGCGCTCCCCGTCGATTCTCCAGTTCCACCAGAAACGCAGCATCCCGTCGCTCCTCCAGCACCAGAGAACGATCCGGCAGGTGCACGATCACCACACGTGCCCTGCCTCCTTTACCGTAATAAATGGTCGTCCGTTCCGCCCCCAGCACTTCCTGCCAGGCGTACCTGCGCTCCACGCCCCAGCCATCCCGCCAGGCAAAGCCTTCCTCCTGCCAGCGAATGCGCCACAGCAGCAACTGGGCACATTCCGGCAGAAAGCATGCTGCCAGCAGCCAGCCCATCAGGCCCATCTGCCAAGATACCAGCAGTGGGATTATACAAAGCAGCACTACCAAAAGGAGGATGCTGCCCGTAAGGACATATGCCACCCCCAACAGAGGCCCGGTGCGGCCTTTTTCCTCCGGCAGCTGCGGAAGTTTTCCGTGTACCATGCACCAGATCAGGCCCGCGCCCAGCAGGATATCCAGCAGCAATACAGCCGTGCGCATTCGCAGCCCCTCGCCTTCCCGGATCTTCAGGTTTCGTTTATGCCTTCATTATAGCACAGGCAGACCCTCCATACAAGTCATTGCCACTCATCTGTCATGCAGCACATCCCCAAAACATCAAACCCGGCGCCGATATCCCAGCGCCGGGCAGATGCTCATCAATTCTTCTTTGCATTTTCATCCAGCAGCCGTTGCAGCTCCTGCTGGAAATCGCCGATGTCGGTAAAGAGGCGGTACACCGCCGCAAAGCGGACGTAGGCCACGTCGTTGACCGCCTTGAGCTCCTTCATCACCATGTCGCCGATGCGCTGGCTGGCGATCTCGCCCTCCATACCGGCATAGGCGGACTGCTCGATGCGGGCAGTCATTTCATCCACCTGCTGCATGGAAATGGGCAGCTTCTCGCAGGCATGTACGATGCCGGCCTTGATCTTCTGCACATCAAAGGCTTCGCGGCGGCCGTCGCGCTTGACGACCATCAGCGGCAGCATCTCGATCTTCTCATAGGTGGTGAAGCGCCGCCCGCAGTTGATGCACTCACGGCGGCGGCGGATGCTGCTGCCCTCCTCCGTGGGACGGGAGTCGATCACCTTGCTATCCAGACAGTTGCAGTATTGGCACTTCATACAGGCAAACCTCCTGCGGTCAGCGATGGTAGTTCTACTCCGATGATTATACCATATTTTGTACCCCTCGTAAAGGGGAAATGTGATCCCCGGAGAAAAATTCCGTTTACGGAACGATCTCCTCGCAGGCATTGAGCCATGCGGCCGCCTGGGCGTCCGAGGGCATTGCCCACGCCCCCCGGGGGCTGAGGCTCACCGAGCCCACGGCAGCGCCGTCCGGCGAGCAGTTGCGTTTGAACTGCTGGGTAAAAAAGCGGCGGTAGAAATTCTTGAGCCACTTCAGGATGACGGCGGGGTCGTACTCCTCCCGGAAGGCGATGCAGCACATCTCATAGATGCGGCTGGGGGCGTAGCCATAGCGCACGGCATAGTAGAGGAAGAAGTCGTGCAGCGCATAGGGCCCGACGATGTCCTCGGTCTGCTGGGCGATGTCGCCCTTCTCGTCCGGGGGCAGCAGCTCCGGGCTGATGGGGGTATCCAGGATGCGCAGGAGCACCTCGCGGGCTGCGGCGAAATCGGGCTGCTCGCTGACGGTGCGGGTCACATGGCGCACCAGCGTCTTGGGCACGCCCGCGTTCACGCCGTACATGCTCATGTGGTCGCCATTGTAGGTGCACCAGCCCAGGGCGATCTCCGACAGGTCACCGGTACCCAGCACAATGCCGCCGAACTGGTTCGAGAGATCCATCAGCACCTGGGTACGCTCGCGGGCCTGCGCGTTCTCGTAGGTCACGTCACGGATGGCCTCGTCATGGCCGATGTCATCAAAGTGCTGGCGCACGGCCTTGTGGATGCGCACCTCCTTCTGCTGCACGCCCAGGGCGGTCATCAGATCCAGCGCGGACTGGTAGGTATGGTCGGTGGTGCCGAAACAGGGCATCGTCACACCCAGGATGTTGGTGCGGAGCAGGTGCAGTATATCCACCGCACGGCAGGCGACCAGCAGAGCCAGGGTGGAATCCAGGCCGCCGGAGATGCCCACGACCACCTTGCCGCCGGTGATTTGCATACGCCTTGCAAGACCGTGAGCCTGGATATCGAACACCTCCAGGCAGCGACGGGTGCAGCGGTCAGGATCATCGGGCACGAAGGGATTTTGGGGGATATGCAGGTCGGGGAGAACGTCGGGGGGGAGCAGCAGTGGCAGCCCGACGCAGTCCTCCCCGTGGTCATCCGCGTTGTGCCGGAGTGCACAGTCGGCGAAAACGCTGCTGCGCAGGCGGTCGGCGGCAATGCGCTCCAGGTCAAAGTCGGCGGTCAGCAGGTAGTCGTCGGCAATGAAGGCGGCGCTCTCCCGGAGGCTTTCGCCGCACTCGGCTGCAGCCGTGCCGCCGCCGCACAGGACGTCCGCCGTAGATTCGCCAGGGCCCGCCTCCACATAGAGGCAGCCGCACAGGCAATCGGCGCTGAACTGGCGCACCTTATCGCGGATGCGCTCCCGGCTGCCGACCATGGTCGGGGCGGAGGACAGGCACAACACTGTCTCCGCGCCAGCCATGGTCTGCTTGGTTGCCGGGGGAATGGGCGCACACAGGTCGTCCGCAAAGGTCACAGCAAAGGACGCGCCGTCCGTACCGCGCAGGTACAGGTCATTTTCCAGCGTCAGGCCGTCAGCAGGATAATAAGTCTTCTCAGGGTCCAGCTCGCAGCCGCTGCGGAACCAGCGGGTCTGGCCTGCAGGGATATACATCTTGGGCACCCCGCCCAGGAATTCGCCTCTGCACATCACCACACCGCAGTCGTACAGCTTACCGCACCAGGCAATGGGCGCGCCCACCACGGCGGCAATGCCCTCCGGCATCCCGTCGCGGATAGCCATCAGCCCTGCCAGCACCGCCTCCTGCAAAGTCTTTTGCCGGAACAGATCTCCGCAGCTTGCCCCCGTCAGGGACAGCTCCGGGAACACCACCACCGTAGCGTGCTTCTCCTTCGCCTCGTTGATCTTCTCCAGGTGGGCCTGAACGTTCCTGTCCACATTGCCCAGGTACAGGTGCGGCACGGCTGCCGCCACGCGCAGAATTCCTTGCATGCGATCACCTCGCTTTTCCGTTACTTGAACCCCAGGCTGAGCATCTTCACATGGGGCTTGCCGTTTTCGATCTCCAGCAGCGCGCAGCGGTCGTCCCTGACCGCACCGGGGTTCACCAGCCAGGGGGTGGTGTACTCCACGTCCGGGCAGTGGGTGTGGCCGTAGAGAGCGATATCCGCCCCGGCCGTCCGCGCGGCACTGATAAGGTAGTCCATGGTGGACTTCACCCGCTGCATGTGCCCGTGGGTCAGGAATATCTTCAGCCCGCCGAAGTGGATCAGCAGCCTGTCCGGCACATGATTCGCAAAATCGTTGTTGCCCCGGACGGCATACATGGTCGCGTGCTCGTCCCGCTGGCGGATGAAGCCTTCCACGCGTTCAAAGTCGCGGACGCCGTCCCCCAGGCAGATGTAGGCGTCGATGGGGCCGACCTGCTTCCATACCTGCTCCAGCAGCCAGTGCAGGGTCGTGTCCTCACCGTGAATGTCCGACAGGATCAGGGCTCTCAGCATTCGTGCAGCTCCTTCATGATCTCCAGCATCTTTTCGCACGCGCGGGCGCGGTGGCTGATGGCGTTCTTCTCCTCCTCGGTCACCTCAGCGAAGGTCTTACCCAGGGGCTCGTAGAGGAAGAGGGGGTCGTAGCCGAAGCCGCCGTTGCCCCGCAGGGCCTCCAGGAGCGTGCCGGGGCAGGAACCCTCAGCGATCAGGGTCTCCTCACCCGGGCGGGCCAGCGCGATGGCGCACTGGAACGCGCAGGAGCGGCGGGTGCGGCCCTTCATCCGGCGCAGGAGCAGCTCGTTGTTGTCCGCGTCGCCCTCGCCCTCGCCGTTCATCATGGCGTAGCGGGCGGAGTACACGCCGGGCTCGCCGTCCAGGGCGTCCACAGTGAGGCCGCTGTCGTCAGCCAGGGTGGGCAGGCCCGTCGCCGCGCAGACGGTCTCCGCCTTGATGGCGGCGTTGCCCGCGAAGGTCGTGGCGTTCTCGTCAATATCGCCGGTGAAGCCCGTGGCAGTCATGGGCACGACGGTGTAGTAGTCGCCGAAGATGTGCTGCAGCTCGCGGATCTTGTGCAGGTTGCCGGAGGCCACCACCAGCGGAGGCTTGGCGCAGATGTAGCGCGCCGCGTCGCCCAGGGCCTCCTTCTGGGCAGTCATCAGATCCTCGATGCCCTTCTTGCCGTACTGCAGCAGCACATTCAGCTCATCGGCGGTGAAGGCGCGGCCCTCGCCGGTACCCTGCAGCTCAATGAATTCGCCCTTTTCGTTCATCACCAGGTTCATGTCGACTTGCGCCTTGCTATCCTCAACGTAGCACAGGTCGCAGCAGGGGGTGTCCCCCACCACGCCCACGGAGACCGCCGCCACCTGATGCACGATGGGCGACTGGATCAGCTTGCCCTCCCGCATAAGCCTCGCAATCGCCAGGGTCAGGGCCACCATCGCGCCGGTGATGGACGCGGTACGGGTGCCGCCGTCGGCCTCCAGCACGTCGCAGTCCAGGGTGATGGTGCGCTCGCCCAGCTTGGTCAGGTCCACCGCCTGACGCAGGCTGCGGCCGATCAGGCGCTGGATCTCAACGCTGCGGCCATCCTTCTTGATGCCGTCGCGCTTCTTGCGCTGGCCGGTAGAGGCAGGCAGCATGGCATACTCCGCCGTCACCCAGCCCTGGCCCTTACCCTTGAGGAAGGGCGGCACGCTCTCCTCCACCGAGGCTGTGCAGATCACGCGGGTATTGCCCGTGGCGATCAGGCAGGAGCCCGCCGCCGTGCGGACGAAATCGGTCTGAATGGAAATGGGACGCGCCTGCTCAGGCGTGCGGCCGTCGAAACGGATCATGTGCGTTTCCTCCTCATATATGAATATTCTTTTCAGTCAAGCAAAATTACCCATCTTGAATTATTCTTCACCCTTCCCTTTGATTCCTGCTGAAAACCTCATTTCCGCGTCTCAAAACATCATCGCAGGGCTGGTAATTCCCTTTCTTTTGTGGTATCATATCCCTTGCAGCCCACACTTCGGTCTGCTTTTTACGCAAGATGAAGGATTTTTGCCGTTTTCTGGCGAATAGTATTTTGTTTCATCCCTCTTATTATTCGAAGAGGCCCCGCCGGTCTCCGTAAAACAGCAGGCATCTGGTCTGCGGAAAGGTTCTTCCCGTGAGCAGCTTTCGTGAACGCTATCTGACCAATATCTGGAACGTCCCCAATGTGCTGACCATCCTCCGCCTGCTTCTGATCCCGGTGTTTGTCCTGCTGCATCTGATGGGGTATGGCAAAATGGCGCTGCTGACCTTCTGCGTCGCCTCCTTCACCGACTGGCTGGACGGATACATCGCCCGCAAGTACAACCTCATCACCGACTTCGGCAAGCTGATGGATCCCCTGGCCGACAAGCTGATGGTCTGCACGGCGCTGGTGATGCAGGGCGTGGCCGGCGTCTTCCCCATCCCGGCCATCGTGATCGTCATCATCAAGGAGGCCGTGATGATCTATGGCAGCTCCTACATGCTGCACAACGGCATCGTGGTCTACTCCAACATCTGGGGCAAGCTGGCACAGTTCAGCTTCATCCTGGCGCTGGTGCTCTCCTTCTGGCACTTTGACTTTGAGGTCATCAGCTTCCCCATCGACCGGTGGATCCTGTGGATCGCCGTGGGCATCGCCATCATCGCGCTGGTGGATTACACCCGGGCAGCACTCAAGACCCTCCGGGAGGTCAAAGCCGCCCGTGCGCAGCAGTAATCGTATCTCAAGTAAAAATTCAGCGGGCTCCTGCATTGATTTTGCAGGAGCCCGCTAATTTGTGGTTCTTCGCTGGAAATAGGGGAAAGGCCAAAGTACAACGAAAGCGCAGTTGTAACTCCAGTACCCCACCGCAGGTGGGGGCCGCCTCTCACTACATATGAAGGAGAAGTCGAGATTGAGCGACGTGAGGACTCCATGAACTTGTTCATGGATCCGAGCCAAAGCGCGCGCAACAAAGAAATACTTGCTTTCGTCCCCTCTATATCCATGCGCGCATAGCCACATAGGCACTGATTACTCAATCGCAGAATGGGTCAAGGGATGAAATCCCTTGCGGGGTCCAGGGGCAGAGCCTCTGGCCGTCGGAGACCTTCGCTTCTCTATCTTTCCGTAAAGAGCTTTTTTGTTCATTTACTGGAGCTTGATGGCATACACATAGCTCTTGCCCTTGCCGGTGGTGCCAAAGACCACCGTGTCGCCGTAAGCGGCGGGGCTGCCTTCGATGATGCCCTCCACCTCCAGGGTGCTGATCACATCGCCCGTCAGGCCGTCCAGCAGGTAGAGCTTTCCGTTGGAGCAGCCCTGCAGGATCCAGCCCCGGCCGTCCTCGGCGTACACCGCCAGGGGGGAGGAGTAGCTGTACGCATCCATCTTCAGCGACCAGACGATCTTGCCGGTGGACTTCTCCATCGCCATCAGCACGGAGGGCTGCGCGGCGCTGTCGCCCGTTACCTTGGCGCTGCCGTCAGCGCTGAGGCTGGAAAGGGTGAAGTACACCATCTCGCCCAGCTGGTGCTGGCCGATCACGGGAGAGGCCACGGCGCCCGCGGTCACGTCCTTGGCGTAGGAGTCCTTCTTGCCGGACTTGCGCACGCAGTTGACCGCAAAGGCCCAGTCCTCCTCGCCCGTCATGGCGTTGAAGCGGCGGATGGTGACGTCGCCGGTCTTCTTGGAGCGGTTGGTAATGGTGTTGGCCGTGTAGAGCCAGAGGGTATTGGTCTCCTGCTCCAGGTCAAGGGCCACGGCGGCGCGCACCGCATCGCCGGTATCCACCGCCCAGACCGTCGTCATGGTGGTGGTGTCCACGCAGCGCAGGATGCCGCCCATATCGGCGTAGAAGGCATAGCTGCCGTACATCGCCAGGGAGGACTCCACTGCGGCTTCGCTGGTATCCTGCCCCTTGGTGTGGGACATGAGGATCGCCTGCTCCTGGATATCACCGAAGACGAACTTGCCGATGCCGCCGTCCTCCGCCTGATAAATGACGGTGTCCAGCTTTTCGGTATAGAGCAGACCGTTGGTGCCCACGGCGATCAGCGTGTTGGAGTTGCGGTCAAACAGCGCGGAGGTGTCAAACGCGCCGACGTTGTAGTACTGGCGGTCGCGGTCGCCGTCCAGGCCGTCGATCAGGCGCACCTGCTCGCAGTCCAGCATATTGAAGTAATACAGGCCCATGGTCTTACCGGTCTTTTCGGGGAGCTTGTTGCTGTACTGACCCACGGTCATGATCGGGTAACCCAGGGGATGCAGGGAGGGCGTGCTGCGCATGGCATAGCCCAGGTTGATGGGCTCGCGGATCGCGCTGCCGTCCTTGAGATCCAGGAAGTAGATCTTGCCGTCCTGACCGGCAATGATGACCTCCTTCATCGCGGACTGGTTGAGGCGGCTCTCATCCAGCTTCATGGCCTTGCGCATCTCCGTCGTCCAGTTGACGATAACGGGCTGGGCATAGGGGCCGAAGCCGTACAGCGTGCGGGACTTGATCTCCAGCTTGCCTGCCTCCGCCCGCCACAGCTCCGTCATTTCAGTGGGCTCGGCAATGGTGCCGACCGCGCCGTTCTGGCGGAAGGCATTGCCGCGGAAGGTGAACACGCCGTTTCGGCGGGTCAGGTAGCTCTCGCCTGCAGGCATGTTGATGATGCTCTTCTCATTGCGCTGGTAGCTGTCCACCTGCTTGGAGCCGTTGTAGACCTTCTCCACCGCGATCAGGGAGGGATCTGCGCTCTCCGCTGCCGCAGCCTCCAGCTTTGCCGTGGGCACTGCCGTGGGCTTGGGCGTCGCGGTGGGCTCGGGCGTGGGTTCGGGGGTGGGTTCGGGGGTGGGCTGCTCGGTGGGCTCCGCCGTGGGCTCCGCCGTGATGCGCACGGTGGGCGTGGGGGTCATGGCCAGGGTGGGGGTCGCCGTGGGCTGCTGTGCGGGTTCGGGCGTCCAGGCGGGCGCATCCGTCACGGCATCCGCAGGCGCTGCGCCGCCGGGCAGGTCGATCACCACCGCGTCAGGCAGCAGGCCTGCCGGATCCGTCGGGGCTTGCGTTTCAGCCATAGCCGGGCTGACCGTCGGCTCCTTGCTGGAGTCGGCGGTCAGCGGGTCGACCGGGCTGCTGCCGTTTGCTGTCACGTCAGGCAGCTTATCGGCGGGCACCTCGGAAATCCTGAGCTTCGTGTCCTGGTCGATGGTCAGCAGCTGCCGGAACTCGGTATCCAGCCAGCTTTCGCCATCGTTGATCTGCACCTGAACAGTGCCCTGGTATTCATTTTCAAGCACCATATTCAGCACCCAGACCGTGGCGCTCTCCGTGAAGGGGTTCTTCATCAGCGTCGTGGTGGGCAGGACATTCCCCGCCGCGTCGACTATGCGCACGTCATGGGCGGAGGTATTGGTCGTCACATTGAAGGTGATCTCATAGGGCACCAGATCCTGGGAGACAAAGGCCGTCAGACCCTGGGCAGCGGCAGGCGCCTGGATATTCTGCGCGGGCGCGAGCAATCCGGTCACGCTGCGCTTGAGGTCACCCAGCGGGCCCGGCATGTCGGCGGGGATCAGCAGCATCCCCAGCACCAGGGCCGCCACGACCAGCAGCGCGATCACGCCGATCAGCAGGCCCTTGCCGCCGCGGCGCTCCTCCTCATACTCGTCCCCGTCGTCCAGCTGAGGCACGGCACGGCGCTGCTGGGGCTCCCGCAGCTCCTGATCGGCGCGGCCGACGCGGCCACGGCCCAGGGGCTCCACGGGGGTATAGCCCTCCGCATTCACCGGGCGGCGCACAGTGCCCGTATTCACCTTGGGCACGGGGCGGCGCACCTGCTGCGTGCCGCCGTTGGCAGGCCGGGGCACCCCCTGGGAGGGCACGCTGCCCGGCACGACAGGGTTGTACTTCGTCTGCAGGCGGGGCACCACATTGGTTTCTGCCGGCGCGGGGGCTGCCCTGCGGGTCTCCCCGAAGGACGCATTGGCCGCTGCAGCCGTCGTCCTGGGCATACCGATGGTCGCCGCAGGCACCTCTGCCTCCGGCGTCTGATCGTCGTCCTCCAGCGGAATATCCATTTCGTTGTAGCTTTCCCGGTTACGCTCCGTCCTGCGGCGGCGTCCGGCGGTTTTCGTTTCCTCCGCCGCAACCGGCTCCACGCGCGTCGTTTCCGCCTGCACGGTCTGCTCCTGATCCTTCTGATTCATATCGAACATGTCGTCCAAGGCTCATGCTCCTTTGCTGAAGCCCTGCGCATCAGCTGCACAGCGGGCCATAAATTCTGCTTGTCAGGCATATCTTCATTATATCGTAAATTCCCTGCAATCTCAACCCCGTTTCGTAACATTGGTGTAAATCTTTACGAATGGCAGCGCCATCCTCCGGGATACAATAGCCAGGCGATATTCCAGCAACAAAGCAAAGGAGAAGCCCCCATGTCGACAAACACTCCGCTCCAGCCCTTTTCAGCCAGCCGCACCTATGCCAGCCTCCGCAGCGCTTTTCAGGGCGAATCCCAGGCCCGCAGGCAGTACCTTGCCGCCGCTGAAACAATGGAAGCCGCCGGCCTGCACGTCATCGCCCACGCCTTCCGCTTCACCGCCGCCCAGGAGAAGGAGCACGCTGCCATCTTCCACGGGCTGCTGTGCCATTACGGCGGCGCGCGCATCGATCCCGCCGGGGAGGATATTCCCCTGCCCCGGGAGCCTGAGGCCATCCTCGCCGCAGTTTCGCAAAGTGAAAACGACGAGTCCTGCAAGCTCTACCCCGCCTATGCCCGCATTGCCGGGGAGGAGGGCTATCCCCGCATCGCCACCGCCTTCCGCCGCATCGCAGAAACGGAGCTGCTCCACGCCCGGCGCTTCCAGCAGTATGCAAGCGCCCTGGCGGATGGTTCCCTCTTTCGCAGCAGCACGCGCACCGGCTGGCTCTGCCTGCCCTGCGGACACCTGCACTACGGCTGCGAGGCCCCCCATGCCTGCGACACCTGCGGGCGGGATCAGGGGCATTTCATCCGCAGCAGCTTTGAGCCCTTTACGGTATTGCCGTAAGCGCGTCCGGCACAGCCCCTCATCCCCCCCTGTTTTCACAGAAGCCGCCGCCGAACATAAATTGCAAACCTGCCCGGCCTGTGCTATAATGAGTGTCATACTTGATCATCAGGAGGGCATGACTGTGGACAGGCATGTTGTAGCACTGATCCCCATTGATACCTATGAGCAGTCCCGGGTGGACGAGGCCGTCCGGGAGGGACTCCGGCTGCTGGGCGGCCTGGAGCGTTTTGTGCGGAAGGAAGAGAAGATCCTCCTCAAACCGAACCTGCTGGCCCGCGCGCTGCCCCAGAAGGCCATCACGACCCATCCGGCCGTGTTCTCCGCCCTCTGCCGTGCGCTCCGGGAGGAAGGCTATGAGCATCTCAGCTACGGCGACAGCCCCGGCAACCCCACCACCACGCCGGACAAGGCCGCCGAAGGCGCAGGCATTGCCGAGGCCGCTGAAAAGTACCAGGTCGCCAAGGCCGATTTTGCCTCCGGCAACGTCGTCTCCTTCCCCGAGGGGCACACCGCCAAGTCCTTCTACCTGTGCAAGGGCGTACAGGAGGCCGACGCGCTGATCAACGTGTGTAAAATGAAGACCCACGCGCTGGAGCGCATCACGGGCGCGGTGAAGAACCTCTACGGCTGCATCACCGGCGTGAACAAGGCCACAGGCCACGCCGCCTATCCCAACAGCGACGTGTTCGCGGACATGCTCGTCGACCTCAACCGCTGCATCCGCCCCCGGCTGCACATCATGGACGGCATCGTGGCCATGGAGGGCAACGGCCCCTCCTCCGGCACGCCGGTGAATATGAACGTGCTGCTCTTCTCCGAGGATCCCGTGGCGCTGGACGCCGTTTTTGCCGCCCTCGTTCACCTGAGCCCCGAGGCCATCCCCACCTGCGTCAGCGGTGCAAAGGCGGGCCTTGGCGTGATGGATGCGGAGGCCATTCAGATCCTCACCCCCGACGCCGCCCTGACCCTCGCAGAAGCGCAGGAGAAATTCGGCAAGCCGGATTTCGACGTTTTCCGCGGCGTGATCCGCAAGGGCTTCCTGTTCAATTTCATGCCCCTCCTTCCCTTCCTGCAGCACCGCCCCAAGGCGGATATGAAGAAGTGCATCGCCTGCGGCGTGTGCGAGGAATCCTGCCCCGTGCCCGAAAAGGCCGTGCGCTCCGGCAAGGGCAAAAAGGCAAAGTACGATTATAAGAAGTGCATCCGCTGCTACTGCTGCCAGGAGATGTGCCCGGTCAAGGCCATCGAGGTCTACCGCCATCCGCTGACCAGGTTGCTCAGCGGCAAATGATCGCCAAAGAATATCTGAAAGGGGGTCGAAGACCCTGCCCCTGACTTCCTATTGCAAAAAATGCGGGCGGGACATGCCCGTGCGCGACCGCTGCCCCGACTGCGGCGCAAAGCTGCCCGCCAGCACCGTCCGCCTGGCCTGGTGCGTGGATCACACCCCCGTCAAGGACTGGATGTGCTGGAACAGCGTGATGCGCATCGTGCTGCCGGTGCTGGGTACGACGCTGGCGATGACCGTGGTGCTGGAGGGCCTGCTGGGCGGGCTGAACGGCGCCCTCATGCTGCTCTCCGGCGGGCTGCTGCCCGCCCTGCTGGGGCTGCTGGGAGGCTTGCTGGTGATCCTCCTGCTGGTGTTCATCCTGCAGGGGGACGACCTGCTGGACTGCGTCGTCGACGCCACCGGGGTGCATGTGCAGCAATACCTGTCCTCCCCCACGCCCCTGAAGCTGCTGCTGCGCTTAAAATCCCCCAGGCTCATGGAGAGCATGGGGGATGAAAATATGGTACTCATCGCCTCCCGGGAGATCAGCTGGAAGGAGATCCGCCGGGTGCAGCTGTGGCCGGAAAAGACGATGCTGCTGCTCTACGCCCCCAAATGGTGGCTGCGGCTGAGCGTGCCCTGCACCCCCTTCACATGGGAGGATGCGCTCGGCTTCATCCGCGACAAGATCGGGAAAAAGAAGGATGTCGTCCTGCCGCCGGAGTGCGTGCAGCGCGCGCCCGCCAAGGCAAAGAAGTCCGTGCCGAAGCGGACGCAGCAGCTGTCCATCGAGGACATTCCCCCGCAGCCGATCCCGGAGGAGGAGGTTCCGCCCTCCCCCTGGCCGGAGGATGGGGAACAGCCGCAGGACTTCACGCCCCTGGGCGACGTGCTGGAGGAGATCCGCCGGAGCGAAAACGCATAAGCGCATATCAGCCTTTGCGCATCACATTCTCGATGTCCTCCACCGTGCGGGGGATGGCTGCGGACAGGTTCTCGCAGCCGGTTTCGGTCACAAGGCAGTTGTCTTCCAGCCGAAAGCCGATCCCCCACGCCTCGTGGTAGATACCCACGTCCACGCAGAACACCATCCCCGGCGCGACCCTCTCCGGCCGGGCCACCACATCGTGCACGTCGTAGCCCACATGATGCGCGCCGCCATGCCACATGTAACGCCCCACGTTTTCCGCCTTATCCAGCACGCCCGCATCCACAAGCAGCTGGGCGTTGAACCGGCGGATCTCCCCATCCACCTCGGCCATGGAATAGCCGGGCCTGATGATGGAGAACAGGTGGTTTGAGGTGGCAAGGGCGCAGTTATACAGCAGCTTCTGCCTTTCGGAAAACCTGCCGTTGCAGGGGAAGCCGCGGCTGACGTCCGTCATGAGGGAATCATGCTGGGCGCCCACGTCGCACAGGATCATATCCCCGTCATGGGCTTGCCCGGTGTAGCTGTAATAGTGGATGCAGAAATTGTTCGGCCCCGCGCTGATGATGGACGGAAAGCCCGGTCCGCAGGGACTGTGCTGGCTGAGAGCATAGTCGAACTCCGCCTTGTACTGATATTCGTACATGCCGGGCCGGCTGGCCTTCATCATCGCCAGGATGCCCTCGCCCGTCACCTTTTCCGCCCGCCGGATGGCCTCGATCTCGCAGGGCTGCTTGATCAGCCGCAGCCGCCGGAGGATGGCATTGGCATTTTCGACCGCCAGGTAGGGATAATCTGTCCGGATACGCCGCAGGAGCTTGTGGGCCGGGCGGTCAATGTCCTTCGGGCTCGCGCGGAACAGGTCGAGGTAGATCTGCCCGAATTCGTTGGTGCCCGCGGAATAGTGTCCGCCGGCGCACAGGGCATGAAGATCCTCTTCAAACCGGTCGACGAAGCGCACATCCCGGATACCGGAAAGCGCCTCGGCCTCCTGGGGCTTGATGCGCCGTCCCGTCCAGCGCTCCGCCATCGGATCCGGCGGAAGGATATAGACGCGCTCCGATACCGCACCGGAGGCGTCCTTTGCCGCCAGCAGGGCAAAGTCCCGGCTGTTCAGACCGGTCAGATAATAAAAGCTCCGGTCGGTGAAGAAGGGCCAGTATTCATCATTGGTCTTGCGGATCTCCTCTCCGGAGAACATCACCAACAGGGACGCGGGCTTCATCGCAGCATAGAAGCGCTCGCGGTTGCCCATATGGAAGGTCTTGTCCATGGGAACCTCCTCAGATCAGAATTCAGCTGTACGGGGTATTCACGCTGCTTTTCATTATACACCGGCGCCTTTGCCTTGACAATCCCCCGGCAAAGGGCTACAATCAAACAAACAGCCGGAAGGGAGCGACGCAATGACCCTTTTCCTGACCTCCAGCCCCTGCGAGGACAATGTCCCTGCGGGGTGCGACCTTCCCTGCATTTACTTTGAACGCAATGCTTTCGTCGCCAATCTGCGGCGCTTCATCCGGCCCGGCGGGCGCTTCCTGGCCATCGCAGCCTGGAAGGACGATCACGCCCGCAACGATGAAATGGCGCAGACCTTCGCCGGATGCTTCGCGTGGCACGGCATGGCCTTCTCCGGCGTACAGGTACTGGACAGCCGTAACCAGGCACACGCTGCCGACCTGGTAGCCAACAGCGACGTGATCCTCCTGGCAGGCGGGCATGTGCCCACGCAGAACGAGTTCTTTCAGCAGATCGGCCTGCGCAAGCTGCTGGCGGGCTACCCCGGCGTCATCATGGGCGTCAGCGCGGGCAGCATGAACGCGGCAGATACGGTCTATGCCCAGCCGGAGGAAGCCGGCGAGGCGACCGATCCCGCCTATCAGCGGTTCATCCCCGGCCTGGGGCTGACGGACGTGAACGTCCTCCCCCACTATCACATGGTCCGGGATAATGTGCTGGACGGGCTGCGCCTCTTTGAGGACGTCACCTTCGGGGACAGCCGGGGACGCTGCTTCATCGCGCTGGCGGACGGAAGCTACATCCTGCAGCAGGCACAGGAATCCCGGCTGTACGGCGAGGCATACCTCATCCGGGACGACAGGATGACCCCGCTTTGCGCGGAGGGCGAAAGCCTGCTGCTCGGCCATCCGCTTCACCGGGATTTCACATAAGCATGATATCATCCGACCAACCCTTTAAGGAGGTTTTGCAATGAGTACCAAACGACCCGTATCCGGCAACGGCAAAAAGCCTGGAAAGAAGCATTATGCCATCCTTGCGCTGGTGATCGTGCTGGCGCTGGCCATGCTGGGCGTCGGCACCGTGCTGCTCAACGGCTGGAACAAGGAAGATGGCGATTACCTCTCCGGCAAGCATTATGTGGAGATCACCGTGGCGGATTACGGCGTCATCACCGCTGAGCTGGATGCAGATGCCGCACCCATCACCGTCACCAACTTTGTCAAGCTGACCAACGAGGGCTTCTACGACGGGCTGACCTTCCACCGGATCATTGAGGACTTCATGATGCAGGGCGGTGATCCCAACGGCGATGGCACCGGCGGTTCGCCGGATTTCATCAAAGGGGAATTCAGTGCCAATGGCTGGGACAACCCGATCAAACACGAACGCGGTGTGCTCTCCATGGCCCGGAGGAGTTATCCGATGGATTCCGCCAGCAGCCAGTTCTTTATTATTCATCAGACCTCGCCGTGGCTCGATGGCCAGTACGCCGCCTTCGGACATGTACTGACCGGTATGGAGGTCGTAGACGCGATCTGCACCAACACCCCCGTGGTCGACGATAACGGCAGCGTATTGCCGGAAAACCAGCCCGTTATCACCAGCATCCGCGTGATCGACAAGCCCTGACAGGCTTGGAGCAAATTGAAGCGTCAGTATACAACAGCAAGCCGTACAGATTGCATGGCTTGCTGTTTTTGTGTGGTTGTGACTGCATGAGAGCGGCGAACTTGAATTTGCTGAATACGAGTATTTTGCGGCTTGGCGTGTAAAGCAACTCGCGCGTGCTCCCTCAGTCATTCGGCTACGCCGAATGCCAGCTCCCTCCCGGAGGGAGCCTTTTGGCCGCCTTAAGCCGCGGCCAGCAAAGAAAAGCACAACACCATACAACGGCCCAGCCCTCAGCGGCTGCAGTACAGCCCGCAAAGGAACTGTAGCGGCGAATTTGCAGAGGGTTTCTTCCGTTGAAAGCGGAAATTCAGAGAAACCCTCTGCAACCCGAGCCGCCCAGCACCGCAGCCGCAAAGCGGACAACTCATAGGGAAAAGAGGGGGGACCGGGGGGAAAGCACCATTTTGCTTTCCCCCCG
>JAFQEB010000031.1 GCA_017399225.1 Clostridia bacterium | reverse complement strand
GACGGATTACGCCATGAGTCAGGAGCAGGCCGCCCGTCTGCTGGGAAAAAGCCAGAGCGCCATTGCCAATAAGCTGCGGATCCTGCGGCACAGTGATATCATCCTGGCCACACTGCGGGAGGCGGAGCTGACGGAACGGCATGCCCGGGCCCTTCTGCGGCTGGGCACCGATCCGGAAAAGCTCAGCGCCATTCGGGAAATCGTCCGGCAAAGCATGAGTGTGGCCCGGACGGAAAAGTACATCGATGCCCTCCTCAGCCAGAAGCCGGACCGGGGGGCAAAGGCCAATGTGGGTGCCTTTCTCAACAGCCTGACCCAGTCATTGCAGAAAATACAGCTTTCCGGGATCCCTGCCGTGTCGGAGCGGAGGGAAACCGACAGTCAAATCGTGCTGACCATTACGATTCCGAAGTGAGAAGAAAAGCCAGCGGCCTTTGAAGCCGCTGGCTTTGGGAGTTATTGCTGGAAAATAAGGCTGGCAGTCGTTTCGGGGATCAGGCTCTCGCCGCCCAGAACGATGCCGTCCGTAATACTGTTGACCTTGGTATAGGCTGCGGCATACTTTTCGTAGCCTTCCATGGTCAGCAGCAGGGGCGCGTTCATGCTGGCCGCCAGGGGGCCGCCGCAGAGGCCGTCGGGGAAGTTCCAGGCGTAGGCCAGAACCGCGGAGGTGGGCTCCTCAAAGAATTCCCGGGCGATCATGGCGGAGGTCTCGAACCGGTCGCGGCCTCCCAGACGGGTCACGGGGGAATAGTAGCTCAGCTGCTTGTGCATTTTGGCGCTGACGGCACCCTCGCCGCCCAGGATGTAGATCTTATTGCCGCTGAGGCTTTCCAGGAAAGCCGTCTGCTCCTTGCTCAGCTCATTCCACACCAGCAGGACGGGCAGCTTTGTGGCGGAAGCGGACAGGCTGTCGGCGAAGTTCAGGCCGGTGCAGACCAGGATGGGCTGGTCTTCTACGCCTGCCTCCTCCAGGATCTTCAGGTTGGTCTCGAAGCGGCTTTCACCGGCAAGGCGCTTGACGCGGAAGCCGTAGAGGCCGTCCTCAAAGCTCTCGGGCACTGCGCCGGTGCCGCCCAGAATGTAGACGGTACCGCCCTTGATCAGGTTCTCGCGGATGTATTCCTTAATGGGGTCATTGACCTTATCGGTGGTATAGGTCAGCAGGATGGGAGCATCCATCACCGTGGCCAGGTAGCTGCCGGAGAGGGCATCGGCGAAATTCGTGCCGGAAGCGACTACCACGGCATCAAACTTCTCCAGACCCAGGTTTTCCTTCATCCGGTCGGCGGCCAGCAGAGCGGTGCTGAACCGGTCGGCACCGGCGCAGCGGTCGGCTTCCTCCACGGGAGGCCGGTAGGTGGGATCCTTGCCGCCGCAGACGGTGCACAGGCCCTCCTCATAGTCATGGCCCAGGGCCTTGACATGGTCATCCTCGTACCGGCGGCCGCAGGCGCAGGTATGCTCGGTGTAGCCGGGCTTCTCACAGGTGGGACGGATGATGTTGTCGGTGTAGCTGTGGACATGCTCCAGCTTTTCCACACGGGTCTCACCGCAGACGGTGCAGGTGTAGGTCTTTTCACCGTGGGGAACCTGGGTAGGCTCGGTGGTGACCTTACCCTCGTCCCAGGTATGGTCGGGAGTGGGGAGCGTGATGGTATCGCTGCTCAGGATCACACCGCAGTGGGTGCAGCGGGTAACCAGGTCATAGCTGCCGGCGGCGGCGCAGGTGGCCTCCACCCGGTTTTCTTCGGTGGGCTG
>JAFQEB010000030.1 GCA_017399225.1 Clostridia bacterium | reverse complement strand
CGTGTGGCTCAAATAGGATTCGAACCTATGACCTGCCGGGTATGAACCGGACGCTCTGGCCAGCTGAGCTATTGAGCCAAATGGTTGCGGGGGCAGGACTTGAACCTGCGACCTCCGGGTTATGAGCCCGACGAGCTACCAAACTGCTCTACCCCGCGTCATGCGTGTCAGCCGGTATCTCGCGGCGACAAGAGATATGATACATGATTTTCTCCGGAATGTCAACCCCTATTTTGATGAAAATTTCAAAAAAGATGCCCGGGAAAGCTGTGCGCCGTCCCGGGCAGAGAACTTACTTGAAATCGATGGCGTCCATGTAGTTGGCAAGCACTTCCAGACCCTCCAGGGTGGCGGAGGAGAAGGTGAAGACGTAGGAGTTGTTGGCGTCCAGGGTGTAGAAGACCTGCATCTGGTACTGAGTCAGAACCAGGTCGAGGCCCAGAGCGGAGTAGTCCACCTCGGTCACGTACGTGAAGGCTGCGATGGGGCCTTCGGCACGGGCGTGGAGCAGCTTCGCGTTCGAAACGGTAAAGCCCACGCTCTCCATGGCGGCCACATTGGCCTTCAGCAGTTCTTCGCCATAGGCTTCGGCGCTCGGGAAGGTAGCGATGCTGCTGGTGTTGTCGTAATCGCACCACACGATGTTGAAGTTATCGTGGGTGGCGTTGCTTTCGTCGTAGTTGACGTAGACCATCGCCAGCAGCTCGTCGCTCACCTTGGTGGGGGCGCGCTGGATGGCGTCATATTCGGTCAGTGTCAGGGTGAAATCATCGAAGTCCACGGTGTAGGTGTCCACGGCGGGCTCGGCAAGGGCCAGTACCGGCAGGCAAAGCATTGCGCACAGCAGCAGGGCAAGCAGTTTTCTCATTGGTAAGTCCTCCTTTGGTATGATGCAGCTTCATTCTACCATATTTGATTGAATGCCGCAAGGCTGGTGCTGCCGGAATACACCGGAAGAACAGGCTTGGGACAGCCCTGCCACAGCCCTGTGCAGCAGCGCCTGATTCCACACGGTACGCACCAGTGCGCTGGCCAGGCTGGCGACGGCTGCCCCGTAGAGCCGAATCTGCGGCAGGGGGCACAGCGCCGCAGTGAATGCCAGGGTGATCAGGGCACAGGTGATGGTCGGCGCGAGGGCCTTCTTTTGCAGGCCCAGGCCGGTGATCAGGCCGAACTGCACCTGCTGCAGGGAGGTGAGCAGCGCCGCCGGGGCCATCAGGCGCAGCAGCGGCGCAAGGGCGGGCTCGGTGTACAGGCGGGTGCTGATGAACTCCGCCCCCAGAAACAGCAGCGCCGACGCGGCCAGGCCGACCCCTGCGCCGCTCAGGAGCAGCTGACGCATGATTCGCCGGAGTCGCAGGGGCTGCTTTTCCTGCCGTGATACCGCAGGGGCAGCCACGGTGCAGATGGCCCCGGTGACGATGCCCGGCAGCATCAGCAGGGGCATAGCCATGCCGTTCAGCAGTCCGAACTGGGCGGTGGCCGCAGCCTGCGTGAGGCCGGAGCGTCTCAGGCATACCGGCAGCAGCACGGCATTCAGGGCCCGGAGCGCCGTCTGGCACAGGCGGGCGGCGGTGGTGGGGGCGGCCAGGTGCAGCACCTGACGTGTCAGCAAGGGATCGGCCTTCATCCCCGAATGCTGCGGCGCGCTGCGGCGGAAGAGAACCCAGACTGCTATGCCTGCCGCGATTTCCGCGATCCCCGGCAGTGCGGCAGTCAGCGCTGCGCTGCGGCCTGACAGCCAAAGCAGCAGCGCTACGGAGAGGCAGCAGCGTACCGTCTGCTCCGCGCATTCGTTGAAGGCGGGGGTGCGCATATCGGCCCGCCCGCAGAACCAGCCGCTGTAGACCGCGCAAAGCCCCAGCAGCAGGATCGCCGGGGCGCTGGTGAGGATGGACGGCAGCGTGCGCCAGTCTCCCAGCAGCCAGGCCATGCCGGGGGAGAGCAGCAGCAGGGCTGGGATCAGCGCAAGGCTCAGGCGCTTCACCAGAGAGAGTCCTGATCGCAGCACCGCCTTTTCGTCTGCGCCGGGAAGGGCGGTCAGGCGGCTGATGGCGGTGGGGATCCCCGCAGTTACCGGCGTGATGGCCAGCATGATCGCCGAGGAGGACAGCTCCATCACGCCCATGGCCTCCGCGCCCATCAGCCGGGCGGACAAGAGCCGCAGCACAAAGCCCAGCGCCCGGGTGTAGGCGTTGGCGAGGGTCAGGGTCAGCGCCTGTTTCTTCAGCGACGCCATCGGCAGCACCTCCTTGCTTCAGGTGAGGTTATGCGCGCTTTGGCGTTGACAGCACTCCGGCGGGTGCAGTATAATGTAAAAAGTTCATATGCGGCAGGATTGCGGCAGCTTCGTTCGTTAGATAGGTAAAACCTGCCTGAGGTGATATGTCATGAAGAAACTGCTTCTGATCCTGCTGATGATGGCCCTGTGCATGTCCTACGCAATGGCGGAGAACGGCCTGTACCGGATCGACGGCGGCGACGCCGACCGGGTGCACCTGCGCGAGGAGCCCTCTGCAGTCGCTGATTCGCTGGGCCTGTACTACACCGGTACCGGGGTTGCCGTCACCGGCATGGATGACGGCTGGGCCCGGGTGCTCGTGGGCGCGGTGAACGGCTACATCAAGGCCGAGTACCTTACAAGAGACGCCGTCGGCCCCCGTGCGCCCTGGTACAAGGTGGCCAATCCCAAAAGCGACTGGGCGAACTTGAGACGTGCTCCCTCCATGGACGGCACGGTCATCACCGGCCCCTGGAACGGAACCCCGGTGCGCATCCTGGGCGAAACGGCCAATGGCTGGAGCTATGTGCAGTGCGGCACGGATAATGGCTACATGCTGACCAGCCTGCTCACCCCGATGGAGAACGCCCACACCGTGCAGCGCACGACGATCCTGGCCTGCGACGGGCCTGGACCCTGCATCCATCGCTACATCGCGCCCAACGGGCAGGAGATCTACTTCACTTCCGACCTGGAGGAGCCGCTGATCGAGTTTGTGGATGTGGACTTCGATGGCTACAACGATATTGTCGTGACCACCGGCATCTGGGCCAAGGCAGCCTCTGCTCGGTTCTACCGCTATGACCCCAGGGATGGGGATTACTGCCTCGTGCCGGAGACGGCCATCGAGGAGGGGCTGCTGAACTACGTCCTCTATCCGGAATACGGCCTGGTGGGCACCTACATCTCCAATGGCAACGCGGGCCTGAGCCATGAGGCCTGCCTGTACCGCTGGGAGGGTGGTGATCTGAAAATTATCCGCCGCGCTGTGAGCGAAGAAGTCACCCAAACGGAAATGGTGGACGGCATGCTGATCACGACCATCGACACCAACCGCTTCCACCACACGGTCTACGACTACACCTCCGAGGTGGAAGGTGAACAGATCCTGACCTATCTCACCCCGATGGGGCATGAGGAATACATCGAGTACATTCAGGCCGGCGGGCACGACGACGCCCTCTGGCGCGGCCTGAGATAAAGGAGTGCAATACCAATGAACAAATGGGACAGCCGCTTTATGGAGATGGCCCACGTGATCGCCACCTGGACCAGCTGCAACACCCCCGGCCGGGCCATCGGCGCGGTCATCGTGAAGGACAAGCGCATCATGACGACGGGCTATAACGGCGCGCCGGCGGGCCTCAAGACCTGCAAGGAGCGCGGCGAATGCCTCCGCCGCAAGCTGGGCATTGCCTCCGGCACCCGCGCGGAGGTCTGCTATGCCATCCATGCCGAGCAGAACGCCATCATCCAGGCAGCCAAGCTGGGCATCTCCATTGACGGCGCGACCCTCTACTGCACCCATCAGCCCTGCAGCATGTGCGCCCGCATCATTATCAATACCGGCATCAAGCGCGTGGTGTACCAGGAGGGCTACCCGGACGATTTCACCCTGGAGCTCTTCAGTGAAGCGGGCATTCAGCTGGAGCGCTTCGACCCGGAGACCGCGCCGCCCACTGCCTGAGCACCCTCAAAGGAGCGATGAGCATGCTGTATCTGCTGCCGCCCCCCAAAAGCCTTCGGATGGACGAGGGCTTTTTTGTCATTTCACCCGACGGTCGAATTGTCATGGACGCGCCCTGGATGGGCCCGATGCGCACTGCCGCTGAGCAGCTGCAGCAGGAGATCGAAGCCGCCTGCGGCCTGACACTGCCTGCGATCGGCGGCGAGGCGTGCAAGGGCGATATCCACCTGCGTCTGGCCCCTGATATGGAGGCGAAAGCCTACACGCTGACGATCGCGCCGGAGGGTGTGGTGATTGCCGGTCGTTTTGTGACGGACGTCCTTACCGGCGTGCAGACGCTTCGGCAGATCATCCGACAACGCGGCTGGACGCTGCCGGCCCTGACCATCGAGGACGCACCGGCCTTCGAGGCGCGAGGTTTCTATCATGACGTGACCCGCGGGCGCATCCCGACCCTTGGCTGGCTCAAGCAGCTGGCGGATGCGTGCTGCTTTTACAAGCTGAATCAGCTGCAGCTCTATGTGGAGCACACCTACCTCTTCCGCGACCTGCCGGAGCTGCATCAGGCTGCCGGCACGCCCCTGACGGCGGAGGAGATCCTTGAGCTGGACGCTTACTGTCTCCGCCGGGGCATTGACCTGGTGCCGTCGCTTTCCACCTTCGGGCATCTGTTTGAACTGCTGCACACCAAGCGCTTCAGCCATCTGTGCGAGCTCCCGGACAGTGATCAAATGCCCTCTACCATGCCCAATCGCATGGCGCACCATACCATTGACCCGACGAACCCGGAATCGATGAAGTTGATCCTTGCCATGATCGACGAGTACATGGCGCTGTTCCGCTCGCCCTACTTCAACATCTGTGCGGACGAGACCTTCGACCTGGGCAAGGGCCGCAATCAGGGCAGGGAAGAGCGCGGCTTGTACATGGGCTTCGTCAGGAAGCTATGCGAGCATGTGGTCAGCCGGGGCCGCACGCCCATGTTCTGGGGCGACATCGTGGTGAAGTTCGCCGACGCGGTGAAGGAGCTGCCGGAGGGCACCATCTGCCTCAACTGGGGCTACGCAGCGGACGTCTGCGAGGACAGCACCCGCATCCTGGCGGCCGCCGGGGCCAGGCAGTACGTCTGCCCGGGCGTCAGCGGCTGGAACCAGTGGATGCCCCGCATCCGCACCAGCTATCACAACATCCGCCGGATGGCCGAGTACGGTGCAAAGTATGGCGCAATCGGATTGCTGAACACCGACTGGGGCGACTACGGACACATCAACGACCCGCGGTTCTCCCTGCCGGGAATGGTCATGGGTGCCTGCGCCGCCTGGAACGGCACCCTGCCCGAAATGGACGCAATGTTGACGGCTGTCTCCCGCCTTACCTACGGTGATGACAGCGGCCGGATCGTCTCCATCCTTGCTGATCTGGCGGATGCGCCGGTGTACAGCTGGTGGCACGTCGTGCGCTATAAGGACAAGGCGCAGGGGATGCTCTCTGACCCCTGGGGCGAGCCGCAGCAGGCCCCGGTGGAGGAAGCGTGCTTCCTCGCCGGGCAGGAGCGCGTCCTCACGGCAGAGGCTGCCCTGCGGGATTGCAGCCTGCACCTGGCTCCGGCCATTCGCCCGATGGTCGCGCGCTGGCTGAATGCTGCCGAGGCCATTCGCCTCTGGGATGTGGCGTACCACACGGTTTTGAAGGGCGAGAAATCAACAGAAACGGCACAGGCACTGCTCCGCTGGCTCCAGCGGTATGAGGCGCAGTGGCGCGAGGTGTCGAAGGAGTCCGAACTCTGGCGCATCCGGGACGTGACCGCCTGGTACGCCGACCGGCTGATGTGAGGAGGTCCCCATGGAGCTGAAGAAAAGCTATCGTGGCCTGGTGTGGTGGATGCTGGGCTTCGTCGCGGGCATGCTGGCCATTGCCTTCCTGCCTTTGGAGGACGCCGGGCTGATCATGCGCGTGCTGCTCAGCTTCACCGCAGCGGACGTGGCCCTGTTGGCATACATCGTCTGGCGGACGGAGCAGGTTTACTGGTACAACGGCACGGAGTACGAGGAGGCTGTGGCTGCCGGCAGCGAACGCCGCAAGGCCTTTGCGTGGCGGCATTTCCGGATATTCGGTTGGTATGCGGTGGCTCAGGTGATCTTTTCTGTTGGGATGCACCTGACGGGGCTGCCCTGGTGGATCGACATCATCGTGTTTTGCGTCGGCTTGTGTACAGCGGCATTCTCGACCATGCCGATCAAGCTGTAAACGAAAAACGACCTCCCGTTCGATAATGAGCGGGAGGTCGTTTCATGTTGTTATCAGATCGGGCGTTCCTTGCCGATGAAGCAGAAGGCCAGTACGCCGGGGCCGGCGTGAGCGCCGATGACCGGGCCGACATTCTCAATGCGGATCTCCATCTCCGGGAGCTTTGTCTGCAGCATGCTCAGCAGCTTTTCAGCATCGGGCAGGCAGTCGGCGTGCAGGATAATGCCGATAGATTCCTTCTGGTCTTCGACATTCTCCACGGCCTTGTCCACGATGTAGCCCATGGCCTTCTTGCGGCCGCGCACCTTGGCGGCGGCAGCCAGCTTGCCCTCGCGGGTTTCCACCAGGATGGGCTTGAGGTCCAGCATCGTGCCCAGAACGGCTGCGGCAGCGGACACACGGCCGCCGCGCTGCAGGTACTTCAGGTCATCCACTGTGAACCATGCCTGGGCGCGGAGCTTGTTGTCCTCCACCCACTGGGCAACGGTCTCGATGTCCTGACCTGCGCTGTACATCTCGTGGGCCTTGAGCACCAGCAGGGTCTGGGGCGCGGAGATGGACAGGGTGTCCACGATGATGAACTTGCGCTCGGGGTACTTTTCCAGCAGCGTCTCCCGCGCAGCGCGCATGGCGTTGATGGTCATGGACAGCTGGCTGGAGAAGGCGATGAAGAGGATATCCTGACCGCCGGCGAGGATGGGCTCGAAGTACTCCTCGTACACCGTCTCATTCAGCGCGGAGGTGGTGGGCTGGGCGCCGGCGCGCATCTTGTCGTAGAAGGACTTGTGATCCAGCATCTGGCCCAGATCGTCAAAGTACTCCTTGCCATCCAGGGTGTAGGGCATGTAAACGACGGGAATGTTCAGCTGCTCCTTAAGGGCGTAGGGCAGATCGCTGTCACTGTCCGTCATGAGGATGTAGTTCTGCATGGTGAAACCTCCTGATGAATCCGTATGAAGAAAATGAATTGAATATGAACAGAGGATACCATGCCTATTGTATACTGAACAAAGGAAAATTGCAACCCGAAATGCTTTGAAATTCAAATTAGAATTCTCTGAGCGCGTCAGTGCTTGGGCCGGGGCTTGAAGACCAGGGCGATCACGGCCCCAAAGAAGACGGCGGCGGAGATCCCGGCGGCGGTGTGGGTCAATCCGCCGGTGAAGGCGCCCAGGAAGCCGATCTCCTGTACTGCCCGGCGAACACCGGTGGTCAGTGCGTGACCGAAGCCTGTGAGGGGAATGCTGGCACCCGCGCCGGCGAAATCGGCCAGCGGGCCGTAGAGCCCCACGGCGCTGAGGATCACGCCCGCCACGATGTACCCCACCAGAATGCGGGCGGGGGTCAGCTTCGTTCTGAGCACCAGCAGCTCGCCGACGGTGCAGATCGCGCCGCCGACGGCAAAAGCCTTGAGCAGGTTCAAGAGGATGTTCATGCGTCTGCCTCCAATACGATGGCGTGGGCGATGCCGGGGATGGATTCGCCCTGTTGGCTGCTGGTGGGGGAGAGGAGTGCGCCGGTGGCCAGAAACAGCACCCTGCGCAGCTGTCCCTCCCGGAAGCGGCGCAGGATATGACCTGCCAGCACCACGGCAGAGCAGCCGCAGCCGCTGCCGCCGCAATGGGTATCCTGGCCGGGGGCAAAGACCTCCAGGCCGCAGTCGATGTAGCGGGCCGGGTCCAGGGGCAGGCCGCTCTCCTGCATCAGCTCCAGCAGCACGTCGTGGCCAACGCGCCCCAGGTCGCCGGTGATGATCAGGTCATAGTCTGCGGCGGTGCGGCCTGTGTCGGTCAGGTGGCGGGTGATGGTGTCCGCAGCGGCAGGGGCCATGGCTGCACCCATGTTGTTGGCGTCCTTGATGGCCATATCCACGATTCGCCCGATGGTCGCCTGGGCACAGCGGCACAGGCAGGGAAGCCTGTCATCCGAAGACAGGAGGATGGAGCCTGCGCCGGTGACCGTCCACTGGGCCGTGGGCGGCCGCTGGGAGCCGTATTCCAGCGGGAAACGGTACTGCCGCTCTGCCGAGCAGAAGTGGCTGCTGGCAGTACACAGCGTATGGCGGGCATAGCCGCCATCCACCAGGATACTGCCGATGACCAGGCTTTCAGCCATGGTGGAACAAGCCCCATAGAGCCCCAGGAAGGGGATGTGCAGCTCCCTTGCTGCCATGGAGGCCGCCATGATCTGGTTGAGCAGGTCGCCGCCCAGGGAAACGTCCATCTGCGATGCGGTGAGGCCGGCCTTGGCGATGCAGCGCTCGGCGGCGGTGTACTGGAAGCGGCTTTCTGCCTTCTCCCAGCTTTCCTCGCCGAAGAGGTCGTCCTCGATGATCAGGTCAAAGTCCCTGCACAGCGGGCCCTCGCCTTCCTTTTTGCCGGCGATGGCTGCGCCTGCGGCGACCCGGGGCCTCCCGGGCAGCACAATGGTGGATCTACCGATCCGGTTCAGCGTCATATGAAGACCTCCTTACCACGGGATAACGGCGTACAGCATCCCCACGACGACTGAGGCGCTTACGCCCCAGACCAGCACCGGCCCGGCGATGGTGAACAGCTTTGCGCCCAGCCCCAGCACCAGCCCCTCCCGCGTGAACTCCATTGCCGGGGAGACCATCGCGTTGGCGAAGCCGCTGATGGGCACGAACGCGCCGGCGCCGGCATACTGGCCGATCTTGTCGAACACGCCCACGCCGGTGAGGATCGCCGTGATCAGCACGATCATCATGCTGGCGAAGGTGGAGGCGGTAGAGGCAGTCATATCCAGCCACGCCAGGCCGATCTCGATGAAGGCCTGCCCCAGGCAGCAGATGACACCGCCCACCCAGAAGGCCCGCAGCAGCCCCTGGGCCATGGGGGATTTGGGCGAAATGCGATCCACCATCTGTGCGTAGCGGTTCAGCTGCGCCTGCCGCAGGGGCGAGGGCTTTGCGTTCTTGTCAAACATGGTCGTCAGCCTCCTTTCGGGGACGGTGGATGCTCCTGTCGCGGGGTAAGGTGAAGCGGGTTTCCCGGTCCGCGGGCCGGGGCTGCCGGATGAGGATGAATTGCGGCGTACCGTATCGCTGCATGGGTATACCTCCTGTTTCAACTATACTGAGAAAGCCAGCGACGCCAGGACGGCGCCCAGTCCCTTGCCGAGCATCATCACGAAGCGGACGCCCGTGGACACGTTGCCCAGGCGGAAGCGCCGCATGAGGACGGGCGCGACCTCCAGGATCTCCCCCAGGGCTGAGGCCAGCATTCCCACGAACATCCCGCCCAGCAGCAGCCCCAGCGTACCGCACCAGCCGGGCAGATGCAGGCTGAAGCCAAGGGCGTTGTTCAGCGCGGTGAACATGAGCCCGGTGCAGATGGCCCAGGTCAGCACGCAGGGGGAGGCGCCCTGGAGCCTGTCCTGCACCCGGGCGGGGATCAGCAGCACGCACCACACGCAGCTCACCGCTACGGACATGGCCGCGCCCGTCAGCAGCCCGATGAGGACGGCAAGCAGGTCATTCAATGTCCTTGCCCTCCGTTTTTTCCATATCCTCCTGATAGGCGGTCAGCTTGACCTCCAGGGGCGTGGTGGCGGAACGGGCCGGCAGGGCGTAGAAAACGGCGACGCCCAGCGCTACGCCCACGGCATAGGGGATGGTGACCAGCCGGGGATCCCGCGGGTCTTCTCCCGTGATGGCTTCGTATACGGCATACTGCGCATCGGGCATGTCCACGTCGGAATGGAACCAGGCCAGCCCCAGCGCGCCGCCCAGACAAAGGATCAGAAAGGCGGCCAGGGTGCGCAGCGGGCGGGTCAGATCCCGGCGGGGGGCCTTGACGCGGTGTACATAGCATATATCCGCCCCCATAAGGGTGATGGCCTCCTCCGGGTAAGCGGCGCGCACGACCTTCGTGACGTCGATGGCGTTGAGCTTCCACACGCCCTCCTTTTCCGGGCAGGGCAGGGGAAGCTCCTCTGCGCCCTTGGGGGCGATGAGCTTTGCGGCCGCGCCAAGATGCAGCGTCTGGCCCATGGTCACCTTGGCCCGGTTGCTCAGCTGGATGTAGATCATTGCAGCACCTCCAGTCATGCAGGTATTGCGCCGTATTCAAGCTGCATCACCTTTTCCAGCAGCAGCTCCTGGCCGGTGAGGGCGTCGACAAAGCTGATGTAGGTTTCGTCGTTGTGAGTGAGGGTGAACTGCCAGCACAGCCGCTCCTGTCCGCCGGAGGGCAGCACGGCGAGGTGCACGCTCTGCTCCTGCGCCAGGGGAGAGATGGCAGAACGTGCCTCCTGGGCGCTGACGAGCGGCTTGCCCAGCTTGCGGGGAATGTGGTTTTTCCAGTAGCTGCTGGCCTCGATCCCCACGATCTCCGCCGTGTCCATGCGCACCTGCACCAGCACCCGGTCAGGCCAGACGAGCGCGTCCTCCTGGACGTGCACGAAGGTCACCACGCAGAGCCCCTCGTAGACCTGATACCAGGTGGGGGTCATGCTGGCGAAGCCCTGCGCGGCAAGGAAGGCGGCTGCGGATTGCTGGCATTCTGCGACATCCTTTTTCATCGGGAACCCGGCGGACTCCGGTACCATCATCAGCACCTTGCCGCCGCGCTGGGAGACCTCCAGGTTGAGCTGCACATCCGCCGTCTGCACGGTGACGCCGAAGGTGGGCGCTGCGCCGGTCGTGCCAGGCGCCAGGGATACGCCGGTGACCCGGTCTTCGCCCACGAATTCCTTGGCCAGCTGCATGGCTGCGCCGGTGCCGATAGCGGCGGAGGGCAGCGCGCGATACTGGGCAAGCTCGGCGGCGGTGGTCGCGGGAGCCATGTCGGTGGGCGGCAGCGCATCGGCCAGTGTGCGGCCGGCCAGCAGCGCTTCCTCAGCCAGGCCCAGCTCGGCGTGCAGCAGGCGCAGCTCCGTGTTTGATGCGGCCAGGTCGTCCAGCTCGCCCGTTGTAACAGGGCGGCTGCCCGCCATCCGGGTGAGCAGCTCGCCTGCGCGGGCGGAGAGGCGGGAAAGGTATCGCAGGGCGGAAGCCTGCTGCTGCGGTGCGCCAGGAAGTGCGGCGAGGCTGTGGCGGGCGTGATCGGCGCTGAGGACGATCTGGTAAAGCAGTGAAACGGTCTGGGTCTCGGAAGTCGTAAGGGGCAGCTTGTCCATGGCGATGGACAGGGTCTGCAGCTCCTCTGCCGCATTGGCGACCGAGGCGAGAACTGTTTCGGCCAGCGTGTGCTCCGCCGCCTGTGCGCGCCGGGCCTGTGCGGTCAGGGTGAGCGTCAGCACCAGCGCAGCCAGCCCGCCGGCGGCAGCAATGATCCATTTCTTCATATATATTTACCTCAGATGGCGAAGGCGTGGCGGCCAATGGACAGCTGCACCTGCCTGGTTCGGATCCATTCGCTGGTGGCGGTGGAGGGATTATAATAGTACAGACACCCGCCGGTGGGGTCCCAGCCGTTCATGGCGTCCCGGGCAGCGCGGATGCAGCTTTCCGACGGCGTCAGATCGAACTGGCCGTCCCATACGGCGTCGAAGGCCCCGCGCTGGAAGATCACGCCGCTGACGGTGTCTGGGAATTCATCGCTCCGCACCCGGTTGAGCACCACTGCCGCGACGGCTACCTGCCCGACGTAGGGTTCCCCTCTGGCTTCACCGTTGACCAGCCGGGCCAGCAGCGACAGCTCCGTTTCACGGTACAGGGGCTGGGAGACGCTGCCGGTCAGGCTGATCCCCATGGCCGAGGCGGTGGCACTGCCCACGCGTCCATCTGCGGTCAACCCGTTATTCCGCTGGAAGGTAAGCACGGCCTTGTAGGTGCCCCGGCCGAAGTGACCGTCCACGTCGCCGGCGTAATAGCCCCACTGCTTCAGCCGCTGCTGGATCAGGGCGACCTTTTCACTCCGGCTGCCGACGGATACGATGGTCGCGCACTCGCCGCGGATGGCGATCAGGCTGATCAGGCACAGCAGCAGAAAGCTTACAGTCTTTTTTCGTTGCATCCGGACACTCGCCTCCCTACATCATTCTGACGCCGAAGAGCGCCGAAAGAAAGCCTGCCAGCGACCAATCCCAGCGCAGGCTGCCTGTCGCCTCCTGGCAGGGGATGCGTGCCAGCTGTAAAGACAGATCGGGATCCAGCAGCCCCCACCAGTTCTGTCCCTGGGCCTCGCCCATGCGGATCATCAGCGCCGGGTAGTCGCCTGCGGGGATCGTCATGTTGCCCAGACAGCGATCGTCAAAGGCGGTGCTCTCCAGCCGGACGTCGACTGCCCCGTCGAAGCCTTCCTGCCGGGCGGCGGCCAGGGCGGCTGCCGTCAATTCCGGCAGAAGCTCCTCTGCCTGCGCCAGCATGGGTTCGTCCGTCCTGGCCTCAGCGGCGTAGCAGGTTTGTACGGCGTCCCGCACGCAGAGCTTGATGCGCTGCATTTCGGCGCTGTCATCCTGCGCAACGACATGGAAGCGAAGCAGCCTGCCGCTGAGCATTTCTGCCTGCACTGCCTCAGGCAGGGTGACGGGGACGCAGAGCTGCAGGGCTGCCAACAGCGCCGCCAGAGCGTTCAGCATGGGATTTTCCTCCTTGACATTCCGGGCGTTTTGTATGAAAAAAGCATGTCCGGGAGGCAAAAGGTTTATACAGTTCTGTTAATTATCGGCCGAAAATCCGTGTTCGCCTTTACGCAAACAGAGTTTTGTGATAATATATAGCCGATTCTGGCCGGTGGATATCCTGATCGCCGGAGAAGAACAGACGCAGCGGCAATCGGGCAGCTGCGGGGAGGTAGAAAATGATCAACCAATATCAGAACAAGTATACCGGCAGCCCTAACGTGACGGTGAGCAATCCGGCTCGCGTGCTGGGTGCGCGGGTGCGCAGCGTGGTGCTTGTAGCGCTGATTATCGCTGTGGTGGTGCTGGGCGTCGTGGGCGGTCAGGCGATCGCTTACCGCAGCAAGTGCGAGCCGACCTTTATCAGCCGGATGCAGACCGAGTGCGACGAGGCGATCGGTTCCATCAATACCCTCAGCCGGAGCGGCGGCGCGGAATCTGCCGCCATCCTGGGAAAGATCCGCGGCAATATCCGCGCGATCGAAGCGATCAACGAGATCGCGAATACCGTAGCAGGCGGCGACGGATACCTTGTCCCGCCGCAGACCTTTGTGGATTTTTACGCGATCATCGACGGCTACTCCAATAAGCTGAAGCTGGGCAATGTGATCGTGGAGGATCAGGCAAAGCTCGCAACAGCGCTGACCAATCTTCAGCTGATGCTTGAAGCGCTTAACTGACGTCGCTTTGAAAAGGCATGCTGCTCCGATTCGGAGTGGCGTGCCTTTTTCATATGGAAGACGAAGCAGCCTATGCGTGCGGCGAAGGATGCTGCGATGCTGCGATGTGAATGTTCGGGTTGCAGGAAAGAAAAATGGCGGATAAAGAGGTGCAAAAGTTCGTGTTTCCCAAAAGAAACGAAAAAAGCACAAAAAAGTTGAAAAAATCTGTTGACAATTTCTATGGGGAATGATAATATGTACAAGCTGACTCGCGCGGTTCCCAAAAGCCGGAGGGTGAGCACTGAACCTTGAAAACGATACAGAACAGAAAGAACGCAAACAAGAGACAGTAATTCCGAATGAGTTGAACTTGGCCGGGAGACCGGTTAAGCATAAAGGATTAAACGCAAGAGTTTGATCCTGGCTCAGGACGAACGCTGGCGGCGTGCCTAACACATGCAAGTCGAGCGGAGACAGATTTGAGCTTGCTTGAATCTGTTTTAGCGGCGGACGGGTGAGTAACGCGTGAGCAACCTTTCTCTCAGTGGGGAATAACACAGGGAAACTTGTACTAATACCGCATGAGACCACG